>DCUZ01000106.1 GCA_002327305.1 Holophagales bacterium UBA2201 | reverse complement strand
TGATCCCCGCCATGATCCCCTGGGCGGCGGCCTCCTCGTATCCGCTGGTCCCGTTCACCTGTCCGGCCAGATAGAGCCCCGGGACCGTCCGCACCTGAAGGGCCGCGTCCAACTGTGTCGGGTCGGCGTAGTCGTACTCGATGGCATAGGCGGGGCGGGAAACGATGGCCCGTTCGAATCCCGGCAGGAGGTGGACCGCCCGCTCCTGGATCTCCACGGGCAAACTCATGGAAAAGCCGTTCAGGTACACCTCCGGGTGCCTCAGCCCCTCCGGCTCCACGAAGATCTGATGCCGTTCGCGCCCGCCGAACCGGATGACCTTCACCTCGAGGGAGGGACAGTACCGGGGACCGGTCCCGGTGATGCGCCCGGCGACGAGAGGCGACGCGGCAAGGTTTTCCCGGATGAGGTCGTGGATCGCCGGGTGGGTGTGGGTGATGTGGCAGGGGACCCGGGAACGGAGGATGCGCCGCGTGCGCATGGAGAAAGGGACGCCGACGGTGTCCCCAATCTGGATTTCCAACCGGGAAAAATCGACGCTGGAGGCCAGGACCCGGGGGGGGGTGCCGGTTTTGAACCGCTCCATGCGCAGGCCGAGCGACCGGAGAGAATCCGACAACCCCGCGCAGGCTGGCTCGTTGGCCCTTCCGCCGGAATGGTGATTTTCACCGATGTGTATGACGCCGTTCATAAAGGTTCCGGCCGTGACCACCACCGCCTCCGCCCCAAGGCGCTCTCCTCCCGCCAGATCCACCCCCGAAACCTTTCCCGCCCGCGTCCGCACCGCCTCCGCCACCCCCTGCCGCACCTCCAATCCCGGAATGGACAAGAGGGCCCGGCGCATCCATCGGGCGTACCGTTCCCGATCCTCCTGCGCCCTCGGCCCCCACACCGCGGGGCCGCGCGAACGGTTGAGCATCCGAAACTGAATGCCGGCGGCGTCGGCGGCCCGGCCCATCAACCCGCCCAGAGCGTCCACTTCCGCCACCAGGTTCCCCTTGGCCACCCCCCCGATGGCGGGGTTGCAGCTCATCCTTCCGATGGCCTCGACGGCCATCGTGACCAGGACGGTGGGGACTCCCATGCGGGCCGCGGCGGCGGCGGCCTCTATGCCGGCGTGCCCGCCCCCGATGACCACACACCGTTTCTTCATTTCCCGATGCAGAAAGAGGCGAAAATGTGGTCCAGGACCGCCTCCGAGGGGATCTCCCCTGCGAGGTCGGCCAGGACGGCCGCGCCGTCGTTGACCTCCTGGGCCGCCAGCTCCAAGGCCCCCGTCCCCGCCAGTTCACCGGCCCGTTCCAGGTGGTCCGCCACCCGCTTCAGGGCCTGCTCCTGCCGCCAGTTGACGAAGAAGGCCGCCTCCCGCTGACGGCGCTCTTCCGCCTCGGCCCAATCGGACAACAGGGCCCTCACCCCCTCCATCCCCTCGCCCGTCAACCCGGAGAACACGGGCTCCTTGCCCGTCCAATCCGGATGGACGCCGAGATCGGCTTTGTTGGCCGCCACCGCGACCCTCCCCCCCCACCTCGCGGCGGCCCGCTCCAACTCCTGTCCTGCGCGGGGCCGGCTGGCATCCGCCAGCCAGATGATCCGTTCCGCTCCATCGAGGGAGGCCTCGGCCCGCTCCGCGGCCAGGGCGGTCACGGGGTCTTCGGAAGCAAAAAGACCGGCGGTATCCTCTATCAGGACCGCGCGCCCCCCGATGCGCACCTCCTCCATCAACCCGTCGCGCGTCGTTCCGGACACGGAGGTCACCATGGCTTTCTCGTTCCCGGCCAAACGGTTGAAAAGAGTGGACTTACCGGCGTTCGGCGGGCCGGCGATGCTGACGCGGGGAATTCCGCTCCCTGGGGCGGAGAGGCAGGATCCGGACAGGGCCCGTGCCGCGGCGGCGGCCTCTTCAACGGCCTTCCGCGCGCCCGGCCCCTCCCCGTGCGTTCCCTCCTCCGGGAACTCGATGGCGGCCTCGAGACACGCCATCGCTTCCGTCATCTTCTCCTTGATCTCCCCCAGCCGGGCCGACAGGGCGCCGTTCGCGCCGTCAAGGGCCCGCCGGACCTGCAGGGGGGTCTGCGCGTCGATCAGGGCGGCGATCCCCTCGGCCTGCACCAGGTCCATCTTCCCGTTGAGGACCGCCCGGAAGGTGAACTCCCCCGGCAAGGCCGGCAGCACCCCCTCCTCCCCGAGCCGTCGGAGGAGCGCCTCCTCGAGGAGGGGGTTGCCATGGAGGGCGACCTCCACCAGGTCTTCACCGGTGTAGGAGCGGGGGCCGCGATAGAAGGTGACCATGGCGCGCCCGGCTTCCGGGAGGGAGGCCAGGGCGGGACGGCGGTCCTCGAAGGTGCGCCCGACGAGGGATCGGATGGCGCCAAGGGCTTTCGGGCCCGAAATGCGGACGACGCCGAGGGCGGCCCGCCCCGGCGCCGTGGCCGGGGCGGCGACGGTTTCACCCCTTCTTCGGAGCAACGATGACGCGCTTGATGTAGCCACTGCCCTGGCTTTTGGTCTCCACCCCCGGGATCTTGGCCGCGGCCAGGTGGATCACCTTGCGCAGATGGGGCGGGAGCGGCTGGGCGGCTATGGAACGGTTTTCCCTCCTGGCTTTGTTGCACAGTTCCACCGCCAGGCGTTGGACGCGGTCCCTCAGTTTCTGCCGGAACCGGTCTCCGTCCACTTCCAACCCCCCCTCCCATCCCTGTTTATGGAGGACGCGGGCCAGCAGCGTCTGCACCGCGTCGAGCAGTTCGCCGTTGTTCTTCAGCATCAGCCCCAGGTCGTTCCCCTTGAGGTCCACGAACACCATCTCTTCCTGCACCTCGATCTCGTAGGAGAGGGAGAGCCCCACCCCCAGGATGACGCGGTTCAGGAGGAGGCGGACGGAGGGGCTGATGGATTCCTCCACCACCTCGATCGTGACCACCTTTTCCAGGCCGAGGAGGGTCCGCTTGTCCTCCAGGACGCGGTAGTTGAGCTGGTCGCGGGATTTGCGGTACTCCCGGACGGCCCCCTCGAGGGCCTCGTCGAGCGTGCGGCCGGAAAACGTCCGTTTGTTCATGCGGCGGCCTCTTTCCGATCCCTCCGGTAGTAGACCCACATCTGGAGGATCTGCAGGATGTTGTTGACCAGCCAATAGAGCACCAGACCGGAGGGGAAGCTCAGGAACATCCAGGTGAAGATGACCGGCATCAGGAGGAACATCTTCTTCTGCATATCCGTCCCGGTGGACGGGGTCATGGCCTGCTGGAGGAACATGGCGCCCCCCATGAGGATGGGGGTGACGAACCACGGGTCTTTGGCGGAGAGGTCGGTGATCCAGAGCATGAAGGGGGCGTTCCGGAGCTCGATGGCGGCGGAGAGGAGGTTGTAAAAGGCCCAAAGGATGGGGATTTGGATCAGGAGCGGGAGGCACCCGCCCATGGGGTTGACCCCCTCCGCCTTGTAAAGGGCCATCACCTCCTGGTTCATCTTGTTGCGCTCCTCCATGTCCTTGGCCGATTTCTTGTACTTGCGCTTGATGGCCTCCACCTTGGGCTGGACGTCCTGCATTTTCTTCATGGAGACCATCTGCTTGTGATTGACCGGGTACAGCAGGACCCGCAGGAAGACGGTCAGGAGGATGATGGCCACCCCCCAGTTGGGGATGAGGGAGTGGAGCCCCTTGAGGGACCAAAGGAGGGGCCGGGCGATGAAGGAGAAGGTTCCCAGGTCCACCAGGGCGGCCAGGGGGGGGCTCTCCCTCTTGAGGAAATCGTAGTCCTTGGCGCCGAGGTACGCCGTGAAGACCGCTTGGGGCCCCTCAACGGGGAACCGGAGCTCCATCTGGGGGTTTACGGCGTCCAAAATGCGGCGAAGCCGCTTCGGGTCGCGCTCCCCTTCGCAAGCGGCGAGGAGGGCCGACTCTTCCTCGGGGGCGAAGGGGCCCAGCACCGCGAGGATCCGCTTCTCCGGCACCCACCTCACCCGTTCCCGCAACCCCTCCGGAAGCATCTCCATCCGGTACGGGCGCGTGAGGGTCCCCGACCGAAACGTATCCCTTCTGACCTGGGCCCGGACCCGGTCCAGGCCGGTTTTGGGGAAAAGGACCGAGGCGAAATAGTTATCCTCCATCCCGGCATAAAGGGCCCCTCCCAGGAGGACCTCCTTCGGCTCCTTCACCTTTTGGGGACCCAGCCGAACCACCTTGCCTTCACGCCAATACACGAGACCGCCGGGAAGGAGAAACCGGTTTGCGGATTCCCGCTCGTCCAGGGGCCTCAGCCCCGGACCCAGGGTGATGCTCCACGGCGTGGCAAGGGCGGTGGACACCTCCATCCTCACCTGCACGAAGGCCCGGTCGAGGGCAAAACTGCGCACGATCCGCATCCGCTCGTTCCCGAAGACCAGCCGCAGTTCCTGTCCCTGGCGCTCCACGGCGAAAAGGGCGGTGCGGGCCTCGCGCTGAAGGCCGGGGTCGGCGGGAAATTCCACGTCGAAGGGATAAGAATCCGTGACGAAGTCGGGCGCCAGTTCGAGCGGGTTGGCGTCATAATCGTTGTATTTCTTGAGCGCAACGGAGGTAAGCCGCGCCCCCCGGGTGTTCAGGCGCAGCCGAAGGTGCTCGTTTTCCAGCACTTCCTCCCGCTCTTCGACCCCGGCCACCGCCTCCACTTCGATTAGGGTGGGTGCTGCCTCTCCCATCGCCGGGGAGGCTTCCGGGGTAGCGGCCCCGGGGGCGGGATCCGCCGGGGCGGAAACCGGGGCGGGGGCCGGTGGGGCGGGGGCCGGCGGAGGGGGAGCGAAATACTTCCCCCACACCAGCAGGACCAACAGCGACAAAACAACGGCGATCAGGACTCTTTTTTCCATAGTTCGGGGACGGGGTCATGCCCTCCGGGGTGGAAGGGGTGGCACCGCAGGAGGCGCCGCAGGCCCAGCCATACCCCGCGGGCGAACCCGTGGATGCGGATGGCGTCGGCCATGTACTCACTGCAGGTGGGGGTGAACCGACAAGCCGGAGGAAGTAGGGGGGACACGAACCGCTTATATCCTTTCAGTAGGGTCAGGCTCAGGCGGGACAGCATCGGGACAGAGATCCCAGCATCCGGAGGTAGTCCCGGTGGAGGGCCTCGAACGGCCGGGCCGGATCCCCCCGGTAGAGAATGACCAGGGAGCCGCCGGAGGGCAGGAGAACGCCGTGGAGGCGCACCAGCTCCCGCAGACGGCGCTTCAATAAAGTGCGCCTGACGTGCGGTCTCACCCGCCCGGAGACAACCACCCCCGGCCGCAGGGGCTGGGCCGTTTTGGGCTGGAAAATCAGGGTCATGGAAGCTCCGGTGACGCGGATGCCTTGGCGAAACGCTTCGGAAAAAGCGCGCCTCCCCCGCAGCCGGCGCCCCGAGGCAAAGGAGGCCTCCGTCAAACGGCCAGCCTCTTCCTCCCCTTGGCGCGCCGCCGCGCCAAGACGTTCCGGCCGGCCTTGGTCTTCATGCGGGCCCGGAACCCGTGAACCTTTTTGCGCTTCCGGTTGTTGGGCTGATAGGTCCTTTTCATGGAACAACCTCCTAAATGAGTCGAATAGCGTCATAGAATACACTAAAACCCCATGGAATATCAAGGGGGCGAATTGCCTCATCTAAAATCTACTCGAATAGTAATCGTTGCCTCACGGAAGAATCAAGTCGAAAGGAGGCAGGAGTTTCCCGGTTAGCAATCATGGGAGGCTCCGATGAAAATTCTGGACATGAAGACGCGAAAAGAGATTCTACGAGCGTGGGCTCGCCGCTACAAAGGCTTGAAAAAGAAAGAGAAAGCGAGTGTGCTGGACGAAGCGGTGACGCTGTTGGGATACCAGCGCAGCTACGTGGCGACGGTGCTAAGACATCTGGCGGAGGTGGTGGCGGAAGGGGACGGCCGGGTGGTACGCCCCTTTCGGCGCCGGTCGAGGCGGGTGTATGACGCCCGGGTGCGGGAGGCGCTGAAGCGGATCTGGGAGTGGATGGATTATCCCTGCGGCAAGCGGCTGGCCCCGCTCCTGCCGAGGCTGATCCCCAAACTGGAGCACTGCGGGGAACTGAAGGCACCACCGGTTGTCCAGCAGAAGTTACAGCGCCTGAGCCCGGCCACGATCGACCGACTCCTGGCGGATCAGAAGGCCCGCCTATCGCTCCGAAGCCAGGCCCGGACCAAGCCCGGGACCCTGTTGAAATCCCAGATCCCCATCCGGACCTTTGCCGACTGGAGCGATCAACGGCCGGGGTTTGTGGAGATCGACCTGGTGGGGCATGATGGAGGACAGGCCCGCGGGGAGTTCGCCCAGACGCTGGATGTGACCGACGTGGCCTCCGGGTGGACCGAAACCCAGGCGGTGCCCACCAAAGCCCAGCGGTGGGTCCTGCAGGCGCTCCAGGCGATCCGCCGGCGGCTGCCGTTTCCGCTTCTGGGCATCGATTCCGACAATGGCAGTGAATTCATCAACCAGGAATTGCTGCGGTACTGCGAGGGCGAGCAGATCACTTTCACCCGGGCCCGCCCCTACCGCAAAAACGACACCTGCTTTGTGGAGCAGAAAAACTGGTCCATCGTCCGCCGGACCGTGGGGTATGCCCGGTACGACACCCCCGAGGCCGTCACCCTGCTCAACACGCTCTATCGCTCCTTGCGGCTCTACTCCAACTGTTTCCAGCCCAGCATGAAGCTGGTTGACAAGGTGCGCCAGGGAGCCCGCGTTACCAAGCACTATGACCGCGCTCAAACACCGCTGGAGCGCCTCGTAACCTCGCCCCACATCTCCTCGGAGGCCAAACGGCGCTTGCGGCGCCTCTATGACCGCCTCAATCCGGTAGCCCTCAAACGCGCCATTGAAGGGCTACAACAGCAACTGGACGCCTTGGCCGGCTCCCCCTCCCGCAAGGTGGATTATGACGCTATTTGACCCAAGAATTTCGAGTATAATTTCCGTGAGGCAACGAATCTCATTTCGAATAGATTCTTACATGAGGCAACGGGGGGGGTATGCCTCCGGCTCCGTGCCGGCCTTGATCCTCCCCCCTTCCGACCGACCGTCCCGGGGCCGTTGACAGCGGGAGGGGAAAGGGCTATACTGCTTCTCACCCTTATGGAAAAATGGAATGCCTTCCAGCGTGCTTTGAAGGAAAGCATCGGCGATGCCGATTTCGCCCATTGGATCAAGCCGGTGCGGTTCGTCGGATTTGCGGGGGATTCCCTTATTTTATCCGTCCCCAACGAAACCTTCTCCCAAGTCCTGGGCGAGACTTTCCTCCCCGCCCTGAAGGCGGCGGCGGCCGCCGCCTACGGCCGTCCCTACGGCATCGTCTTCGCGAAAGTGGAGGAATCCCCCGTCAAGCCGGCGGCCCTCCCCCTGCCCGACACCCTCAACCCCGCCTACACCTTCGACGCCTTCGTCATCGGGGAGAGCAACCAGTTCGCCCACGCCGCCGCCCGCGCCGTGGCCGAAAACCCCGCCAAGGCCTATAATCCCCTTTTTGTGTACGGCGGCACCGGCCTGGGCAAGACCCACCTGATGCAGGCCATCGGCAATCATTGCGTCCGGCAATCCGGGATGCGCGTCCTCTATGTCACGGTGGATTCGTTCTATACCGACATGGTCAACAGCCTGAAAAACCAGAAGTTGATGGAATTCCGGCAAACCTATCGCTCCGCCGACCTGATCCTCCTGGACGATGTGCAGTTCCTCACCGGGAAAAAAACGACGCAGGACGAGCTGTTCCACCTTTTCAACCTTCTCCACGAGGCGCGCAAGCAGATCGTCCTGGCTTCCGACCATCTTCCCCGGGACATCAATGAACTTCAGGAGCGGCTCCGGAGCCGGTTCGAAGGGGGACTGCTGGCCGACATCCAGCCCCCGGGCCTGGAGATGAAGGTGGCCATCGTCAAGAAAAAGGCCGAACAGGACGGCAACCCCATGCCGGACGATGTTTGCCTTTTCATCGCCCGAAACGTCCGTTCCAACGTGCGCGACCTGGAGGGGCTCTACAGGCGCATCGTCGCCTACGCCTCGTTCACCAATCAGGCGGTTTCCCTGGCCTGCGCTCAGGAGGCCCTGCAACGGGTCCTGGATGTGGAGAGCACGATGCTCACTCCGAAGGAGATCCTGCGCACCGTGGCCCACTATTATGGGCTTAAGGTGCAGGACCTCAAAAGCAAGAACAGCGCCAAAACCTATTCTTTTCCCCGGCAGGTCTGCATGTGGATGATCAAACGGTTGACCCACCTTTCATATCCGGAGATCGGCAAGCTATTCGGCAACAAACATCACTCAACGGTTATTTATTCTGTGGAAAAAATAGAGGAAATCCGGCAAAAAAACGGCGAAGTCAAGAAAGCGCTTGATGAGCTGATGGAGCAATTCCAATAATATCCACAACCCGTCCACAGGGCGTCCCCTTCGGATATCTTGAACGGAAACAACCCCTTATGCCTTTCCATCCGCCATTCCACAGGACTATAGTTATTTTTAGTTTTATGATATAATTAAAGGTGTAATATGAATGCTCCGGGAGGCCGAATGCATTTCTTCGTCGAACGCGATCTCATGCAGCAGGAACTGTCCATCACCCAGGCCATCGTGGAGAAGAAGACCACCGTGGCCATTCTGGTGAACGTGCTCCTGCGTGTGGACAATAACACGCTCCACCTGACGGCAACCGACCTGGATGTCACCTATCACGCCCGGGTGCCGGCGGAGGTGAAAAAGGAGGGGGGCGCCACGGTTCTGGCCAGCAAGCTGGCCGAGATTTTCGCCCTTCTCCCCGAAAACCGGGTGGAACTCCAGTTGAAGGAGAACGGCCGCCTGCTCATTTCGGCGGGCGCCGTCAACTACGAACTGGCCATTCTGCCGCCGGAAGATTATCCCAAGGTGCCCCGTTGCGACGATGGCCAGGGGATCAAGGTATCGTGCGGCAGCCTGCAACGGGCTTTGGTGCGGACCATCCCCTCCGTTTCCATGGACGAGTACCGTTACCAGCTGGGCGGGGTGTGTTTCAAGTCGACCGACGGGAAGCTGGAACTCGCCTCCACGGACGGCCACCGTCTCAACAGGGTCATCCTGCCGGCCGATCTGGAAAAGGGCTACATCTTTCCCGAAGGGATCGTGCCCCGCAAGGCCTGCCATGAGCTGACCAAGATGGAGGGTGAGGAATTCTGCCACATCGGCCATCAGGACCAGTTCGTCACCTTCCGGTTCCAGAACCGTGAACTCATCGCCCGCAAACTGCAGAACAAATTCCCGGACTATACCGCCTATATCACCCAATTCGGAGAGAAGGAGGTGGGCCTTCATCGCGACACCTTCTTCGAGGCCGTCCGACGCGTCTCCATCCTCGGATCCGGCAAATACTACGGCATCCGGTTTTTCCTCAGCCCCGGCAAGTTGAAGCTGGACGGCAGCCATCCCGACATCGGCGAAGCCATCGAGACGATGGAAGTGGAGTACCAGGGAGAACAGGTGCAGATCGGGTTCAACTCCAAGTACCTGCTGGACTTCCTGGCCTCGGTCCCCTCGACCCCGATCAAGATCCACCTCAAAGACTCCAATTCCAAAGGGGTGTTCATCCCGCAGGACGAGACGCTGGACCACGTCTATGTCCTGATGCCGATGACCCTGTAGCCCTCCCGCGCTTCAAGCCGGCCGCGCCATCCGTCAAGGAGAGGTCCGCAAAAAGGTATGAGCAGCGAATACACTTCCGAAAGCATCAAACTGCTGAAAGGGCTGGACGCCGTCCGGAAGCGCCCCGGCATGTACATCGGGGACACCGACGACGGCACCGGCCTGCACCACATGGTCTTCGAACTTCTCGACAACGCCGTGGACGAGGCCCAGGCGGGGCATTGCGACCGCATCCAGGTGGTCATCCACCGCGACAACTCGGTTACCGTCATCGACAACGGCCGGGGGATCCCCGTGGGGATGCACGCCGTGGAGAAGCGGGAGACGGTGGAGATCATCATGACCGAACTCCACTCCGGCGGCAAGTTCGACCACAACTCCTACAAGGCCTCCGGCGGCCTCCACGGCGTCGGCGTCTCCGTGGTCAACGCCCTGTCCAGCGAACTCAACCTGGAGATCCGCCGCGACGGCGGCATTTTCGTCCAGAAATACGTCCGGGGGAAGCCCCAGGCCCCCCTCAAGAAGGTGGGAGAGGCCAAGCGGAGCGGCACGAAGGTGACCTTCAGCCCCGACCCCGACATTTTCACCTCCACCGAGTTCCATTTCGACATCCTGGTGCGGCGTCTGCGCGAACTGGCGTTCCTCTCCGCGGGGCTCGAGGTCTCGATCAAGGACGAGCGGGACGACAAGGAGGCCTCCTTCAAGTACAAGGGGGGGGTCGTTTCCTACGTCGAGTACCTGACCGAAAAGAAGGAGCCCCTGCACCCCAAGCCCATTTTCATTCAGGACACCCATGTCCACGACGGCGTGGAGGAACAGCTTGAAATCGGGCTCCAGTGGACGGGCACCTACACCGAGACCCTCTTCGCCTACACCAACAACATCTCCAACGGCGACGGCGGCACCCATGTCCAGGGGTTCCGGGCCGGCCTGACCCGCACCGTCAACGCCTACGCCGAGGAAAAGGGGCTGGTGAAGGACCTGAAAGAGAACCTCTCGGGCGACGACATCCGGGAGGGGCTGACGGCGGTCATCAACCTCAAGATCGGCGACCCCAAGTTCTCCAGCCAGACCAAGGACAAGCTGGTTTCGTCCTACGTCAAGGGGTGGGTGGAGTCGGCCCTCAACGAGAAACTGCGCCGCTTTCTGGAGGAAAACCCCGGGGTGGGGCGGAAGATCGTGGACAAGATGGTGGACGCGGCGCGGGCCCGCGAAGCCGCCCGGAAGGCCAAGGAACTGGTCCGCCGGAAAGGGGCCCTCGACTCCACCTCCCTGCCGGGCAAATTGGCCGACTGCCAGGAGAAGTCCAACGAGCGGGCCGAGCTCTTCATCGTCGAGGGCGACTCGGCCGGAGGGAGCGCCAAGCAGGCCCGGGACCGCCGCTTTCAGGCCGTCCTCCCCCTGCGGGGCAAGATCCTCAACGTGGAGAAGGCGCGCGAGGACAAGATGCTCTCCAACAACGAGATCCGGGCCATCATCGCCGCCCTCGGCGCCGGGTACGGCAAGGAGGGGATGGACCTCACCAAACTGCGGTACAACAAGATCGTCATCATGACCGATGCCGACGTGGACGGGAGCC
The DNA here is from genome assembly GCA_002327305.1 of Holophagales bacterium UBA2201. Taxonomy (GTDB): domain Bacteria; phylum Acidobacteriota; class Thermoanaerobaculia; order UBA2201; family UBA2201; genus UBA2201. Next base: position 28,523 of record DCUZ01000106.1, on the reverse strand, counting down.
ATATCCGGACCCTGCTCCTGACCTTTTTTTACCGCTACATGCCGGGCCTGCTGGACAAGGGGCATCTCTTCATCGCCCAACCCCCCCTCTACCGGGTGGCCCGCGGCAACAGCACCACCTATTGCCTCGCCGAGAAGGACCTTCACGCGTTCCTCCTCAACCGGCTGAGGGAAGACGTCCGGCTGAGCACCGACGACGGGAAGGGGTTCAAAGGCGAGGAGCTGCTCCGCCTGCTCAAGGACTTCCAGGAGTACTCGGATGCGCTGGAGTACCTGGTCCACCACGGGGCGACGAAAGCGGGCGTGGAACTGCTCCTCCAACTGGGGTTCAAGGAATCCCAGTTCTTCCACGACGCCCGCGAGATCAAATCGCTGGCCGAGGCCATGAGGGGGGCGGGGTTCGTGGAGGTGCAGGCCGTCCAGGAGAGCGAGAACGGCCTGGTCCTCCTCTACAAGGACAAGCCCGAACAGCCCCACCTCAGCCGCGTCAACCAGGACCTGGTGGAATCCCCCGAATACCGCAAGCTCGTCCAGCTCCACGGCCGCCTGGCCTCCCTCCTCGCCTCGTCCGTCGAGGTGGATGGCGTGGAGCACCCCTCCCTGGCCGCCGGCTACGAGGCGCTGATGCACAAGGCCAAGAAGGGGCTCTCGATCCAGCGGTACAAGGGCTTGGGCGAAATGAACCCCGAGCAGTTGTGGGAGACCACCATGGACGCCGACCGGAGGCTTTTGGTGAAAGTCACGGTGGATGACGCCGTGGAGGCCGACCGCCTCTTCACGGTCCTCATGGGCGACCTGGTGGAGCCCCGCAAGGAGTTCATCGAGACCAACGCCCTCAGGGTGCGGAACCTGGACATCTGACCCATGAAGAACATCATCCCGATCAGCATCGAAGACGAGATCAAACGGTCGTACCTGGACTACGCCATGTCGGTCATCGTCGGGCGCGCCCTGCCCGATGTCCGCGACGGCCTCAAGCCCGTCCACCGCCGCATCCTCTACGGCATGTTCGAGCAGGGGAACCTCTCGAACAAGCCCTACAAGAAGTCGGCCCGCATCGTGGGCGACTGCATGGGCAAATACCACCCCCACGGAGACCAGGCCATCTACGACGCCCTGGTCCGCATGGCGCAGGACTTCTCCATGCGGTACCCCCTCATCGACGGACAGGGCAACTTCGGGTCCCTCGACGGAGACTCGGCCGCGGCCATGCGCTACACCGAGGTGCGCCTCACCCCCCTGGCCGAGGAGTTGCTGAAGGAGGACATCGACAAGGAGACGGTGGACTGGGCGCCCAACTACGACGGCTCCCTCCTGGAGCCCACCGTCCTCCCCTCCCGGTTCCCCAACCTCCTGGCCAACGGCTCCTCCGGCATCGCCGTCGGAATGGCCACCAACATCCCCCCCCACAACCTGGGGGAGCTGGTGGACGCCTGCCTCATCGTCCTGACGAAGAAGAAGTACACCGCCGAGGACCTCCTGGCGGTCGTCCCCGGCCCCGATTTCCCCACCGGCGGCATCATCAACGGCCGGGAGGGGATCCGGCAGGCCTACGCCACCGGGAAGGGGAGCCTGAAGGTCCAGGCCCGGGCGGTGGTGGAGACCCACCCCGCCAAGGAGGGCAAGCAGTCCCTCGTCGTCACCGAACTCCCCTTCCAGGTCAACAAGTCCCAGCTCGTGGAGGCCATCGCCGAGCACATCAAGGAGAAGCGCCTCGACGGGGTGGCCGACCTGCGCGACGAATCGAGTCGCGAGGGGATCCGGGTGGTCCTGGACCTCAAGAAGGACGTAGCGCCGGAGGTGGTCCTCAACTTCCTCTACAAGCACACCCAGCTCCAGTCCACCTTCAACATCCAGTTCCTGGCCATTGCGGGGCGCCGGCCCAAGATCATGGCGCTGGGCGAGCTCCTCGAGAGCTTCCTGGCCCACCGCAAGGAGGTCATCTACCGGCGGACCGTCTACGATCTCAAGAAAGCCCGCGAGAAGGCCCATATTTTGGAGGGGCTTAAGATCGCCCTGGACAACCTGGACGCCGTCATCAAACTCATCCGGGCCTCCCGCAACCCCGAGGAGGCGCGGCTGGGGCTGATGACCAACTTCAAGCTTTCCGAGATCCAGTCCAATGCCATCCTGGACATGCGCCTCCAGAAACTCACCGGCCTGGAACGGCAGAAGATCCTGGAGGAATACCGGGCCATCATGAAGCTCATCGCCGAATTGGAGGCCATTCTGGAGTCCGAGGAGAAGGTCCGGGGGATCATCGCCAGGGAGTTGAAGGACCTCAAGGAAAAATACGGCGACCCCCGGCGGACGCAGATCGTGGACCTCCAGCCCGAGATCACCCTCGAGGACACCATCCCCGAGGAGGACATGGTCATCACCCTCTCCCACGGCGGCTACATCAAGCGCACCCCCCTCACCCTCTACCGGGCCCAGCGCCGGGGCGGGAAGGGGCGGATCGGGATGACCACCCACGAGGAGGACTTCGTCCAGCAGATGAACGTGGCCTCCAGCCACGACTTCGTCCTCATTTTCACCCACCAGGGGCGCCTCTACTGGAAAAAGGTGTACGAGATCCCCGAGGTGGGGTCCGCCGCCAAGGGGACCGCCATCGTCAACCTGGTGCAGTTGCAGGAGGGGGAGACCATCTCCGCCGTCCTCAACGTGCGGGACTTCGAAGCCGACCGGCACCTCCTCTTCGCCACCAAGAACGGCAAGGTCAAGAAGACCCCCCTCGACGCCTATTCCAACGTGCGCAAGGGGGGGATCCAGGCCATCGTCGTCGAGGAGGGGGACGATCTCATCGGCGTCCGGCCCCTCCCGAAGGACGCCAAGATCTTCCTGGCCACCCGGCAGGGCTTTTCCATCGTCTTCACCGAGGACCAGGTGCGCCCCATGGGGCGCGTGGCGGCCGGCGTCATGGGGATCCGCCTGCGCGAGGGGGACGCCGTGGTGGGGATGGTGGTCGTGGCCGACGAGAGGGACATTCTGGCCGTTTGCGCCCGGGGATACGGCAAAAAGACCCCCATTGCCGAGTACCGCCTGCAGAACCGGGGCGGCAAGGGGATCATCAACGTCAAGGTGGACAAGAAGAACGGCGAAGTGGAGGGGGTCTTGGACACCACCGACCGCGACGAACTGATGGTCATCTCGGAGGGGGGGAAGATCATCCGCACCCCCATCAAGTCCATCAGCCGGTACCACCGCAGCGCCCGCGGCGTCCGCATCGTGGACCTGGAGGCCGAGGACCGAGTGACGGCCATCGCCATGCTGGCCGAAAAAGACGAAGAACCGGAGGAGTAAATGAAGATCTTTCTCGATACGGCCGCCGTCGACGAGCTGAAAAAGGGGTTGGAGTGGGGCCTGGTGGACGGCGTCACCACCAATCCCTCCCTCATCGCCAAGGAGGGGAAACCCTACCGCGAGGCCCTCAAGGAGGTCCTGGCCATCGTGCCCGGCCCCGTCTCCTGCGAAGTGCTGGCCACCGAGGCCGGCGCCATGGTGGAGGAGGCCAAGGTGTTGGCCGATCTGGGGACCAACGTGGTCATCAAGGTCCCCTTCACCCCGGAGGGGCTCAAGGCCACCCGCACGCTCCACGGCCTGGGCATCCCGGTCAACGTGACCCTCGTTTTCTCTCCCAACCAGGCCCTCCTGGCCGCCAAGGCCGGGGCCGCCTATGTCAGTCCCTTCGTGGGGCGGCTCGACGACATCGGGCACGACGGCATGGAGCTGGTGGCCCAGATCCTGGAGATGTTCGCCAATTACGGGTTCGAGACCGAGGTCATCGCCGCCTCCGTCCGCCACCCCGACCATGTGAAGCAGGCCGCCATGATGGGGTGCCACATCGCCACCGTCCCCTTCAAGGTCCTTCAGGCGTGTTTCAAGCACCCCCTGACCGACATCGGCCTGGAGAACTTCCTCGCCGACATCAAGAAGGCGGGGATCCGCTGGTAGATCCCGGGTCCCGGGACCGAGAACCGAAGGAGGCCTTCCATGCCCAAACTGCTCCCCTCCCCCCCCTCCATTCCGCTGACCCAACCCGAGGCCGACCGGGAGGCCCTCTCGCGCATCCGCCGGGAGAACCCCCCTTACATGCGGGTGGTCGTGGAGCGCGAGGGGCTGGACCGGGCCCGGGCCCTGGCCGAGGCCAAACGGAAGGTCTTTCCCAACCTGATCGTCATCGGGATGGGGGGCTCCATCCTGGGGACCGAGGCCATCACCGAGTTCATCCGTCCCTCGAAGTCCCTGTACTTCCTGGACAATCCCGAGGAGGCCCGCCTCAAACAGGCCCGCAAACTGGTGAAAAAGGGGACCTGGGGGGTTCTGGCCATCTCCAAAAGCGGCACCACCCTTGAGACCATGACCATGCTGTCGCTCCTGTGGGAGCCCCTCAAGGCGACCCATGGGGAGCGGGCGGGGGAATTCGTGGTGATGCTGACCGCCTCCCCGGACAGCCCCCTGGGGAAATGGGCGGCAAAAGAGAAGGCGGCCGTTCTTCCCATGCCGGCCGACCTTTCCGGGCGTTTTTCGGCGTTCTCCACGGTGGGCACCTTTCCCCTCCTCTTCGCCGGCTACGACGTGGACGCCCTCCTGGAGGGGGCGAAAGAGGGGTTCGACCTCCTGGAGGCGCCGCTCGGGAAAAACCCCATAACCGCAGCCGCCCAGGTGCTCCTGGGACGCCCCTTCTCGCCGCTGGTCCTCTTCGTCTACGGCAGCCACCTGCGGACGCTCGGACGGTGGTTTCAACAGTTATGGGCGGAGTCGCTGGGCAAGGACGGAAAGTTCGGCCAACTGCCCTTTGTGGCCGTCGGGACCGCCGACCAGCACTCCATCCTGCAGATGCTCATTGATGTCCCCCAGTCCGCCGTAGTCTGGGTCTGGGCGGGTCCCGAAGGGAAGCGGATCGTCCCCGATCTGGGGCCCTTCGGGAGCGGCACCAGGGGAATTCCCCTCTCCTCCTACCTCAAGGCCGCCTGCCAGGGGGTCTTCGAGGCCCTCGGGGAGCGGGGCGCGGATCGCCTCTTCCTCGGCTTCGACCGGAAGAATGCCTTTTCGGCGGGTGAATCGCTCGCCATGCTCATGATCCTTACCCATTTCACCTCGCTGCGGCTCGGTGTATCCACCTTCGACCAACCTGGAGTGGAATTGGCGAAGAAGATCACGGTGGGCAAGCTCCAGGAGGAGGGGCAACTCCGATAATCTCCAGTAGATTATCCGGAGTACAATCAGGAACGAGGCAGTGAGGCCGGAGCTTTCCATCCTTGTAAAATATTTGTCATAGAATATCTACGGTAGATATATCGCCCTTTCAACCGGCGATTGATATTTATGCCGCGAATAATGAAGCATTCTACACAAAAGAGCATCCCGGTGGATTTCGTCCAGCGGTTTGCGTCAGGTTGCCGTTTCTCCGATGGGAGGGGCCAAAGAAAAAGAAATTCCTTTCGCCGGAACGCGGATCAGGAGGAGATCCCAGATGGTGCGGATGGGTGACTCGGCGAATATTTACTGTAGAATTAACAATAACGGAAGTGCCTATGCGCAATTACGCCATAACATGATATAACAAAACAACTAAAATCAAGAAAACAAACAATATCTACTGTAGAAAAAGCAAAGATAGTCTTATGATTTAGTATAATGGCAATATTTTCATATTTCTATTTTGCTATTTCTGCTCATCAAGCAATAAATCATACCGCAAATTATACTAATTCTTCATATGTCTATTGAAATGATCCATTGCGCAAGCGTTAAGGAAGCGAAAAGTACGCGTTTCACCGCGTCCCGCCCTCCTTGGCGTGACTTATCGCGCCGGGGAAGGGCCCTTCGATGGGAGACAAATGGACGCCCGAAAGGACAGGACCGGGATAGCGGAGTCCTGCCGGTGGGCGGCCAACGGCGGAAGGGATGGAAAACGGGGGAGTTGCCGGGGCGCTACTTGACGCGCTCGTGAAAGACGATGAGCGGGTGGTCCTTTTTCAGGGCCTCGAAGACGGCCAGCACCTGTTCGTTGCCGCCCGACTCCCAGGACAGATCACGGAACTCGTACTTGTCGCGGTTGAAGAGTTCCAACCCCATCGCGTAGCAGAAGTTGCCCTGCGGCCTGGGCGTGCATTCCAGCCATGCCTCCTTGACCGAGGAGAGCTGGACGGCGAAATTGCGGTCGGCCTTTTTCCCGTCCAGCCATTCCATGCGGTTGTCCGTGAGTTTCAACGTCCCCGGGGCGTCCTTCCGGAGGAGCCCGGTCATCCGGAGGAGGGGGCCGAACGAGGCGGGCGAGGGGGGGGCGACGGCGACGGGGCGGGAGGCGGACGCGATCAATTCCCCGATGACGGCCTCCGGGATCTGGTTGTCCTTCAAGTACACCAGATCGTTGACGCTGAGCCGGTAGATCTCCTTGGAAGAACGGATTTGCCGGGCGATCAGGTCCTGCGACAGGCCGGTGCGGACCAGCCTGACGATATCGGCCAGGCGGGGGTCGTCAGGGCCGCCGGGGTCCGCCGGCGGGGGCGATGCCGGGGGAGGGACCATCCGGGCCCGGTAGGCGTCCACGACCTCTGCCGGGACGCCGCTTTGCATGAGCGAGAGCAATTCCTCCTCCGTGGCGGGGGCCACCGAGGAGTGGGCCGTGATCATGTTGAGCAACCCCTGGGTGGTTACCCCCGCCTGGTGCGCCTGGGCGACCTGCCGGTGGGTCAAGGGCGGGTCCTGGGGGGATGGGGCGGTTTGGAACAGCAACGACAGGGCCATCAGGAAGGGAAGCATGGAAGACCTCCTATGGTGGGGGTCGGCGGAATCAGCTCGCCCCCTCGGATTGGGCCGAGGAGATGTCCGCGAAAAGGCGGGACTTGGCCTCGGCCGACATGTGCGGGGAAGCCTCGAAAAGGAAAAAGGAGAGAAGCGTATTGAGGGCATCGTCGAGGACTTGCCGTCGCTCCTCGACGGGCAGTTCGGAGATATTGGCGATCAGGGCGTTGGGGTCGAAGCCCCCCCGGGAATTGAACGTGGCCCCCTCAAACAGCTCCTGGCTGACCGGATTTTCCTTCAGGATCTTGTTCATGGTGTGCTGGGCCTCCATGGGGCCGAAGGCGGCCTGGAGGTCCTCGAAAATCCGCCGGAACAGGGCCTCGTATTTCTGGGCGATGCGCAGGAGGTGCGGCTGGTCGTCCACCTCCGCCACCGGCGCTTCGCGCCCGGCGGCGGGGGCGATCACCTGGGCGAAAATGAGGGTCAGGAGGGCCCGATGGGAGTCGAATTCGGGGAGGTTGAGGGTCCGCATCAGTTCCGCCACGCTGGTCTTCCCGTCGATGTGGTCCAGCACCCGCCGCTCAGTGGCGTCCAGATTAAGCCCCTCCAGATACCCCTTTTCCACGGGAAACGGAGTGAAAATCATGTCGGAGGTGGGGATCTTCTCTTTGATGCGCTGCCATTCATCCAAGCGGCGGACCCCCTCCATGATGATGTTGAGGGTGCTCGTGGCGAGATAGATGCGCTGATGGAAGGCCTCCTCCGGGGCCTCGAAAAAAAGGAACTTGCCCGTTTTCCAGGTGAAAAGGCTGTAGATGATGTCCAGAATCTGCCCCTGGACCCCCCACCACAGGTCCTTGGGCGAGATGAATCCCAATTTGACCAGGATCTTACCGTGCTTCTGTCCGGGCTTTAATTGCCGCTGGGACTCATCATATTGCTGGCGGGTGATGCGGGCGTTCCGCAGGAGGAACTTGCCCAGCGAGTCCTCCTCGCTGGTGGAAGTGGCGAAAACCACCTCGCCCCGCTTCCAGTAAATGCTCTTCTGCGTCTCTTCGCGGTAAAGGTCGGCCCGGCCGGTCTTCTTGATCATGTTCAGGAAGGTCAGCACATCCGGAAGCAGGAGGGCTTGAAGGTCGCCTTCGAGGATGAGGCGTTCGCGCATGCTTTTCCATTATATCAGATGGGCGGACCCGGGGACCCGACCACCCCCCAGGGCGCAAGCCCTTGACATTCTCCCCTGTATTTGGTATAACCATTCGCGCATGAAACATATCACGCTCATCTTTGTCCCCCATGCAAGGGCGAAATTCAGAAAGATCCGTGTTCCGTTGCATCTCCTTTGGGGAGGCCTGCTTTTTATGGGGCTGGCGGTGATCGCCTCCCTCTTCCTTTCCGTCAACTTTCTCTTCTCACTTCAAAAAAGCGTTCAACTCAAAAACCTCCGCGGCCGGAACGTCGAGCTCAAGAAGCTGGCCGACGCCTACCAAGTGAAACTGGCCGATCTGGAAAAGCGGCTCCACGACCTCGACCAAAAAACCGACACCCTCGCCCTCCTTTCGGGCATCGAGACCCGCGGCCAGGGGGCCTCGGGCGGCGTCGGCGGCATGGAGACCCCGATCCCCTCGATCAGCAAGGACGAACTGCTCCTGAAGTGGCAGGAGGTCCTGACCCGCCGTGTGGACGGCCTCAAGGACGCCTGGGACAAGGACATGGCCCGCCTTCGGGTCACTCCCACCATTTCGCCCGTGAAGGGGATCCCCACGGCGGGATTCGGGATGCGCCACAATCCCTTCGGCGAAGGGCGGGAGTTCCACTCCGGCCTCGACATCTCGTGCCCCGCCGGGCGCCCGGTCGTGGCCACCGCCGACGGCCTGGTGACCGAGGCGGCTTTCGCCGGGGGCCTGGGCAAGAGCATCTCCCTCTTTCACGGCCTTGGGGTCGTGACCCGCTACGGCCACCTGTCCAAAATCATGGTGAAGCCCGGGGACAAGGTCAAGCGCGGCACCGTGATCGGACATTCCGGCTCCACCGGACGCAGCACGGGACCCCACCTCCATTACGAAGTCCTGCAGAGCGGTTCCCCCGTCAACCCGCTCCAGTACATCCTCGATTCGTTCTGACCTCGCCGGTCCTCCGGAAACCAGAAGGCCTCCCGCGCGGGAGGCCTTTGGCGTTCTGGGGGGCGGAAAGCCGACGGCATACGGCGGGAAGAGATGCCGTCCGCCGCGGCCTGTCGGTCACCGGGGGCGGGTGGGGGGCATGTCCCCGTTGCCGCCGTCGGCTCTCCGGCGGCGCCGGGATGCCGTATCGGGATGTGTCGGCTACGGAGGGTTGCGAGAAACCCGGGTCAGAACCGCACCGCCATCCCCACGCCCAGCCCTACGACGAACTGCTCCTCCGCGGCGGGGATGTAGTGCGCCCCGATCTGGGCGTACACATAGAACGTGCGCGAGAGGGGAAAGAACGCCTCCACGCCTCCGGTGGCCCCGAACTTGTCCACCTCCTCGTTCCACGCGAGTTCGCCCTCCGACAAACTGGGATTGTAATGGGTGATGTCCCCGGAGTAGTAGGAGGGCCCGGCGAAAAAGCCCGTGGTGCCCAGCGGCATGTTGAACTGGTAGGTGACCGTCATGGAGAGGTAGTCCAGGTCGATCTCGCTCTGCTCCTCCGACCGGGGTTGGATCCGCCCGATCCTCAGCGCCAGGAACGTCTCCTCCTCGAGGGGGATGGAGATGAACCCCTCCATCGTCTTCAGGTCCTGCGTTTGGACATCCACTCCGCTGGTGACGTTGGAGCCGTAGCCCCAAATGCCCCCGAGGGTGAAATAGTCGCCCGACCAGCCGGCCGAGGCGGTGAACAGGAAGAACAGAACGGTGAGGGTCTTTCGCATGATCGCTCCTTCTGGGGTCCTCATTGCATTCGATGCGGGGGCGCGTCCGCCGCCTACGAACATCCGGAAGTGGTGCCGCACACCGGGCACCGGTGACACGAGCCGCTGCGCTCCATCAGCGCGCCGCAGTTGGAGCAGGGGGGGCCGTCCCCGCGCACCTCGGTCCCGCTGACGCGGGGGACGAAGAGCTCCAACTGCTTGTCCTCCTTTTCGGGCTTGATGCCGTAGCGTTCCTGGTCCTCCACCGGGAGGAAGCGGGAGGCCAGGTACCGGAACATGTAATCCACGAGCGACGAAGCGAACCGGATGCGGGAGTTCTTCGTCGTCCCCATGGGGTCGAAGCGCATGTGCGCGAACTTGTCCACGAAGGTCTCGAGGGGGACGCCGTACTGGAGACCGATGGAGATGGAGGTGGCCAGGGCGTCCATCAGCCCCGAAATGGTGCTCCCCTCCTTGGAGATGGTGATGAAGATCTCGCCCGGCTTCCCGTCCTCGTACATCCCGACGGTCAGGTACCCCTCGTGGCCGGCCACCTCGAACTTGTGGGTCAGCGCCGTCCGGTCATTGGGCAGTTTGTGGCGCACGGGGACCGCCGCGGCCGGCTCCGCCTTGGCCTTGCTCCGGTTGATGGCGGAGAGGGGTTGGTGCGACTTGGAGTTCTCGCGGTAGATGGCCACCGCCTTCAGGCCCAGTTTCCAGGCCTGCATGTAGGTTTCCATGATCTCTTGTACGGTGGTCCCGCTGGGGACGTTGACCGTCTTGGAGATGGCCCCGGAAATGAACGGCTGGACGGCCGCCATCATCCGGACATGGCCCATGTGGGAGATGAAGCGGGTCCCCTGGTGGGCCTTGATGGCGCAGTCGAAGACGGGGTAGTCCTCCTCCCGGATGAACGGGGCGCCCTCGATGGTGCCGCGCTCCTCGACGTAATCGGTCACGTTGCGCACCTGGTCCTCGGCGTAGCCCAGGTTCCGCAGGGCGCGCGGGACCGTGCGGTTGACGATCTTCATCGTGCCGCCGTCCACCATGGCCTTGATCTTGACCAGGGCCAGGTCGGGCTCCACGCCCGTGGTATCGCAGTCCATCATGAAACCGATGGTCCCCGTGGGGGCCAGCACCGTGGCCTGGGCGTTGCGGTAGCCGTGGGCCCGGCCCGCCGCGATGGCCTCGTCCCAGACGCGGACCGCCGCCTCCGCCAGGACCGGCTGGACCGGGGCGGGGTCGATGCCGCGGGCCGCCGCCTGGTGCATCTCCATCACCTCGAGCATGGAATCGCGGTTCTCCTCAAAGCGGGGGAAGGGCCCCGTGCAAGCGGCCAGGCGCGCCGACTGGAGGTAGCCCTCGCCGGTCAGCAGCGAGGTCACCGCGGCCGCCATCTGCCGCCCCTCGTGCCCGTCGTAGGGGAGCCCCAGGGCCATCAGCATCGCCCCCAGGTTGGCGTAGCCCAGCCCCAGGGGGCGGAAGTCGTGGGAGTTCTGCGTGATCTCGGCGCGCGGATACGAGGCGTTGTCCACGATGATCTCCTGCGCGGTGATCAAAAGGTCCACGGCCCGCCGGCAGCGCTCCACGTCGAAGGTGTTGTCGTCGCGGAGGAACTTCATCAGGTTCAGCGAGGCGAGGTTGCAGGAGGTGTCGTCCAGGAACATGAATTCCGAGCAGGGGTTGGAGGCGTTGATACGGCCGCTCGCCTTGCAGGTGTGCCAGCGGTTGATGGTATCGTCGTACTGCAGGCCCGGGTCGCCGCAGGTCCAGGTGCCGTTGGCGATCCGTTCCAGGAGGAAGGAGGCCTTGTAGGTGTCCATCACCCGGCCGTCGGTGACGGCGCGCGTGCTCCAGTCGCGGTCGCGCTCCACGGCGTCCATGAACAGGTCCGAGACCCGCACCGAGTGGTTGGCGTTCTGGAAGAACACGGAGCGGTAGGCCTCGCCGTAAAGGGATCCGTCGTAGCCCGCGTCGATCAGGACCTGGACCTTCGCCTCCTCCTTGATCTTGCACTCGATGAATTCCAGAATGTCGGGGTGGTCCGCGTCCAGCATCACCATCTTCGCCGCGCGCCGCGTCTTGCCGCCGCTCTTGATGATGCCGGCGAAGGCGTCGTATCCGCGCATGAAGGAGACGGGGCCGGAGGCCGTCCCGCCGGTGGAGAGCTGTTCGCGCGAGGAGCGCAGGGGAGAGAGGTTGGTCCCCGTTCCGGAACCGTACTTGAAGAGGAGCCCTTCGATCTTGGCCAGATTGAGGATGGACTCCATGGAGTCCTTCACCGAGTTGATGAAGCAGGCCGAGCACTGGGGCTTGGGCTCGATGCCGCAGTTGAACCACACGGGGGAATTGAAGGAGGCGGCCTGGTTCACCAACAGCCAGGTCAGGTCCTCCTCGAAGACGCGGGCGTCGTCGGGGGAGGCGAAGAGGCCATCCTTGAGGCCCCAGGCGGCGATGGTCTTGGCCACCCGGTCGAGCAACTGTTTGACGCTGGTCTCCCGCTCGGGCGTTCCCAATCCGCCGTGGAAGTATTTCGAGACCACCACGTTGATGGCGGTCTGCGACCAGAATTCCGGCACCTCCACGTCGTTCTGCTGGAAAATGGCCTTGCCGTCCGCGTTGCGGATGACGGCCGAGGTCTTCACCCACTTGATCTCATCGTAGGGATGGACCCCTTCGCGGGTGAAGAAACGGTTGAAGCGCAGCTCGGCAGCGGCGGCGGAAAAAGCTTGGGCGGTCATGCGAACCTCCTGTCAAAGGGACGAGGCCCATTATGGACTTCATCACGCCCTTTGTCAAGGGAAAAATATACTATATGTAGTCTGCCTGCCGGGGGGCTACCACAAGATATTGTTATTGAAGCTTTTTCAGGAGACCGTCCACCAAGTCCCTTATTTTCAGCACTTCAGCCCGCAAGGAGTCCAAATCAACCCCCGTTTCGGGTTCCACCTGGACCTCCAGCGGCTCCTCCTGGTGGATGACGGTGTCCTCCATCGCGGCGGCGGATGGGGGTTCCTCGACCAGCGCGTCGAGGGGGAGTTCCTCCACCTCTTCCTCCTCCGCCTGGGCGAAGACCGGCTTGGGCGGGGGGGCGGTCATGATGGTGGTGGAGCGCTTCCGCTCGTCGAGCAGTTTCTCGAGGGAGATTTCCTCCACCTTGTCGTAGCTCTTGGCGGCCACCTCCGGGAAGGGCGGGGGATCGTCCTTGGGTATTCCCGGGTCGGTGTCTTCCAGGATCTTCCGGGCCACTTTTTTCAGTTCAGGCGGCAGGGCTTCCTCGGGGGACTTTCCCTTCAGTTTTCGGATGATCAGTTTGGTCATGGCGGCGAAGGTCTCCATCACCCCCTCGCCCTGAAGGGCGGCCGCCTCGGTGTGGGGGTAGGCCTCCAGCCCGAGGGTCTTGCGGATCTTCTCCACGGCGGGCACCCCGGGGATGTCGCGCTTGTTGTACTGGATGAGGATGGGGATGGTCTTCGGGTCGAGATTGTTGAACTTGAGGTTCTCGATGAGGTTGGCGAAGCTCTCGCGGTTGCTCTCCATCAGCGCTTCCTGGGAGTCGGCCACGAAGACCACGGCGTCGGTGTTCTTCAGCACCAGTTTCCGCGTCTCGTTGTAGAACACCTGGCCGGGGACGGTGTAGAGCTGGAACCGCAGGGTGAGTCCCTTCACCTTACCCACCTCCACCGGGAGGAGGTCGAAAAAGAGGGTGCGGTCCTGCTTGGTCGCCAGCGAAAGCATCTTCCCCTTTTGCGCGTCCGGCAGCGCCTCGAAGATCTTGATGAGGTTGGTGGTCTTCCCGCACAGCCCCGGCCCGTAATAGACCAGTTTCGCCGTCATCTCTTTCGCCGCGTGATTGATCAGGACCATCGGCCCCCCCTTAAAAGCGTTGGCGGAAGCGGGTAGGAATCGAACCTACCTTTCCCCGTCTAGAGGAAACAACGGTTTTGAAGACCGCGGGGGCCACCAGACCCCGGTCGCTTCCATATTGCATTGTATCAGATAATATGGTATAAATTGCACTCCAATTTTCCAGCCATTTTGTGGGGCCGTAGCTCAGTTTGGGAGAGCGCCTGAATGGCATTCAGGAGGTCGCCAGTTCGATCCTGGTCGGCTCCACCAATTGATTTCCCGTCCATCCGGCGGTCCCGACTTCGCGTCGGGGCCGCTTTTTGCTGGGGCGGGGGTGCCCCTCCTGGGTAAGGAGGGGTTAGGGGAGATTTGGGAGGGGGAGTAGCTTGCGACGAAATCCCCCTCAATCCCCCCTTGGGAAGGGGGGAGGCCCGGCCGGCCGGTGGGCAGTGGGCAGTTTGAAGTGGGCAGATGCCACCGCCCGGCCAAGTGCCGCAGGTCAGAGGACCTGCGCTACATGACGAAGCCCCCGCCCGCCCGGTGGGCAGTGGGCAGTTTGAAGTGGGCAGTGGGGGTAGGGGTGCCCCTCCTGGGTAAGGAGGGGTTAGGGGAGATTTGGGAGGGGGGGGTGGCTTGTTGCGAAATCCCCCTCAATCCCCCCTTGGGAAGGGGGGAGGCCCGCCCGCCCTGCGGGCTGTGCGCTACCTTATTTAATGCGGTGCGCCTTTGCCAGGGCCCGGATATTCTCCTTCACCTTTTTCACCAGTTTCACGGGCTTCAAGGCCCGAGCGTTCCCGGCCATGATCATCACGAATTCGGCGGCGGAGAAAAGATCTTCAGTCTCGAATCGCAGGATGGCCGAGCCGTCGGGTTGGGGAACCAATTTCTGTCCGTCGAAGAAGGTCATCTCCTTCACCCGTTCCACCGCCCAATCCGTCAACCGCACCTCGCAGGAGTGGTTGGCCCCGGCCTTGAAGATGTCGGTCCGCTTCCGGAAATACTGGTCGGGATCGAAATGGTAATTGGCGGGGGAGAACTGCTCCCCGGTGTCCTCCGCCTCCCGGATGCGGCTCATGTTGAAGGTGCGCTGGCCCTCGGCCGATTCGCAGTGCGAAACCAGGTACCATCCCCCTTTCGTGCCCCTCAGATGAAGGGGGACGATGCGCCGCTTCACGGGCTTGCAGCCCAGTTTCTGATAGACCAGGTCCAATTTGCGGCATCCGTTGAGGGCGCCGATGCAGATCTTCCATATCTTGGGGTCCACCCGCGCCATCCGGGTGTGGACGAACGAGTACTTGGACGGGTTGGGCCGGTCGAAGGCGAACGGGTTGTACTTCCCGCTCATCAGCGTCCGGCTCAGGCGGTCCATCTCGTCGGACAGGGGGACGGAGGAAAAATCCTTCATCATGGAGCAGGCCAGGAGAAGGGCGGTCACCTCGTCCTCGCCGACGATGAAGGTCTGGTTCCACAGGGACACCGGCTGGGTGTACCGGTACGAACCCTCCCGGGAATTCCAGCGGATTTTTCCCCCTATTTTGCCATTCATCTCCTCCAGGTCGCGCTGGATCGTTTTCGTGCTGACGCCCAGCTTCTCGGCCAGCGAGTCGCAGGAGACCGGCTGCTGGCGGTTGAGGAGCGCGTGGATGCGCTGGAAACGCTCTTCCTTGGTGATGTCGGCTTTCTTTCCCATGCCGGCATCATACCACATTGGGGAACGCAAAGCACGGCGCCCGGGGCGGCCAGGCGAACCGTCGCATATTCAGGGACTTCCGTTTATCCCAAAAAGCGGATTTGTGGACATATCTTGTCCAAGGCACGGCCCTATACTGTAAGTGTGGCGGACGAAAACACGGGCGGGGGGGGCGGGCCGGACGGGAGAAACGGACCGGACCGGCCGGAGAAGATTAGACACAAGATGTCCTGCATATGGGGTTACGATGACGGTATGAAACCCATCCCCGGCGGCCGAGGCCGGGGCCGAAAAGAAAGGAGGGAACACCATGATGAAAGCCCTTTTGGACCGGCTTGAGCGGCTTTTGGCGGGGGTGACACCCCATCCCGTCGGGAAGGGCGGGAGGGGCCCCATCGCGGCCTACCTGGGGTTCACGGGGTCGAGGCACCGGAACGCGCTGGTGTCGGCGACGAAGTCCCTGCGGCGGGTCCGGCGCGAGGACACGGAAAGGGACACCCTGCGGGCGCTCGCGCATCTGGCCCGGCGCGGCAGGGTCCATCCCCGCGTCCTGATTTACCTGGCCTTCGTTTGCGGCTGGGCGGCGGGGAAGAAGAGGCGGATCGGGATCGTCAACGAACAACACCTGCCGGCCCTGCTGGAGAAACTGGGGATCCGGGACGCTGAAGTTCTGTACAGCGGGGAGGGGTTCACCGTCTGGCCCCTGCCCTGGAGCGGGGCGCTCGCGGAGGAGCCGCGGGAGGAAGGGGACGGGGGGAAGGGGGTGACCTGGAACTGACCGGACGGGGGCGGGCCCACGGCCGGAAACGCAAAAGGACACAGGGTGGCCAAGTACGAGGGAGCCGATACCACCATAAGAATGATCAAAAGGAGGTCAAGCGATGAAACGATCCCATCGGATCCACAGCCAACTGGGGCCGGGCGGCCCGGTGCCCAAACTCAAGCGCAGCCCCTACGCCAGCGATTGGGAATACGTGGAGGATGAAATGCTCCTCCTGAGCGTTCTGAGCGTCAACCGGGCCGAAGCGCGGAAGGGGGCCGCCATTGACCGGGCCATCCGCGTCCGTCTGAAGGAGACCGCCCGGGCCGGCCGGCGCCTGCGGGGCGCAGCGCTCCTGCGCGAGGAATTGAGCGAGCACGAGCGCCTCCTGGTCCTGGCGGTCCTGGGCGAGAGGATTCAGTATCGGGGCGGCACCGCGTCCATGGCCGACCTGCGGCGCTGTTTCGAGGCCTCGGGCATCGGCATGCACCAGTTCACCCGCCACCTGGAGCCCGAGGGGCGGCTGTTCAGGGAGCGCATCCTGCGCATCGAGTCGGACGGGTTCTCGGTGGACCGGGAGTTCGGCATCCACCCCGAGTTCCTCCAGATCCTGGAGGGGAAGCCGAGGCGTGCGGCCGTGGGGCGGCCCGGGACCTACGCGGGATGGATGCGCCAGGTGTTCGGCCTGCTGTCGGACGACCGGCACCCCATGCACCGCGATTTCGAGCTCACCGACAGGGGGGCCCTGACCCGCCTGGTGCGTCAGCCCCGGGACCGCAAGGGGCTCAACCCCTTCTTCCGCGCTTGCCGGGAGCACGCACTCAACCTCGCGGAGCGCCAGGTGCTGGCCATCCTGCTGGCCGGGCATGTCTTCAACCGGAACTGGGACTTCACCGTGGAGGGGCTTTTGGAGGCCATCGAGACCCCCGTCTCCCGGTACCTCGACCGGGTGTCGCTCTTCGGCAGGGAGGCGCGCCTGCGGAAGGCCAAGCTCGTCGAGGTCGGGTCGCCCTGGCGGATGCCCGACGTCCATTTCCTGGGCTCGGCCGCGGTCCGGCTCTCCTCCGAGGGCGCCGAAACCCTCCTGCCCCGGGAGTGCCTCAACGGCGCCGACGACTCCCGCCTTGTGGACGTGGTGGCAACCCCCCTCGGCCTGGAGACCCTCGTTCTGCCCGAGGACCTCCTCCGGACCACCCGGGACCTCATCGCCTTCGCCCGGCAGGGGAAGGAGGTCCTCAAGGCCTGGGACCTCCAGCGCATCACCTACGGCACCGGGTGCGGAGCCATCTTCCATGGCCCGCCGGGGACCGGCAAGACCGCCCTTGCCGGCGCCGTCGCCCGCGAACTGGGGCGGCCCCTCCATGTCATGGAGACCAACAAGGTCCTCTCCATGTGGCTGGGGGAGACCGAACAGCAGATGGCGCGGATCTTCGCAGGCGCCGAGAAGGCCAACGCCGTCCTCTTCATCGACGAGGCGGACAGTTTCCTTCAGGACCGGTCGCGGGCCCTTCGGTCATGGGAAACCACCCAGGTCAATACTCTCCTGCGGCTCATCGAGCGGTTCAACGGGCTGGTCGTCCTGGCCACCAACCACGCCGTCGTCCTCGACAAGGCCCTGGAGCGTCGCCTGCAGTTCAAGCTCGCCTTCCCCCTGCCGGACGCCGCCGCCCGCCGGGCCATCTGGGCCAAGCTCCTGTGGGAGAAAGTGCCCCTGGCCCCCGAAGTGGACCTGGGCGTCCTGGCCGCCATCCAGCTCTCCGGAGGGCAGATCAAGAACGCCATCCTGAACGCGTGCATCCGCGCCACCACCCGGACGGGGGCCGAGGGGCCCGTCACCCAGGCCGACCTGCTGGAGGCCGCCGGCAACGAAACCAACACCCTGGCCGCCAAGACCGCCGGCTCGGTGGGATTCCGGGCGTCGTGAGGGTGGGGCGGGGGTGCCCCTCCTTGGGAAGGAGGGGTTAGGGGAGATTGGGGAGGGTGCGGCGTGCGACGAAATCCCCCTCAATCCCCCCTTAGAAAGGGGGGAGGCCCGCCCGGCCCCCCCGCCCGCCCGGTGGGCAGTGGGCAGGTGGGGCGGGGGTGCCCCTCCTTGGTAAGGAGGGGTTAGGGGAGATTTGGGAGGGGGGTTGTGGCTTGCGACGAAATCCCCCTCAATCCCCCCTTAAGAAGGGGGGAGGCATCTTGGAAAAGAGGAGAAATAATAGACACATCATGTCCGAGAGGAGGATGCATACTATGAGCATGAGAAAGCACAGACCGCGGTACCGGAATGTCGATGAAAGGGCGTGGGTCCATCGGGAGAGCAACCCCCACCCCCCCACGCCGCTGAAGGTGTTGGACCTCGAGGTGGGCCTGCCCTCCGTGCCGGAGGCGCGGACCCGCCTGGGGCTCCTGCTGGAGGCCTGCCGCCGCGAGGGGCGGCGCTTCCTCAAGATCGTCCACGGCTACGGTTCCACGGGGGAGGGCGGGCGCCTGCGGGAGGCCCTGCGCGGCACCCTCTTCCAGCGGAAACTCGAGGGCGCCATCCGGGACTTCATCCCCGGCGAGGTCTTCCACGACTTCCACCCGGCCACGGCCGAACTCATCCGCCGCTGTCCCGTCCTCGCGCGCGACTATGACTTTGACCGCCCCAACAAGGGCGTCACCATCGTCATCCTTAAATAGTGGAGGGGGCCATGCCGTTGTTCGTCAAGATCTGGCTGTTGGTGGGCTTCGTGGTCTGGGTGGCCGAGTTCGCGGCCATGGCCGAGGCGCTGGAGGATGTGGAGGACCCATGGAAACGGGCCGTCATCGGCACCGTCCTCAGCACTCTCTGCGTCCTCTTCTGGCCCAAGGTGATGCACCTCTGGGTCCGGCGCGACCTCGCCGCCGCGGGCCTCTGGACCGGGCGGCCCGGAACGCGCGAGGAATAAGGAGTTGCCGATGCCCCCAAAAGTAAAGCGACCCGATGCGGTATCCGAAAAAAAAGTCCGCCTCTACGCCACGCTGGACGAGGCCTGGCGGGCGGCGGAATCGAGGTTCGCTCCACCGAAAGCGACCTGGGGGAGTCCCACGCTGGACGGGCTCACCGGCGGTTTCCGCCGGGGCGACCTTGCCGTCCTAGCCGGCTTCCACCGCCAGGGCAAGACCGCCTTCTGCATCCACGCGGCGCTGGGAGCCGCGCGCGCGGGCAAGAGGGTGGCCTACGCGACTCTCGACAGCGAACGCTCCACCCTCCTGCTCCGCATGGGCGGCGCGGCGGCCCATTGGGATATCCGGGGCTGGTGGGAGGGGCGGATCACCCCACAGCAGTTGGAGCAGATCCGGCAGAAGACGCCGTTCCCTCCCGGTTTGTTCCTTTACTTCCACGACGATGCCTTGGCCGGGGCCGGGGGCGTGCTCGCGTCCTGTGAAGCGCTCAAGGAAGAGAAGGGGTTGGACCTGCTCGTCATCGACGGCCTCCGGCCTCTGCTCAGGGACGGGGGGAACGAGACGGACGAGAAACGGGCGCTTAAGGAGCTGATCATCCTTCTTAAGGTGTGGGCCCGCGACCTCGGTTGCCAGGTCCTGGCCACCCTGCCGATGGGCGAGGAGATAGGTTCGCCAATAGGACCGGGCATCGCCGTGACGAGCTTAACGCTATGGGAAATGGGATTGCCCGAAAGCGCCGTGGACCTCATCATGACCATCGACCTGAATAGAGCCCCGGAACACCTGTCGGCGCCGGACCATGTCCAAGTGGCCGTGCTCAAAAACCGCTATGGCCCCGTTCAAATCTACCGGATCGGCTTCGACCGGAGGAGTTGCGCGCTCACCGGCGTGGAGGGGCCCTCCGGGTCTCCCATGAGCTATTGAAGATGGGAGAAGGAGAGGAAAGACCCCCAAGGCACGGCGCCTATCCATGAATGCGTGAAGGCGCCGGCCGGGGGCCGGGGGGACTTCAAGAAAGCCGAGGAGCTCCTGGTGGCGGGCGGATGCATCGAGACAGGGAAGCCCGCCATCCCCCTCGGCGTGCCGGACGATGCCGCGCCGGGAGTGTGGGGATACATCCTGGCCAATAGCGCGGGCTCCGCCGCCCCGGACGCATAATGTCCTTTCCGCCCTGCTATAATATGAATATGAACCGGAGAATCCAGCCATGCCGATAAAACACGAGTTCCTCCTCACCCCGTTCGAGGGCCCCTGGTATCCCGGCTTCCTCGCCGACGCTGAGGCCTGTGCCGGCCAAATGGCCGGGACCCTGGGCAAACTCGTGGCCGTCCTCGAACTCCACCTGGGCATCCCCCGGGTCCAAGACGGGCACATGGTCCGCCTCCTGGCCGCCAGCCGGGTCCTGCGGGAGTGGCTGGCCGGTCATCCCGGGGCGTTCTTTGAGAACAGCTTCACGGTGGACCCTGAGGGCGCCGCCGGCCGGCTCCTCCATTGGCGCGACACCCTGTGGATGGGGGGATGGGACGGGGACCCCATCGCATTGCCCGACCGGCTGAAAACGGCGATGGAGGCCCTGGCGTCCGCGGGCGGGGACTTGGACGCGCTGGGGTTGCCCGGGCGCCTGCGAACGGTCATCCAAACCCTGGAAACCCGGAAGGAAAAAGTGCTGGATACCCTCTCCCTGCTTCAGCGAGAGGAAGACCTGGAGCCGCTGGTCCGATCGCTCTTGAATATACTGAAAGGGTCCGGAACTCAAGTCAAATCGCTGAAGATTGAAAACGGGGCCGCGCCCAGGGGAGACCTCGGGAAGGCGCGGGCCAAGGCCCTCGACAAAGGGAAGGGCGCCTGGGACCCCAAAGGGGACGGTTCCATCCTCCTGCTATCCGCCACCCTTCCCGGCGAAGCGGCGGAGGCGGTGGCTTCCTGGATGGTGGAGGAGGGGACGGAAGGGTTGGTCCTCGTCGCCGGCGAGGCCGCGCGGGCCGACCTCGATACCGCCCTCCGACTGCACCACCTCCCCGCGGTGGGGAGCGGGGCGGCCTCCTCCCACGGCAGCGCCCTGCAGGTCCTGCCCCTCTCCCTGGCCTTGCTGTGGCAACCGCTGGACCCGGCCCGTCTCCTGGAGTTCCTCCAACTGCCCCTCTCGCCCCTGCCCCGATGGGCGGGGAGGCGGCTGGCGCGGGTGCTGGCCGACCGGCCCGGCATCGAGCACGACGGGTGGCATCAGGAGATGGAAAAATGCCGCGATTTGGCCCTGGAGCGGGCAAAGGGAAAAGATCCCAAGGCCGGGGACGAATTGATGAAGAGTTTCGACGAATGGCTGCCCCAACCCGCCGGCCTCCTCCCGCGGGACGCCTCCGTTGCCCGGGAGCGGCTGGAGCGGCTGTGCGACAAGGTCGCCGCCTGGGCGCGGAAGCGGGCGGGGGCCATCCGGAAAGACCTGGATGAGGCCGGGAAACGGGACCCCGCCGCCGAAAACGATGCCTCAGCGCTCGAGGCCGCCGCGTCCGGCGCCGTCCGGTACAAGGAACTCCTCGGGCTGGACGGCCGGGCGGCCCTTTCCTCCCTGGAGGCGGCGCGTCTGCTCAAGGAGGCCGCCCTCGGCGGACCGGACCTCACGGGCACCTCGCCCCAGGCCGGCTCCGTCTTCACCGTTTGGGACCCCGGCGCCGTCCTCGACCAGGCCCGGACGGTCGTCTGGTGGGATTTCACCCAGAGCGCCGCGGGGCGGGTGGAGGCGCGGCCCTTCACCACCTCGGAGGTCCAAGCGCTTGAAAAGGCGGGCATCCGGATGCCGGACCCGGCCCGCGCGGCCCTGTGCCTGGCCGAGTCCTGGCGCCGCCCCCTGCTGGCGGCTACCCAGCGTGTCCTCCTGGTCACCTGGGAGAGCCGGCTTGGCGAGCCCCAGACCCCCCATCCCCTGTGGGACCAGCTCACCGCGGGGATGAAGCCCGTCCAGGGTGCGCGCCTTATCCAGCGCGTGCGCCCCCTCACCAAGATCGATCAGAAGCGATTGAAAGTGAAGACCGGCACCCTGGCCCCGCAGGAGCATCCCTCACTCAAGCGCCACTGGAACCTGCCGGAGGCGAGCCCGAAGGCGCGCGAAGAGGAGTCGGCCTCCTCCCTCGGCACCCTGACCGGCTGTCCATTCAAATATATAATGGAATACCAGGCCCACGCCCGCTCGGCCTCCGGCGTCCAGTTGACCGATGACACCATGCTGCGCGGCACCCTCGCGCACCGGGTCCTGCAGGCCATCTTCACCGGGCGAAAACCCGTTCCCGACGAAAAGACCATCCGCAAGGAAGCCGATGCGCTGTTGGACCGGCTGGTCCGCGAGGAGGGGGCTTCCCTGCTCCTCCCCGGCAAGGAAGCCGGCCAGGCCCGCTTCCGCCTGGCCGTGGTCCGCTCCGCCGTCGCCCTGGGCCGGCTGTTGGACGCCCATAAACTGCATGTGGAAAAGAGCGAGGTCGAACTGGCCGGCGTCGCGTCCTTCGGAAAGCTCAGGGGCTACGCCGACATGATCCTGAAGGACCGGCGGGGCAGGACCTACATCCTGGACATGAAATATTCCGACTACGGCGATTCGCGCTATGTCAACACCCTGCGCGAGAGCGAGCCCGTCCAATTGGCGGTGTACGCCAGGATGGCCGACATCGACGCCCCCGTGGCCTACTACTCCCTCGGCGACGCCCAGGTGCTCACCACGGAAATGAACCCCTTCCCGGGCGGCCGTTCCATCAAGGGCATCGTGGGCTCGGCGAAGGAAACCTGGGACCGGATCGAAAAGTCGGTTGACAGCATCCTGAACGAGAAGATCGGGAAGGGGGACGTCATCGCCACCGGGGTGGCGGGGACGGCCGAAGACGAGGTCGGGGTCCCCGTCGTGGAAGGCGGCCTCACGGCCATGGAGCCGCCGTGCGGCTATTGCGACTACGCGGCCGTCTGCGGCCGGATGTGGGGCGAGCAGGAGGAAGAGGATGAAGAAGACGAAAACTAACATCAAGGTCATCAGCGCCTCGGCCGGCTCCGGCAAGACCTACCGGCTCACCGAGGAGCTGGCCCGCCGCCTTCACAAGAAGCAGGCCGAGCCCGAAGCGGTCATCGCGGTCACCTTCACCAAGTCGGCCGCGGAGGAGCTCAAGGGGCGCGTCCGTTCCCGCCTGTTCGAGGAGGGGATGCCGGAGGAGGCCCAGCGGATGGAGGGGGCCCTCGTGGGCACCGTCCATTCGGTGTGCGAGTCGCTCCTCAAGCGGTTCGCCTTCGAGGCGGGGCTCTCCCCGCGCGTCGAGGTCCTGCCGGAAGACCAGGCCGGGGCCTTCTTCGAGCAGGCCATCGCCCAGGCCCTGACGCCCGGCATCCTGGCCGAATTGACCCCCGCGCTGGAGCGCTTCCAGATGCGGGAGCCGCTCAAGCCCGTCAAGGCCCTGGCGGAATTGGCCCGCCTCAATCGCATCCCGGCCGCCGCCCTGCCGGCCATGGCCCGGGATTCCGTCCGGCGCTTCCACGGTTCCGTTCTCCCCGCCCCCGAATGGTTCACCGCCGATGCCGCGGACGACTGCCTCCGCGCCGCCCTGCGGAAAGCCATCCCCGCGATGGAAGCCCTCGTCGACGACGCCGCGGCGAAGAACAGCCGCGACTATCTGCGGGCCGTCCAGGCGGTCCTGGCCAAATTGGAAACGGACACCCTCCCCTGGTCCCGCCGGGCCGACCTGTGCGGCAACCCGGGCAAACTGCTCAAAGACCTTGCGGAGCCCCTTCAGGACATCGGCAAGCGGTCGCCCGGCCACCCGCTCCTGCGCGAGGACGCGGAGGTCATCATCCGTCACCTGTTCGCCCTGGCCGGCGAAGCCCTGCGCCGCTACGAGGAGTGGAAGCGGTCGCGGGCCCTCATTGATTTCACCGACATGGAGGCCCTGGCCCTCGACCTCCTCGGCGACCCGCAAGTCCAGGCCGCCCTCAAGGGTGATTTCCGCCTCCTGTTCGTGGACGAATTCCAGGACACCAGCCCCCTCCAATTGGCCCTCTTCTCCCGCCTGGGCGGGATCGTGGACGAAGTCGTCTGGGTGGGCGACAAAAAGCAGGCCATCTTCGGGTTCCGCGACAGTGACCCCGTTCTGATGGACGCCGCCTACGCCGAAGCCGCCAAAACGGCCAAGCCCGACCTGCTCGACACCTCCTACCGCTCCCGCCCGGAACTGGTGGAGTTCTGCAACGCCCTCTTCGTTCCCCTCTTCGGGGCCCTGGGGGCCAGGCGCGAGGAGGTGGCGCTCAAGCCGCACCGGAAAAAGCCCGCCGAAAAGCTCCCCCCGGCCGTGGAGTGCTGGGTCATGGGAAGCAGAAATCAGGAGGGAGACGACCTCTGCCTCGTCCAGGGCATCCAGGCCCTGCTGGATCCCGCCGTCCCCGTCCGCATCGTCGATCCGGTCGAGGACAAGTCCCGGCCCATCCGGCCCGGCGACATCGCCGTCCTGCGCCGCAAGAACAAGGGGTGCAAGTCGCTCGCCGCCGCCCTCGGCAACGCCGGGGTGCAGGCCGCGCTGGCCCAAACGGGGCTCAACGCCACCCTGGAGGCCACCTACCTGCTTGCCGCCGTCGAGGTGGTCCTGGACCGCCGCGCCGCCCTGCCGGCCCTCACCCTCCTGCTGTTCCAAGATCCCGCCGATCCGGAAAAACTCATCAACGAACGGCTCAGGCTGGTCAAGCGGTACAAGGCGGGCGACACCTGGGAAAACCCCTGGCCCGCCAGCGCGTTGCTGAACCGCCTGCGGGACCTGGAGGAGGACCAGAAGGTCCTCTCGCCCTCCCAGATGGTGGACCGGATCATCACGGCCGGTGGGCTGGAGGACCTGTGCCTGCGGTGGGGGAGCGGCGAACTGCGCCTGGGCAATGTGGACCGCCTGAGGGCCTGCGCGCGGCAGTATGAGCAGGAGTGCCTCCTCACGGGCTCGGGGGCTTCGCTGTTGGGGCTCCACGCGTGGCTGGGCTCCTTGGACGAGGGGGGCGAGCAGGCCGCCTGGGCCTCCGAGTACGCCGTCCAGATCAGCACCTACCACAAGGCCAAGGGGCGGGAGTGGCCCGTCGTCATCCTGGGCGACCTACACAACGGCGGCAAGGCCCGCGTCCACGCCGCCGCCCCGGCCGCGGAATCCCACGGCAAGGGGTTCGACCTCTCCGCCCCTTTGGAAAACCGCGGCCTGCGCTACTGGCCCTGGCCCTACAAGGGCTCCTCCACGGGGGCCCCGCTCTGGGGGGCCATCACCGCCACGCGGGAGGAGCAGGAGGCGGCCAAGCGTTCATTGGAAGAGGAAGCGCGGCTCATCTATGTGGGGTTCACCCGCGCCCGCGACCTCCTGGTCCTGCCCGGCCGCGCCAGCCAGAGCGTGCCGAAAGCCCTGGAAAAGGTGGGCATCGCTCTGCAGTTTCCCAAAGACGCCGAACCGGGTCCGACCGTGGTGGACTTCGGCGGCGGGTTGAAGGCGCAGGGTCTCATCCGGCATTTCAACGGCCAGGGCGTGGCCCCGGGGACCGCCCCCGGCCCCCTCACCTGGTTCGCCCGGCCCACCGGCACCCCGCCGGCTCTCGCCCCCAAGTTCCTCAATGCCTCACAGCTTCCGGCTTTTAGCGTCCCAGCGTCCTCGCATCCCAGCATCCCAGCGGTGATCGCCCTTGGCGATCGCTTGTCCTTCAAGGGCACCTTCACCAAGGACGAACCCGCCTTCGGCGACGCCGTCCACGCTTTTCTGGCGGCGGACCGCCCGGAATTGCCCAAGTCCGACCGTCTCGCCCTGGCCCGGCGCATCCAAGAGGTCCACGGCGCCGGAGAATTTCTTCCCCCGGAGGCGCTGGTCGAAGCCGGCAACCGCCTGATCGCGTGGATCCAAAGAGAGCATCCTGACGCCGCGGTCCATCGCGAACTGCCGGTCCAACTGCGGCAGGGAGAGCAGATCATCGCCGGCACGGCCGACCTGGTCCTGGAAATGGCCGACGGCTTCATCCTCCTCGACCACAAGGGCTTCCCGGGCAACGAGAAGCAGTGCAAAGACAAGGCCCTCACCTTCGCCGGCCAGCTCGACGCCTACGCCCGGGCCCTCGAAATGGCCCTCGGCAAAAAGTGCCTGGCCCGCTTCATCCACTTCCCCGTCCAGGGCCTGCTGGTGGAGTTGGCTTAGATCGGGGCGGGGGATTGTAGCCGCACTCTTCAGGGTGCGGGACGGATGGGAGTATGGTCATGTAGCGCAGGTCCTCCGACCTGCGGTCTTTTGGTCGGGTGGGGGCGGGCCTCCCCCCTTTTTAAGGGGGGATTGAGGGGGATTTCGATGCAAACTACACCCCCCTCCCAAATCTCCCCTAACCCCTCCTTACCAAGTAGGGGCACCCCCGCACCCACCGCCCACCGGCCGGGCGGGGGCTTCGTCGGGCCTCCCCCTTCCTAAGGGGGGATTGAGGGGGATTTCGATGCAAACTATACCCCCCTTTCAAATCACCCCTAACCCCTCCTTACCAAGGAGGGGCACCCCCGCACCAACTGCCAACTGCCCACTTGAAACTGCCCACCGGCCGGGCGGTGGCTCCGCTCTTCCCCAGCTACCAGCTGCCAGCTTCCGGCTTCCGGCCGGCCGGTCGGGTGGTGGTTACTGGTATTCCCCCGCCCAAAGAGCGTCCAGGAAATCCCCATAGGGAAGCAGGAGCACATCGCCGATCTGGCGTGGACGCGGTTCCAGGGTGACGCAAATGAAGCGCTTCAGTTTCCCCTCTTCGCGCAGGGCCAGCAGGGGCTTCATGTCCGAGGCCGGCACCGTGGGCCGGGCCTTGACCTCCACGGCGGTATGATCGCCCAGGATGAAGTCCACCTCAAATCCGCTGGTGCTTCGCCAGTAGGACAGGGGTGGGCCGTCCGTGTAATCCGACCAGCACCGCAGTTCATGATACAGGTAGGTTTCAAAGGCCAGGCCGTACTCCGGCGTCCCCGGGGCCAGGGTGCGCCCCTGCAGGATCCTCGCCAGGCCGGGGTCGAAGAAGAAATACTTGGACGAAGCGATCGGCTTGCGCTTGACGGACTGGCGCCACGCCGGCAATTCTTGCAGGATAAGGGTATCGCGCAGGACATCGAAATACTCGTAGAGGGTGGTGCGCGGCACCTGAGCGTCATTGGCGATCTTGGTGAAATTGACGATGGTCCCGTTGCACAGCGCCGCCACCCGCAGAAAACGGCTGAACGCCGGGATGTTCCGCGCCGCGCTCTCGGCAACGACCTCCTCCTGCAGGTAAATCCCCGCATAGGCCTTGAGGTCCTCATCGGGGGCATCCGAGAAATAGATCCCCGGCAGGAGACCCCGGGAGAGGGCCCGGTTCAGATCAAAGTGTTCACCCAACTCGCGTCGAATAAAAGGATGCAGAACGCGCGTTCGGGCCCTGCCCCCCAACAGGTTCACCCCGCCGCGGCGGAGTTTCCTGGCGCTGGAGCCCGACATCAGGAACCGGACGCCGCGTTCCTCGATCAGCCGGTGCACCTCGTTCAACAGGATGGGGAGGCGTTGGATCTCGTCGATGGCGACCACCTCATCCCCCGGCATGGTTTCCTGGCCCAGCCGGCCCGGGTCCTGGCTCAGGGTCAGGAAGGTGGAAGTATCCAGCAGGTCATACAATCGGCAACCCGGCAGGGCCCGGCGCAGAAGGGTGCTCTTCCCCGTCTGGCGCGGCCCAAACAGGAAATGGGATTTCTTAGCCATCAAGGCCGCCAGATCCAGGATGCGAGGGATTGAAGGGTGGGAGGAATTGACATATGCCGTATTCATCGTCATATATTATGCTATATGACGACTACATTGTCAATACTGGCTTAACGAATCACCTCACTGCCCATGCCCCGATCTGCCTCTCCTCCCGTTTCCCCCACCAGGCCTGACGCCATCCATCTTCCGGTTTCCACCGCCACCCGCCGATGTGGACATATCATGTCCCCATCAGTCCCCTATACTACCCCCATGATCACCCAACCCTCCCCCCCCATGCGAAATGTAGCGCAGGTCCTCCGACCTGCGGCACTTGGTCGGGTGGTGGCTCTTTTTCCCGCTTCCGGCTTCCCTACGCTCGGGCCCGCTCTGGGGTACAAGATGCCCGCTCAGGATGATGCCCCCGCATCACCAGCTTCCGGCTTCCAGCTTCCGGCCGGGCGGGGGCTTCGTCATGTAGCGCAGGTCCTCCGACCTGCGGCACTTGGCCGGGTGGTGGCATCTGCCCACTTCAAACTGCCCACTACCCCCCGGCCGGGCGGGGGCTTCGTCGGGCCTCCCCCCTTCCTAAGGGGGGATTGAGGGGGATTTCGATGCATACTACACCGCCCTTCCAAATCACCCCTAACCCCTCCTTACCGAGGAGGGGCACCCCCGCACCCACTGCCCACCGCCCTCTTGAAACTGCCCACCGGGCGGGTGGGCCTCGTCATGTAGCGCAGGTCCTCCGACCTGCGGCCTTTTGGTCGGGTGGGGGCATCTGCCCACTGCAAACTGCCCACCGGCCGGGCGGTGGCTTCGCCGGGTGGGGGCATCTGCCCACTTCAAACTGCCCACTGCCCACCGGCCGGGCGGTGGCTTCGCCGGGTGGGCGCATCTGCCCACTTCAAACTGCCCACTGCCCACCGGCCGGGTGGGGGCACCTTGATTTGCAGCGTCCAACAAAGAATGTCAC
>DCUZ01000029.1 GCA_002327305.1 Holophagales bacterium UBA2201 | reverse complement strand
ATGCGTATTCACACGCGCACGTAGCCGCGGCGTTATGCCTGCGGGTCGGGGAAAAAGAACGGCGCCCCCGCAAAGGGTGCGGCTTTTTATTGGATGCCGAACGCGTCGAGGGCGGCGTTGACCGCCTCCACGGTCTCGCAGGTCTCCAGCGCCGCGGTCACCCGCCGTCCCGGCGGGATGCGCCGGGCCACTTCCCGCGCCTGACGGTATTCTCCCGTGGAGGCGAGGACGGCGGCCCAGTCATTGAGGACCCCCATGTCGTCGGCCGGGAGGCCGGCCAGGACCGCCGCGGCATCGGCCCCCTTCCCCAATGCCAGGAGGCACTGCGCCTGGGCGCGCCGCCCCTGCACGCCGGCGGCCTTCTCCAGATAGCCCACGGCCTCGCCGCACCGGTCCTGGCTCTTGAGGAGCAGGCCGTACGACTCGCGGGCGTCATGGTCGTCCGGACGGGCCTTGAGGTAGGCGTCGAGGTCGGCGTTGGCCTCGGCGAAGCGCCCGGAGGCGAAATGGGCCCGCCCCCGCAGATAGAGATAGGGCACCGGGTCGGCGGCGAACCGGACCGCGTCGTTGAGCTTGGAGACGGCTTCGGCGGGCTTTTCATTGAGGAGGAGGACCCTGCCGCAGTCGCCGAGGAGGGCGGCGTTGGTGGGGTCGAGGAGGACGGCCTGGGCGTAGTAGGTCTCCGCCGTGGTGGTCTCCCTCAGCCGGGTGTAGGCTGCGGCCAGGTTGGCCAGGGCCGCGGGGAAGAGGCGGTCCTGGGCGACGGCCTGCTGGAAGAGACGCACCGCGTCGGAGTATTTGTCCTGGGCATAGAGGACCACGCCGTAGAGGTTGTAGTAGGCGGCGTCGCCGCTGTGGAGGAGGAGTCCCTGCTGGAGCACCTTTTCGGCCTCGAACCACAATGCCTGGTCCAGCAGGATGACCCCGAGGAGGGAAAAGACCTCCGGGGGAGGGCTGACGCCGTAGGCGAGCTGGGCGAGGAGGACCTGGGCCTGTTTTTTCTCCCCGCGCCGGTAGAGGGAACGGGCCTTCTTCAACTTGACCTCGGGGGAGAGGTCGGCCTGGCCGGGGGCGACGAAAGAGGGGACCTTCCCGGCGGCGGCGTAGGCCTCGTGGGCCTCGGTGAGCTTGTTCAGGGCCACCAGACAGTCGCCCTGCGCCTTGTAGATCTGGCGGAACCGCTGCCCCCCCTGAAGCAGTTGCGCCGCGCCGGCGGCGCACTCCTTGTACTTGCCGGAAAGGTACTGTTCCGAGAGGGCCTGGATGGAGATCTGCAGGGAACCCGCCTGCTCCGGCAGGAGGACGGGGACCAGTTCCCCGCGCACGGCGTCGAATTCCCGGGCGTATTCCTCGTTGAAGAGGTCGGAATCCACCGTCACGTCGGGCCAGGCGGCCAGGGCGTTGCGGAATCCGGCGCGCATCCCCTCCTGGTCCCCCATCGTGTACTTGGCCCAGGAGGCGTAGATCCAGGCCTGCGCCGCTTCGGAGGCGCTCGCCGATGCCGCGGCGATCCGCGCGTAAAGGTCGTGCGCCTCCTGGAAATTGCCGAGCGAATAGTGCCTCTTGGCGTCCACCCAGTCGTCGGCGCCGGCCGCGGCGCAGAGGAGGGCGAGGAGAACGGCGGCGCAAAGCGCCCGCGGCGCAGAGACGGATGGCGTCCGGCCCTTGGGGTTGCGGGTCATGGCTGTTCCTCCGGGACGAGGGTGATGGTGAACTGGGCGACCTGCCCTTCGCGGATCTCGATGGTCTTCGCGGCGGTCCGGAACCCGGGCCGCTTGACCTCCACCAGGTGGTCTCCCAGGGGGAGCACGATGTTGCTCTGCGGCGTGTCGCCGATCGCCTGCCCGTCGACATAGACCGTCCCCCACGGGGTGCCCACGTTGACCCGCACTTCCAGCCGTCCCATGGCGGGGAACAGGTGCCCGAACCGGTTGGCCGTCCCGGTCCGCACCTCCACGGTTTTCGTCTCCGAGGCGGTGGCGGTCCTGAACTCGAGGACATGCGGGCCCGGCTTGAGCCGGACCGTGAATTCCGGGGGAAAACTGCCCGCCCGGGCGCCGTCCACATGGATCTCGCAGGGGGCGCTGGCGAACAGGGAGACCGGCACCGTGGCGGGGGCGGCAGCGGGGGCTGCAGCGGGGGGGGGCTTTTCGACGGACCCGCCTGCCTTGGCCGCCCCAACGCTCGCGGGGGCCGGAAAATCGGGCACCGGGGCGGCCGCGCGGGGGGGGTCGGGCAGGTTGAGGGGGTTGCGGACATCCACCCGTCCGCCGCCGGCCCCTTCGCCCCCGTGGAACAGGGCCAGGCCGCGCCCCAGGACCAGGGCGATGCCTCCGACGAGCAGGACCGCTGCCGCCCCCGCCCCCCATGCCAGCAACCGCCGCTTTCTCCGCCTCTGCAGGGCGAAGCCCAGGGTGGGGGTCTTCTTGGTGGCCTCCTCCTCGCGCGGGCGCTCCAGCGGCCGGGTGGGGCGCAGCTCTTCGACGAGCGGGGAACCGGCGGGGGCCCTGGCCATCTCCTCCAGGACGCGCTCGAGGGCCCTCTGGACCTCCAGGGTCGTGGAGTAGCGCGCCGCGGGATCTTTGGCCAGGCATCGGGTCACCACCGCTTCGATGGAGCGGG
Source organism: Holophagales bacterium UBA2201 (assembly GCA_002327305.1). GTDB lineage: Bacteria > Acidobacteriota > Thermoanaerobaculia > UBA2201 > UBA2201 > UBA2201. Next base: position 7,635 of record DCUZ01000029.1, on the reverse strand, counting down.
GGAAATCGGGGATGAGGCTCCGGATGGGCTCGGGTTCCTTGTTGAGGATGCTGTAGATGATGGCGGAGATCACCTCTCCCGAGAAGGGTTTGCGGAAGGTGAAGACGTTGTACATGAGGACGCCGAGGGAGAAGATGTCGGTGCGGCGGTCGAGCCGCTCGCCCCGGATCTGCTCGGGGGCCAGGAACGCCGCCGTCCCCAGCGTCATCCCCGTCTGGGTCAGATGGCTCTCCATGTGGAGCGATTTGGCGATGCCGAAATCCATGATCTTGACCGAGCCGTCGTCCTGGATGCGGATGTTGGCCGGCTTGATGTCGCGGTGGATGATGTTGCCCTCGTGGGCGTAGTGGAGGCCCTTGCACACCTCGATGAGGATGCGGATCTTCTCCCCCAGGGAAAGGGCCTCGCCCCGCTTGATCTTGCGGTCGAGGTCCTCCCCGGTCAGGAACTCCAGGACGATGTAGGGGACCTCGTTCTCGACGCCGAAATCGTAGATGGTGGTGATGTTGGGGTGCTGGAGGTTTCCGGCGAACTCCGCCTCGCGGAAGAACCGCTTGCGGATCTCCTCGTCCTCGACCTGGCAGGTCTTGACGGCCACCGCCCGTTTGATGAACGGGTCGCGGCCCTTGTAGACGACACCGAACCCGCCGACCCCGATCTTCTCCTCGATGTCGTATTTCCCGATCTTTTCCGGCACGGGCCCATTGTAGCGGAAAGGGGGCGGAATATCAAGGATGGGCCGGTCCCCGCCGCGGGATTGCCGGGCCCCCCCCGCTCTGTTAGAATAGGGCATGCCACGCTGCGCCGTCGTCGTCATGGGGGCCGGGATCGCCGGTCTGACCGCCGGGTTTTTTTTATCCCGGGGAGGGGCGCCCGTCCGTGTGCTGGAGCGGGACCGGCGCCCCGGCGGGGCCATCCTGACCGAACATAAGGACAGCTACCTGGTCGAATCGGGCCCCAACACGGTGCTGGCCAACTCGGTCCAGGTGGACGAACTGCTGGCCGCCTCCGGGCTGGCCGCCCGGCGCCTGGACGCCCTCAAGATCAACAAGAAACGCTACATCCTCAAGGACGGCCGGCTGTTCCCCCTGCCGGCCGGTCCCCTTCAGTTCATGACCACCCCCATCTTCTCGGCCCGGACCAAGCTGGGCCTGCTTCGGGAGCCCTTCATCGGCCGGGCCACGGGCGAGGAGACCATCGCGCAGTTCGTCCTGCGCCGCCTGGGGCCCGAGATGCTGGAATACGCCGTGGGCCCCTTCGTCTCGGGGGTCTACGCCGGCGACCCCGACAAACTTTCCGTCCGCTGGGCGGTGCGCAAGATCCACGCGCTGGAGGTGAAGCACGGTTCCCTCATCCGCGGCGCCATCGCCAAGCGCAAGGGGCCCCAGCCCCGCGGCGGCCTCTTCTCCTTCCCCGAGGGGCTCGACGCGCTGCCCAAGGAACTGGCCCGCGCCGTCGGTTCGGTGACCTACGGCGCCTCCGTGGAGAAGGTCGAGCGCGACGGCGACGGGTTCAATGTCACGGCAAGCATCGACGGCCGGACTGAAACCTTCCCGGCCGGTCGGGTCCTCCTCACCGGCAACGCCCGCGACGTGGACGCGGTGCTCGCGCCGCTGGCGCCGGAGCCGGTCCTGAAGGGGATGCCCTACGCCCCGGTGGCTATCGTCGCGCTCGGATTCGACCGAAAAGCGGTCGCCCATCCGCTGGACGGGTTCGGCTTCCTCATCCCGCAGACCCTCAACGCGCCGCTCCTTGGGTGCCTCTTCACCTCGTCCCTCTTCCCGGGGCGGGCCCCCGAGGGCAAGGCGCTGATCACGGCGTTCCTTGGGGGGGCGAGGCACCCTGAGATCCTGGGTTGGGACCCCTCCGTCTTCCCCGACCGGGCGCTGGAGATCCTGCGGCCGGTCCTGGGGATCGCGGGGGAGCCGGAGATGACCCTCACGCGGGTGTGGCCGGAGGCCATCCCGCAGTACAACCTGGGCCACGGCGCCTTCGTCGAGCGGGCCGCCGCCTTGGAGGCGCGCCACCCCGGGCTCCATTTTTCCGGCAACCTCCTCCACGGCGTCTCCGTGGCCGACTGCGTCACCAACGCCGCGCTGTTGGCGCGGAAGATATTGCAATCATGATTCCCATAATTCCCGCCGGCGCTGTCGGGCACAGCATGCTGTGCCCCTGCAATTGATGATAAGGAGAACCTGAATTGTCGAACCTCACCCATAGAATTCTGATCGTCCTCCTGGCTGTCGCCGCCGCTTCTTTCGCCAAGGAGCGGGTCGTGGTCATCGGCTTCGACGGCGTGGACCACGGCTACACCAAGCAGTTCCTGGCCGAGGGGCTCCTGCCCAACCTCCAGAAACTGGCCGACTCCGGCGATTTCAAGCCCCTCTCTCCCACCATCCCGGCGCAGACCCCCGTCTCCTGGTCCACCTTCACCACGGGGATGCACCCGGGGCGCCACATGGTCTTCGACTTCCTCAAGCGCGATCCGCAGACCTACATGCCCTCCTTCGCCGTGGCGGAGGAGATTGCCGTGCCGGTCCTCTTCGGAAAACGCAACCGGCTCATCCTCCCCGTCATCGCCTTCGGTGTCGCCGCCCTCCTGGGGCTGGGCCTGGCCGCGCTGTTGAGGATGAAGCGACGGGGCCGGCTCCTGCTCTCGCTCGGCCTGGGGCTCGTCCTGGGCGGAGGAATGTTCTGGCTGGCCGGACATTGGATCCCCGAGGCACGCCCATGGGCGAAGTCCAACCAATTGGGGGTCCCGTTCTGGGAGGTGCTGGCGGAGCGGGGGGTCTCGTGCAGCGTGATGCGCATCCCCGTCACCTTCCCGGTCCACGAGTTCAAGGGGAACCTCCTGGCCGGCCTGGGCGTCCCCGACCTCTCGGGGCGCATCGGCAAGCCCTTCTTCTTCACCTCCGACCTCTTCCTCCCCACCGAAAAGAACGAGTTCTCCGTCGAGATCGTGGAACTGCCCGACAACCAGGGGGAGATGACCGTGGACATCGTGGGCCCGCCCAACAAGATGTTCGGCGATCCGCCCTACATCAAGGTCCCCATGACCCTCTCCGTGGCCGACGACCGGGGCTCGGTGACCCTCAAGACCTGCGGCCAGACCGTCACCCTCCGGCCGCGCGAGTGGAGCGACTGGGTGGACTTCGTCTTCCCCTTCAATCCCCTCGTGAAGGTGCGCGGCGTCAGCCGGTTCTACTGCCTCTCCATTGATCCCGAGGTGCGGGTCTACCTCTCCCCCATCAACTTCGACCCCCGCAACCTCCCCTTCGGCTTCGACGTCACCAACCCCGGCGGCTGGGCGAAGCAGTTGGCCGCCAGCTTCGGCCTCTTCCGCACGATGGGCTGGTCGGTGGACACCTGGGCGGTGTCGGAGGAATTGACCGACGACGAGTTCTTCATGGAGGAGTGGCAGGTGGAACCCGCCGTCTTCTCCAGGATGTTCGAGGGGGTGCTGAAGGAGGAGAAGGACCTGACCGTCCTCTACTACGAGTTCACCGACCGGGTGGGGCACATCTTCTTCCGTTTCCTCGATCACGAGCACCCCGCCTACGTGGAGGAGGCCGCGGTTCGGTTCGGCGGTGCGTTGAAGGAATCCTATGTCCTGATGGACCGCCTCGTGGGCGAGGCGATGCGTCTCCTCCCCCCCGGCACCCGCCTCATCGTCCTCTCCGACCACGGGTTCGCCACCTGGCGCTGGTCGGTCAACTACAACACCTGGCTGGCGCAGAACGGCTACATCGCCCTCACCGGCGCCTCGGGGGCGACGATGGACCTCACGGCCCTGTTCGACCAGGGGCAGTTCTGGCCCAACGTGGACTGGAGCCGCACCCGCGCCTACGTCATGGGCCTGGGCGGCCTCTACATCAACCTCAAGGGGCGGGAGAAGCAGGGCATCGTGGAGCCCGGCGAGGAGTACGAGAACCTGCGCCGGGAAATCATCACGCGCCTGGAGGGTTGGGTGGACGAGGCCGCCGGCCTCCATCCGGTAGCCAAGGTCTACACCCGCGAGGAGGCCTACGGGGGGTTCGACCCGGTGTACATCCCCGACGGCATCATCACCAACAACCCCGGCTACCGGGTCTCGTGGCAGACCTCCCTGGGCGGGATGCCCCGGGCGCTGATCGAGACCAACGACCAGGTGTGGAGCGGCGACCACTGCTCCCTCCACCCGCCGTCGGTCCCCGGCGTCATCTTCGCCAACGCCCCCATCAAGGGCGAAAACCTCTACATCGGCGACCTCTACCCCACCCTCCTGGCCCTCTTCGGGGCCGAAGCCCCCTACCCGGTTGATGGGAAGAATCTGTTCTGACCTCCGGGCGCCGCGCGCCGAAGGGAAGGGCACGGCACGCCGTGCCCCGGCGGTGGGATCGCCCGTGACGGCGGCCTGGATGGCGCTGCTCCTCCTCCTGTCGTGCGGGGCCGCCGCCCTGGCGCAGGCCCCGGTCGGTGAAATGGACCGGGAGCTCGAGGAGCTCAAGCGGAAGATCGACGCGCTGACCCACGAGCTGGAGCGTTCCCAGCAGAAACAGCGGGGGGTGGAGGACGAACTGCGGGCCCTCGACCTCAAGATCACCCTCCAGAACGAGGAGGTGCGGAAGATCGAGCTGGAGCGCTCGATGCAGACCGCCAGGGTGCAGACGCTGGCGGCCCAGGTGCTGGCCCTGAGGGGGGAGATCGACGCGCAGAAACGGCGCCTCCTCACCAAGGCCCGGTTCCTGCACCGCCTCGGGCGCCTGGGTTACCTCCGCCTCTTTTTCGCCTCCTCGGGATCCGACTTCCTCTCCGTCCTGAGGTGGGCCCTCCACCTGGCCAATCAAGACCGCACCCTGTTCACCGCCTTTCTCGGGAACTTGGAGCTCCTTTCGAAGGAGCGGGAGAACCTGAGGGCCGGAGAGGCGGCGCTGGAGAGGCTCCGGCGGGAGCGGAAGGGCAAGTTGGCGGAGATGCGGACCTCGGAGGAGCAGAAGCGCTTCCTCCTGACCCAACTCAAACGGAAGGAGCGGGAGACCGAGGGGCAGATGGCGGCGCTCAAGGAGAAGGCCTCCCGACTCGAGCGGCTCATCGCCACCCTTTCCAGCCAACCCCCCGAGAATCTGGCCAAGGAGGACATCCGCACCTACAAAGGGGCCCTCGACTGGCCCGCCAAGGGGCGCGTCACGGTCCCCTTCGGCCCCATCACCAGCCCGCAATACGCCACGCGGGTCCTCTCGAAAGGGATCGAAGTGGCGCTCCCCGCCTCCGGCGATGTGGGCCCCATCTTCCCCGGCAAGGTCATCTACGCCCGGTGGTTCAAGGGCTACTCCAATCTGGTGGTCCTCGACCACGGCTTCGGCGTCATCTCCATCACGGGGTTCCTGACGGTGAGCGGGGTGCGGGAGGGGGAATGGGTCCCCACGGGGAAGGCGCTGGGCAGGGTCACCGAAGCCCCCTTCACCTACTACCTCGAGGTGCGGGAGAACGGGACCGCGGTGGACCCCGCCCCCTGGTTGAGGTAGAATAGGGCCGTGAAAGCCGTCAAGATCTCGGCCGCGGCGGCCCTGCTGGTGTTGGCGGGGCTGGGCCTGAACGCCTTCCTCCCCGAGGCCTTCCCCTATCCCGAATTGAAGGTCTTCGGGCAGGCCTATATGCTCGTCCTCACCAAGTTCGTGGACCCCGTCAAGGACGACCGCCTCCTCCTCGGGGCCCAGCGGGGCCTGCTGGGTTCGCTGGATCCCTTCAGCACCTTCGTTCCGGCCGGCAAGATGGAGGCCTTCCGGAAGTCGCGCGCCTCCGGCCCCCTCGACGCGGGGGTCGAACTGCGCCGCGCCGGAAGGTTCGCCTACGCCCATCATGTCTTCCCCGGAAGCCCCGCGGCGGAATTCCTCAAGGCCGGGGACATCGTGGAGTCCGTCAACGGCGTTCAGTACCCCCGCGCCGACATCTGGGAACTCCAGGCCGGGCTCTCCGGCCCGCTGGGCTCCAGCGTCAAGGTGGTCTATTCCTCCCGGGACGCCGAAAAATCGAGCGAGGCCGTCTTCGCGCTCAAGCCCTGGGCTCGCCCGACCGTCCGTCTCGACCTGGAGGATGGGGCGCCCCTCCTGCGGCTGCCCGTCCTCGGACCGGCCACCGCCTCGGAGGTGCGCGATGCCCTGGAGCCCCACGAAGGCAGGGGGCTCCTCTTCATCGACCTTCGGGGCACCACCTCCTTCGACTACAACGCCGCCCTCAAGGCCGCCGCCCTCTTCCTCAAGGCGGATCCACGGCTCCTCATCAAGTCCAGGCGGGAGGAGAAGAAATCGAGCTCCCGCGCCGAGGGGGCCTTCGGGTTCTCCGACCTCCATGTGCTGACCGACCGGGACACCACCGGCGCCGCCGAGATCCTCGCCCTCCTCCTCCAGAAAGGGGCCGGGGCCAAAGTGATCGGACGGGCCACCTTCGGCTACATCGGAATGCTCCAGATGGTCCCCCTCTCCGACGGGGGCGCCTGCCACCTCACCTATTCTTTCGTCATCCTGCCCGACGGCACCGACCTGACGGGCAAGGGCGTCCAGCCCGACATCGCCGTCCGCGACCCCCTCGGCGCGGAAACCGCCTCCGAAGCCATTGACCAGAAGGTCCGCGAGATCGTCCGGGAAAAAGCCCTCCCCAAGGCGGCTTGACGGCCCGCTCCTCATCGCCATTCTTCTCCTTGCCGGCCTGGCCGTCCTGGCGGTCGCGGCGGTCGTGGCGTGGCGCCGGCCGCCCCGCCCGGAGCCGCCCGGCCGGGCCGCCGGCGACGCGGCCTCCGTCCCGCCGGGCCCTTCCGGGGCGGCTCCCGCCCGTCCCTCCCGGCCATCCCGTCCGGGCCCCAAGCCCCCGGTTTTGGCCATCTGCATCGACGACCTGGGACAATCGCGTCAACCCGTGGAGTGGTTCGAGCGCCACCGCTATCCCCTCAACGCCGCCGTCCTCCCTTTTCTCCCCTTTTCGGAAGAGTCCGCCCGCCGACTGAGCGCCGCGGGCGTGGAGGTGCTCTGCCACCTCCCCATGCAGCCCGAAGACCCCGACCTCACCCCCCCGGGTCCCGGCGCCATCCTTTTCGGCACGGGAGAACCGGACCTGAAGGCGGCCGTCGCAAGGGCCCTGGACGCCATCCCCTTCGCCCGCGGGTTCAACAACCACATGGGCTCGGCCCTCACCGCCGACCGGCTGTACATGCGCTGGGTCCTGGAGGCGGCCCGCGGCCGTGTGGATTACTTTCTCGACAGCCGCACCACCGCGGACACCGTGGCCGAGGCGGTGGGGAACGACCTGGGATTTCCCGTCCTGCGCCGGCATGTCTTCCTCGACGACCGGGTGGAGCCCGCCGCCATCCGCCGCCAGCTCAACGCGGCCGTGGAGGCGGCCTCCCGCCACCCTTGGGCCGTGGCCATCGGCCACCCCCACCCCGCCACGCTCGACACCCTCGCCCGGGAACTCCCGCGTCTGGCGGCCCGGACGCGGCTGGCACACCTCTCCGAACTGGCAAGATCCCCCGCCCCCGCCCACCCGGTAGTGCGTAGACCGTAGAGCGTAGCGCGGTCCCCCACCCGCCCGGTAGCGCGTAGACCGTAGAGCGTAGCGCGTTCCCCCGCCCGCCGGGCGTGAAGTTTGATTGGGAATGTGGGG
>DCUZ01000072.1:4485-7995 GCA_002327305.1 Holophagales bacterium UBA2201 | reverse complement strand
TCGTTGATGACCTTGAAGTTGTCCATGTCGATGATGACGAAGCAGAAGGGCTCGCCATAGCGCTTGCTGAAGGCCACCACCTGCTCGAACCGGTCCACGAAATAGCGCCGGTTGTAGAGGTTGGTGAGGGGATCGGTGCGGGAGAGGGACTCGATGATCTCCACCTTGCGCTTCAGTTCCTCCGTCCGTTCCTCCACGAGGCGCTCGAGCCGCTCCTTGGCCTGCGTCACCGCCGAAAGGCGCCAGAGGAGCCCCCCGCCCACGAGGAACAGGAGGCCCACGGCGACGAGCATCCGGAACCACCAGGTCTCGTAGAAGAAGGGACGGATCCTGAATTCCACCTCGGCGGGGTCCTCGTTCCACAGGAGGGAGTTGTTGCAGGCGATCATCTGGAACCGGTAAAGGCCGGGGCTCAGGCCGGGATAATGGAGGGTGTTGAGACGGGTGGGCTCGGACCATTCGCTCTCCACCGGCTCCAGGCGGGTGCGGTAGAGGACCTGGTCCTCGTTCTGGAACGAAAAGGCCGTGAATTCAAAGCGAAGGTCCCGCTCCCCCGGAGCGAACTCCGTGAGGCCCGGCGTCACGGGCCGGGCCCCCGCGGGGGTGACGATGCGGTCCACCTGAAGGCCCGGAAGGACGGGATTGGGGCGGTCCTGGCCCGCGAAGACCCGCACCATGCCGAAGGGGAGGCCGAACCAAAGGTCGCCCCGATGGTCGCGCAGGGCGACATGGATGAATATCTCGTCCCCGGGAAAACCGTCCTTGGAATTGAGGGTCAGCCAGAGGTCGCCCTGACGCCGGTGGATCCCCTTGTTGGTGGCCACCCACAGGGTCTCCTGCCCGTCCTCGGCGATCCCCCAGACGAAGTCGTTGGGAAAGCCCCCCGTCTCGTCGTGGACGATCAATTCATCGCCCCGCAGCTCCATCAGGCCGAATCCGTGGGTCCCGATCCACATGCGCCCGTCGGACCCGAATTGCATCACGTTGACCTCGCAGGTGACTCCCTGGAGCGGGGGCGGGACCGTGAAGCCGCCTCCGTCGAAGACCGCCACCCCGCACTGCGTGGCGGNNCTCTGGGACGGGGAGGAATACCGCCACCCCGCACTGCGTGGCGGCATGGGGGCGCCCCTCGGCGTTCAGCGTTAGACCGTAGATGGTGTTGCTCGGCAACCCCTGCGCCGTGGTGAAGAGGCGGTATTCCTCCCCGTCCCAGAGGAACAGTCCGCCCCGCGTGGCGATCCACAGACCGTGGCGCGGGTCCTCCATGATGTCGTACACCCGCGACAGCTCGAAACCGGCGATGGAGGGGACGGCCATGAGGCGGTTTCCGTCCAGGATGAACAACCCGTGGTCCGCCGTCCCCAGGAAGAGGCGTCCCTTCCGGTCGGTCCCCATGGCCCGGACGGTCGCGTCGGCGGGCAGGGGGATGGCGGCGCGCGCGAACCGGTCGGCGATGGGATCGTAAACGGCCGTCCCGCCGGGAAAGCCGATCCGGAGAAGGCCGTGGGGGTCTTCGTAGATGCAGTTGATCATGTACTCCGGGAGGCCGTCCTGGGTATCGTAAATTCCGAACTGCCGGTAGGGGATCTTTCCCATGCCGGAGATGGTGCCGAACCAGATGTTGTGCTCCCGGTCCTCGAAAACGCAGTAGGCCTGCGTCAGCCGCGTGTCTCCGACGTTGGCGTAGCGGTTCCAGGCCCCGCGCCGGTAATGATGGAGGCCTCCCACCTCCGAGCCCACCCAGAGGTCCCCCTCCTCGTCCTCCATGCAGTCGGTGACGGGGACCCCGGGCAGGAGGACCCTGAGGCGGGNNTTCGGTCCAATGGAAGAGCCCGTTGGAGGCCCCCACCAGGAGGGACCCATCGCGCTGGAGCGCCAGGACGTTGACGGTCTCCACGCCGGGCAGGTCGTGGACGGTCGCGGAGCCGCCGCGGCTGACGCGCAGCGTCTGGGGACCGGCCACGAAGAGGGCGCCGTCGCGGCCCAGGGTGAAGGCCTCCACCCTTCCGGTGGAGAGGAGGGTGAACTCGCCGTCCTTGAGCCGGTACACCCCCTGGCGGTTCTGAAAATAGATCCCGTCGCCGGAAAGGACGCGCGTGATGCCGTTGCCCACATACTCGGGGAAATCCACCACCCGCACGGCGCCGTTCTCCAGGACCGCGAGACCGTAAAGGGTCCCGATCCAAAGACGCCCCTGGGCGTCCATCTCCAAGGCATAGATGTCCTCGGCCGGGAGCCCCTGGCGGACCCCGAGGCGGCTGAAGTTCCGGCCGTCGTAGATGCCTATCCCTCCGACGGTTCCGATGTAGATGCGGCCGAGGGGGTCCTGGGCGAAAGCGCGCACCTGCTCCTGCGGCAGACCGTCCGCGTTGCGGTACATCTTGATGGGCAGACGGAATCCCGCCGCGGGAATGGTCAGTCCCAACATCAGCAGAACGAGAGCGGCGCGCTTCATAGGTTCCATTATATTACAATACCAGCCCTCAATGCAATACTTCCAGCGCCACTATTCGATATTTTGAACCTGCTCCCTCAACCGTTCGCAAAGCATTTTAAGCCTGACGGTATCCTCTCTCAGTGCAAGATCCCTTACTTTTTGCGACAGGGTCTGCAGTTCCCTCCCCAGCTCCTGCACGAGAAAATCGAGCATCTTGCCCGCCGGAACCGGCGGATCCTCCAGGTGTTCCCGAATCCGATCGGCGAACTGTCCGGCCCGGACCAGCTCCTCCTCGGGGTCCATCCGGGCGCAGAGCACCGCGGCCTCCTGCTCCAGCCGATCGGGATCGGGCTTCCGATCCTCGAGCAGGTCCGCCATCTGGCCTCTCAGCCGGGCGGTCAGCTCCCCTCTCAAGCCCTCCAACCGGGGCCCCACCTGCGCGAGAATGGCGCTGATCTCCCCAAGGGCATCCAGCATCGAGGGGACGATCTTGCGGCCCTCCTCGGCGCGGCTCCTCCGGAAGGCCTCCAGCACCTCCCGCGCTCCGGCGCGGACCCCCTCGCTNNAGGTCTCCTCGGGGACATCCGGCGGGAGAAAGGCCGTTTCCGGCTGGAGAAGGGAACCGGGAAGGTCGGGGGACCCGGGAAAAAGGGCGGTCCACTGTGCATGCAGTTCGCGGATCCAGGCCGCGTTGAGGCGAGGCCTGAATATCGGATCGTCGGGCCGGGCCGCGATCGAAAAATAGACCTTGCCGCGGTGAATGCCGGCCCCCAACATCGTCCTCAGGTCCATCTCCAGGGGCCCGAGGGCGCTGGGAAGGGAGAGGTGCAACTCCAGGAACCGGTGGTTGTGGCTTTTGAGGGTGAAAATGCCCGCGGGAGTGGAGGCCTGGGCGAACCCCGTCATGCTGAGGATGCTATTCATGGAGGATCCCCCTTTGAAGATCGAACAGGGCCCGGTACCGGCCGTTTCGGGCCATCAATTCCTCGTGGGTCCCCGCCTCCGCCAGCCGCCCCTCCTCCAGGACGAGGATGCGCTGGGCCCTCACGACCGTCGAGAGGCGGTGGGCGATC
>DCUZ01000072.1:0-4454 GCA_002327305.1 Holophagales bacterium UBA2201 | reverse complement strand
TCATCCAGGATCAGGATGGGCGGGTCCTTGTAGAGGGCCCGGGCGATGGCGATCCTCTGCCGCTCCCCCCCGGAGAGGTTGACGCCCATGTCCCCCACCACGGTGTCGTATCCCATGGGCAGACCGGTGATGAAGTCGTGGGCGAAGGCCAGCTCCGCCGCCCTCCTCACCCGGGCCGTGTCGGGACGGCCGTCGCCGAAGGCGATGTTGGCGGTCACGGTGTCGTTGAAGAGGAGGGTCTCCTGCGCCACGAGCCCGATGGCGCGCCTCAGCGATTCCAGCTTGAACTCGGTCAGGGGGGCGCCGTCCAGCAGGATGCGCCCCTCCGTCGGTTCGTAGAATCCGGCCAGCAGGGAGGCCAGGGTCGTCTTTCCCGAGCCCGAGGGCCCCACGACCGCCACCGCGGCGCCGCGGGGGATCTCGAAGGAGACCTCCTGCAGGACCGGCTTGTCTTGGTAGGCGAAGGAGACGCGGTCGAACCGGATCGCCTGCGCCACCGCGCCGACCGTCCTCTCCCCCCGCTTCCGGTCGTCCTCCCCCGGCAGGTCGGTGAGCGAGAAGATGCGCTGACCGGCGGTGACGGCCTGCTGGATGGAGAGGTTGGCCCTCGAGATCTTCTTGATGGGCTGGTAGAGGAGGAAAATGGTGGTGAGGAAGGAGGAGAATGCGCCCACCGTCATGCTGCCCGAATCGATGAGCCTCCCGGCGTAGACGAACATCCCGAGGGCGAACGAGATGCCGAGCATCTCCATGATGGGGCCGTTGAGGTCGTGGACCCGGCGGGCCTTGAGGTTGAACTTCAACTGCCGCCGCCCCAGCGCCTCGAAGGCGGCGTGGACGAAGGATTCCGCCGTGAAGGCCTTGACGATGCGCGCCCCCAGGAAGGTCTGCGTCAAAACGCCGGTCATCTCCGCCATCTTTTCCTGGCTCCGGAGGCTGGCCTTGCGCAGGGAGCGGACGAACCGGATGATGGGGAGCAGGAACAGCGGCCCCATGCACAGCGCCAGGAAGGCGAGTTTGAAATTGATGGAGAAGAGGAGAACGAGGAGCCCGAGCAGGGTGAAGGTCTCCTGGAAAATGTCCCCGAACCGCTCCCCCACCGCCAATTGGACGTATTGCACATCGGAGACGATCCGCGACACCAGGCCGCCCGCCGACTCCCGGCCGTAAAACGCAAGGGGCTGGCGGAGGATGCGGCGGTAGAGGAAGTTGCGCAGGTCCATCACCACGGAGAAGCCGATGACCCCGAAGGAGTAGGTGCTGAAAAAGAGGGCGACGCTCTTGATGAGGAGCACGGTGAAGATGAGCAGGACGGTGGCGACGCGGGGGCTTGCGTACTGCCGGGCCCACGCGAGGTAGGCGTCGTAGTGGCCCTGCAGCGTCTGGATGAGCGGGGAGGCCTTGGCCATGGAGCCGGCCTGCGCCCCCCCCAGCAGGACATCGTCGAAGAGGGGCTTGACCAGGTAGGCCTGCAGCATGGAGGTCAACGAGACCGCCACCATGGCCACGGCGGCCACGATGAGCCAGCCCCAGTAGGGGCGCGCGAATCCCAAAATCCGCAGGAAGGTCTTCATTCCGAAAGGTATTGTCTCATTACCGCGGCCACTTGGGAAGCGGCGCCTCCCCGCAGGTGGGTCCGCAGGACCAGCGCGTCCCGCCGGATCTCCTCCCGGCGGCGGGTCGAGGCGAGCAGGTCGAAAAACGCCGCCTCCATGGCGGCCCCTCCGCACTCGTCCTGGAGGAACTCGGGAAAGACGGCGCGCCCCAGGAGGAGGTTGACGATGGCGATGTGGGGCACTTTCACCTTCCGGCGCAGAAGGCGGTAGGTGAGCGGATTGACGCGGTACCCCACCAGCCCGGGCACTCCCATCAGGGCGGCCTCGAGGGTGATGGTCCCGCTGGCCATCAGCGCCAGGTGGAGCGTCCGCATGGCGGCGTGGCGGTCGCCCTCCTCGACCTCGATCTCCAGCCCTTTGGGCAGGTGGCGGAGCAGGTCGTCCCGGGTGAGCGTCGGCGCGGGGAACAGGACGAAACGGGTCTCGGGGAACCGGGAGAGGGCGGCCATCGCCAGACGCCCGAACACGGGCAGGAGACGCGAGACCTCGCTGTTCCGGCTTCCCGGGAAGAGGCCGACCCGGAGGGGCCCGTCGGGAGGGTCCGGGGAAGGAGGCGGCAGAACATCCAGCAGGGGGTGTCCCACATAGCGGGCTTCCACCCCGCGCTTCCGGTAGAACTCCTCCTCGAAGGGGAAGATGACCAGGCGTTGGGCGGCGTGGCGCGCCAGGACATCCACCCGGCCCTCGTGCCATGCCCACACCTGCGGACAGATGTAATAGACGACCGGAACGCCCAGGGCGTCCAGGGCCTTCATGAGGCGAAAATTGAACCCGGGGTAGTCCAGCAGGAGGGCCGCCGCCGGACGCTCCAGCCGGACGCGCGCCAGGATGCCGTCGTAGGCCCGCTTGATGGCGGGGAGCCGCCGGAGCACCTCCCACAGTCCCATCACCCCAAGCTCCTCCGCGCGCCCGAGGGGGTCGAGCCCCTCCGCGCGCAGAGCCGGCCCGCCCACGCCGTAGCACCGGAACCCCGGGACCGCGGCGCGCAAGGCCCGCACCGCCTGGGCGGCGTGAAGATCCGCCGAGGCCTCGGCGGCGACGATCAGGAGCGGCGGCGGCGCCATGCCCATGCACCCACGGAAACGGCCGCGGCCCCGGCCGCGTCCGCCAGCCAGTCCCCAACCGACGCGTCCCTCCCGGGAACGAACCGCTGGTGGAATTCGTCGGTGGCGCCGTACAGGGCGGCGGCCCCCCAGGCCCGGGCCGGGGAGAGCCCCGGCAACAGCAGGGCGGCGGTAAGACCGCCGTAGATCGCGGCGTGAACGGCTTTGTCCGCGTGGGGAAAGCGCAGCGGGACGGGCAGATTGGTCAGCGAGGAGAGGAAGAAGATCATGCCCATCAACGATGCGGCCGGCAACCAGGGCCACGGACTGCGCTTCATGGCGCCGGCCCTACCAGGGCAGCGGATACAGCACCCAGGCGGTGGCGATCCCGCCCACGATCATATAGGCCAGGATCTTGACGAACAACCGGCGCACCTCGCGCGGCCCTCGGCGCCAGTAGTGGGAGAAGAAGAGGGCGCAGAGGAGGGAGTAGAGCAGCATCAGGGCCAGGTGGGAGGTCATGCCCTCTTCTCCTTGAACAACTCCTCGGTCTCCAGCAGGAGCAGCCAGTTCATCAAGCCGGCGGAGAGGATGAAGATGGTGCCGTATTCGGAGAGGGGGTGCGCGGGATCGCCGCCGTATCCGACGAGCCCCTTGAGAAGGAAATAGAGGACGCCCAGGCCGCCGTTGGCCACCGTGGCCAGCCAGGCGATGAAGTCGCCACGGACCGGGCCGTAGAGCCGCCCCTGCATCGCGATTCCCGCGGCCAGGGAAACCAGGATGACCCCGGCGTAAAGGCCGGCCCGGCGGCGGGCCCCCAGGACCCAGTGCCCCAAGCCGGGGAGGAGCCAGGTGAGGAACAGGACCAGGGGCTTATTCACCGGCCGCCTCCCGGAAGAGGGCCGCGAGGCGCTCCCAGGTGGCCTCGAGGGATTCGGGGACCATCCGGGTCTCGTTGATGACGGTCATGTAATTGGTGTCGCCCTCCCAGCGGGGCACCACATGGGCGTGGAGATGATCGGCAATCCCGGCTCCGGCGCATGATCCCAGGTTCATCCCGATATTATAGCCCCCCGGCCGGTAGGCCCGGTCCAGGACGCCCTGGGAGAGGACGAGCAGGTCCATGAGCTCCGCCCGGGAGGCCGGGGGCAGGGCCACGAGGTCGCCGCCGTGCGCGCGGGGGGCGACCATGAGATGGCCGTTGGTGTAGGGGTAGCGGTTGAGAAGGACGATGGCCTCCCGGCCGCTGTGAACGACCAGCCCGGCGCGCGGATCCCCCCCCTGGGCGTGGCAGAAGACGCACCCGTCGGCGCGCTGGGACTGAAGGTATTCCATCCGCCAGGGGGTGAAGAGGACCCGCATCAGTGGATCTTGCTTTTAAGATCCGTGTGCGGCTTGAAGGCGACCACCCGCTTCTGCGGCACCTGGGTGGGGGCGCCGGTCTTGGGGTTCCGGGCGGTCCGGGCGTTGCGCACCCGCACCTTGAAGGTCCCGAACCCGCGGAATTCGACCTTCTCCCCCTTCTTGAGGGCCTCGATGATCTTTTCGAACATCACGTCCACGATGACCTTGGCGTTCTTCTTGGGAACCCGGATCGCCTTGGCCACTTTTTCAGCGAGATCCGCGCGGGTCATGGGCCCTCCTTCAGGACTCCAGGTCCTTCATGCTGAGGCCCAGGCGGCGGGCCTCCTTGTCGACCCGGATGATGCGCACCCGGATCTCGTCCGCGATCTTGAACATGCGCTCGATGCGCTGGGTGGGGGCTTTCGGGATCTCGGAGACGTGGACCAGCCCC
>DCUZ01000074.1 GCA_002327305.1 Holophagales bacterium UBA2201 | reverse complement strand
ACTGATAAAGGAACGATCCTCATTGCGGCTCTCCTCTATTGGCGGGATGAAGATTATATCGCCCACTATCGGGCGCGGGCCGCTTGATTCTCCTCACAGATCTACGCAAAAACGTCGCTTATTTCAAACAAAGAGTCTAAAATGCACTCTCTTGGTCCAGTAATATATTGATATCGTTCCAAGTTCTTATTATCAAACTGCGAAGTGCAAACTGCTCCCCAACCCAGATTTGAGTGCTTGGGCTTTGTATGCTTTGGATTTGAATCTTTGCAGCACAACAAAATGAGCATGAAAAGAAGCAATACCAGAAGAATCCGCATCTTCCTGTTCATAGACAATATCTTATACCAGATTGAATAAGGGGGAGTAGTTCTTGCATTTTCCGAAAAATGCTGGTCTTCCAATCTAAATTGCATCTTGGGTGGGCGGAACTCGAAACTTTAAACTCGAAACTCGAAACTGGTTTATCCCCACACCCCAGCTATTGCAGCCCGGCAAAACCGGCATTTCCCCTCCACAATATCCATCGCTCGAATTTGAAACCCCGTCCGGGCAATGACGGTTTTGCCACAGGACGGGCAGAAGGTGTTCTCCCCCTCGTCGCCCCAGACATTGCCGGTGTAGACGAACTGCAACCCCTCCTCCATCCCGATGGTCCGGGCGCGGGCCAGGGTCCGCTCCGGCGTGGCGGGGAGGTCGGGCATCTTGTAGTCGGGGTGGAAGCGGCTGACATGCCAGGGCGTTTCGGGCCCCAGTTTGTGCGCGATGAACCGCGCCAGGTCCCGCAGTTCCTCTTCGGAGTCGTTGAGGGTGGGGATGACGAGGGTGGTGACCTCCACCCACACCCCCATCGCCTTCATTGTCTTCAACGCATCGAGGACCGGGGCGAGGCGTCCGCCGCAGTATTGTTTGTAGAAATCCTCGGTGAAGGCCTTCAGGTCCACGTTCGCCGCGTCCAGGGTTCCCGTCAAGGCCTCCAGCGGCTCCCGTTCGATGAAGCCGTTGGTGACGAAGATGTTGCGCAGGCCCGCTTCCTTGGCCAGGCGCCCGCAGTCGAGGGCGTACTCGTAATAGATGGTGGGTTCCGAGTAGGTGTAGGCGATGGAGGCGCAGCGCGACTTTATGGCCATCTGCACCACCCTCTCGGGTTCCAACGGCTCACCCAGGACCTTCTTCAGCTCGCGGGGCGACTGGGAAAGGGTCCAGTTCTGGCAGAAAGCGCACCGGAAGTTGCACCCGACGGTGGCGATGGAGAAACTGCGGGAGCCGGGGAGGAAGTGGAAGAGCGGCTTCTTCTCGATGGGGTCCACGGCCGTGGCGGCGGCCAGCCCGTACACCAGGGTGTGGAGCTTGCCGCCCTCGTTCCGCCTCACCCGGCAGGTCCCGGTGTCGCCCTCCCCGACCAAACACCGGTGGGGGCAGAGATGGCACCGGACGGCGTCGCCTTCAGGGGACCAGTGCTTGGCGATCACGGGACCATGGCTGGGAGGCTTGGAAGCGGGGAGGCTGGGAGGCTGAAACAACGAACCGGATCCCGGCAAACCTGGGGGAGCATCCTAGCTTCCTGGCTTCCCAGCTTCCCCGCCACCGTTCCCCGCATGCGCCTTTTTCAGGAATTCCCAGAACTTCTCTTCGTCCTTCAGGAGGGTGTCGAGGAGCAGGTCGGGGCGGTGGGTCTCGAGTTCCTCCCTCGGGTGGAGCCCGGAGGCGACGGCGACGCTCCAATAGCCGTTGGCCCGGGCGCACTTGATGTCCTCGGGGCTGTCCCCGATGACGAAGACCTTCCGGGGGTCGATGGCGAGGCCCCACCACCGCTGGGCCCTTCGCCGGGCGATGGGGGGAAGCTGGGCCCGCGCCGTCCCGTCACTGCCGAACGCCCCGGTGGGGAAGTAGCGGTTGAGGTCCACGCGGGAGAGTTTGACGCGGGCGCCGCCGGGGATGTTGCCGGTGCAGAGGACGCAGAGAATGTCCTCGAACTCTTTGCAGCGCTCCAGCGTTTCCAGCACGCCTTCCTTCAGGACCACCTTGCCGGGCGGCAGGGTCGCCTCCAGGATCCCCTCATAGTCCTCCAGGACCGCCGGAAGCTTCCGCTCCACCTCATCGGGCGGGACACGGCCGCTGGCGAGGAGTTCCCGCACGATGTTGGGGTCCAGTTTGCCGGACCAGGAGAAGGCGCCGATGTCGCCGGCGGTGCCGAAGTGCTTGACGAGGGCCTCTTCGAAGGCCCGGGCGGCGTAGCCCTGGGAGGAGAGGAGGGTGCCGTCGACGTCGAAGGCCAGGAGGAGGGGATCGAGCCCGTTGAGCCGGAAGACGTCGGTGAGGAAGATCTCCTCCTCCCCCCCCTCGAAGCGCACCTCCAGGCCGGAGGAGGCGACGACGAACCCGTCGCCGCCCGCAGGCCGGGCGGGGTGCATGTAGAGGGCGGTCTTGACCGCGTCCAGGAGGGCGGGTTCGCGCTCGAACAGCGGGTCCAGTTCCGGGTGCCAGGTGACGGCCTTATCCATGGGGTCCCCTCACGAAAGAATGCGACGCCTCGCGCCGGTATTCCCGCCCTTCAAGATAGTGGAACTCCACCGTGAACCCGGTTGGCTCCGTTTCCACCATGACCACGCCGGTCCTCCCCCGGTCCTTCTTGCGCCCCCGCTCGGTGCAGGCGGTGGGGGCGAAGACCTGGTGGACGGGGCGGGGCAGTCTCGGCCAGGCCTCCTGCAGGTTCACCATCATCCGGTGGTGGAAGTGGCCCGACAGGACGAGGTCGACCTTCACGCGGCCGAACATCCGGACAAGCCGCTCGGCGCCGCGGAGGGTGCGGTCGCGGTCGGTGGGGTCGGCCTGGAGGAGGGGATGGTGCAGGACCAGGACGGTGAACTGGGAGGGGCTGGTGCGCAGGATGGCGTGCTCCAGGCGCGCCACCTGCTCCGCCGTCACCCGCCCTTCGGTGAGGGTGAAGGGATGGGCGGTGCAGAGGCCGAAAACGGCCAACTCGGGGTCCGCGTACGCCGGCTCGAGATCGGTGCCGAAATGACGCCGCCAGTTCGCATGGGGCGCCAGGAGGCGCTCGTGGAGGCGGTAGAGGGGGACGTCATGGTTGCCGGGGACGGCGAGGCAGGGGAGGCCGAGGGCGTCGAAGTACCGCCGGGCGGCGGCGAACTCGCGGACCTTGGCCCGCTGGGTGAGGTCCCCGGATACGGCCACCAGGTCGGGGCGGCGGTCGAGGAGGAAGGCGCGGAGGGCGTCCGCGGCGCCCGGGAGCCACCGGCGCCCCCAGTGCGGGTCGCTCAGGTGGGCCAGGCGGCGGGTCACTTCTGCTTCAACTGGCTGAGGAGGGCGGATCCTTCGCTCATCAGGAAACCGGCGGCGGCATCGGAGACCTTTTGGGTGATCTCCCGTCCCCGTTGCACCCCGAGAAAATACCCCAACCCCACGGCGATGCCGACGGAGAGGAAGGGGTTCTCCCGGATGAACTCGACGGCCGAGTCCAGGATGAGCTGGTCAGTCCTTTGTTCTTCGGACAAGGTAGCCCACCAGGAACCCCGCCGCGGCGCCGATGAGGACGGCCTTGAGGGGGTTGGTCTGGATGTAGATCTTGGCGTTGTCGAGGGTCTTCTGCCAGTCGCGGCCCTCGAGGCGTTCCTTGAACTCCTCGAACGCCTGGCTGTCGGCGGCCATGGTTTCGTTTTCCTGGTTCATAGCGATGCCTCCTTCTTGCGATCCCATTATAGCAGAAAGGGCCCCGGTCAGAGCGCGGCGCCCATCCCCCCCAGATCCCCCTTGTACTGGAGGAACGACCCCACGTTCTTGAGGGTGATGACGATGCGGAATTCCCGCGTGGGATTGTCGGCGGAACGGAAGTCGCGGTATTCCAGGGCCCCAGACCAGCACTGGGAGAGATAGGTGAAGACATACTCCTGCTGGGAGGGGATGCGCCGCTCCACGTCGTAGGAGATCCCCGTGGAGAGCTGGAAGCGGGGCCCGAGGTTGAGGCCGGTGGTGAGGCGGACGAATTCGGAGGGGACGCCGCCGTCGGACTGGGGCCGCGTGGTGGTGTAGGAGAGGTTGACGCGCTGGCGGCCCACCAGGGTGTTGGCGAGGAAAGTGAGGGTCTCCCATTCGCGCGTGATGGCGTTGAAGCCCACCCGGGCATCCATGAACAGGGCGCGG
>DCUZ01000017.1:21013-21985 GCA_002327305.1 Holophagales bacterium UBA2201 | reverse complement strand
GGGGAACTCGAAACCCGCAACTCTGAACTCGAAACTGTCCTGCGACGGGAGCGGGGAACTCGAAACCCGCAACTCTGAACTCGAAACTGTTTTTATCCCCCCTTGACAACCGCTAACAATCGGCCCATACTATTACTGTATGACAACGCTAATACAGTATGGAGGTCGCCATGTGGACCGTGTTTAAGAAGGAAATGCGGGAGGGGTGGCTGTTTCTGCTGGTCAATATCCTGTTCGTGGCCGGGACGCCCGTGCTGGGCCGGCTTTTCCTGCCGCGTTTCTGGGACGCCGACGTGAACGCCATCTTTTACTCCATCATGTTCGGCTTCTTCGTCCCCCTGTATCTGGTCATCCTGGCGGCGGGGCTGGTCCAGGACGAGAACACTCCCCTCATCCGCGGCCTCCCCGTCAAGCCGTGGAAGGTGGCGGGAGGAAAACTGCTCTTCCTGGGTTTCAACTTAGTCCTTTTGCAGAGTCTGTGCATCGGACCCTGGATATGGGATAAGCATTGGCCGGCGGAGGAATCCCTCACGAGGTTATTGGGCCTTTCCGGCGTGCTGGTCTGCATGATCGTCTTGTTCCTCGCCGCGTTTGTCTTTGCTACATTTATGCCGCGCAAGTCCTATGCGGTCTTCTCCGCATGGGGAGGATGTCTTCTGGTGTACGGCACTATTAGCTATTGCATCGTTCATTTGGGGCCGGCGGTCATTATGGACTATGCGGTCCTTTTGGGAACCCTGGTGCTGCCTGTTCTCCTCCTGTTCGCCGGATGCTTTGTCCTTTATCACGACCTCATCCGGCAGTCGAGAAGGCGATGGATCCGGGCCGCCATCATGGTGCTCATGCTTCCTTCCATCGCCGGGATCTGGTGGCTGCACACACCGGTTTGGCTGAAACGAACTTTGGTGGCTCATGGAGAGATCATTCCGGTCGCGGATGATCTGTTTATCACCACCGACTACCGAAGGGCTG
>DCUZ01000017.1:0-20974 GCA_002327305.1 Holophagales bacterium UBA2201 | reverse complement strand
GATTTCGGGCACGGATCCGTCCCGGGGCGTCGTCTACATTGCCGAATCGGTGAAACGCGACGGCAAGGAATTCAGGAATTATACTTCGCTGGATCCGCGGACCGGAAAAACAGAAAAACTGGGGCTGTTTCCCGAGGGCCTCATCCACTTTAGGGGGGAAATCGCGTATTGGAATAGATGGGGAAGAGAGGAAGTCGGCAAGAATCAATCCGGATTCAAGCACCTGGGAGTGGGCACGGAATATGTATTCACCCGCCCGCATGAAACCTATCCCGCCTGGGGACCCGAGGGCGTCCTGTATCAAGCGGACGAATCGGATCATCCTGTATGGATGTTTGTGGATTATGCCTCAGCCACCCCGCGCGAAGCGTTTCGGGGCCGGTTTCACCGCTGGTCGTGGGGAGACCGGGAGGGATTTTTCCTGATGGAAGGTGTCCGCGATCACTCCGGACAGGCCCCTCACGATCGGAACTGCTTTCATTGGTTCATTTCCACAGGCGAACTGCGACGGCTCGGGCCCGGAAGGCCCATCGCTTCAAGAAACGGCCAAGTCATCTTGTTGCGGGGACATCAAGATGGACCCAAGACCCTCGTTCTGTATCGAGAAGGACGGGAGGTTTCCACCCTGGCCACCGATTTGATCAACGGCTATCCAATCACCCATCCTGGGCGAGAATGGTCGGCCATGGAAGGTGAGGGGCCCCTCTATTTCTTTGGGTGGAAAGACGATAAGCGAAAATCATGCGTGGTAAGGACACTGACCATCGAAGGCGAGACGATGCGGTGGACTTCGGATCAGCCTCTGTCCAATAGAAGTCGTGCCATGCTGATCCAGGGAAGCCGTGAGCTGCTGCTCTTTGATTGGACCCGTTCCATCTGGAGCCAAGAAATTGGTTCTTATTGCGTCTACCGCCTTGATCCCGCCACCGGAAAGAAGAAGAGACTGGTATGACCATCCTGAAATTGGATCCCCGATCGCCGGTGCCCATCTTCCAGCAGATCATGGACGGGTTGAAGGGGTTGATCCTGAGTGGGGCCTTCGACCGGGAGGCGTTCCTCCCCTCCGTCCGGGGCCTGGCGCAGGAGCTTCGCGTCAACCCCAACACGGCGGCCCGGGCCTTTAGGGAATTGGAGCGCGAAGGGTGGGTGGAGGTGGTGCGGGGAGAGGGTTACAAGGCGCGCAAACCTCCCGCCCTTGCGGTACGATCCTTCGTCGGGGAGAAGGAACGGCGCCTCGCCGAGGCCGTCACCGAAATGAAGCGAGCCGGACAAACCAATCAAGACATTCTGGGCGCCGTGCGGCGCCTCCTGGAGGGACACCATGATTGAAGCCAAGGGACTGACGAAGCGGTTCGGGAAGAAGCTCGTGCTGGACGGGATCGATTGTAAAGTGGAAAACGGCTCGGTCACCCTCCTGCTGGGGCGCAACGGCGTGGGCAAGACCACCCTGTTCCACCTCCTGCAGGGGATGGTCCCTGCCGACGGCGGCACGGTCCGCATGGGCGGCCGCGACCCCTTCGCGGAGCCGGAAAAGGTCAAGGCCTCGCTGGGGTGGCTCCCCGAGCAGGACGCCCTATACGAGGGCTGGCGGGTGGGGGCCTTCCTCGATCATGTCGGCGCCTTCTACCCGACCTGGGACCCCGCGGAAGCCCGGCGGCTGACGGCCAAATTCGGATTGGACCCGAAGGCGAAGATCTCCACCCTCAACCGGGGGGCCCGCCGGAAGCTCTCCCTCATCCTCGCCATGGCCCACAAGGCCGGACTTTTCCTCCTCGACGAGCCCCTCTCCGGCCTCGACCCCCTCTTCCGTGAGGAGATCCTCCTCTCGCTCATCGAGGCCATCCAGGAGGGCGGCGGCACCTTCCTCATCGCCTCCCACTTCGCGGAGGAATTGGAGACGCTGGCCACCCACGCCCTCATCCTCAAGGGGGGGCGTGTGGTGGCCCAGGGAAGCGTGGACGGCCTGAAGGCCGCCTACGGCGAACTGCGCCTCAAGGCCGGAGAACCGGTTCCGCCGGGCGTGGAGGTGCTGAAAGAGACCTCGCTGGGCGACGAACGGCTCCTGGCGGTGAAAAAGTCGCCGGACAGCCCGGCCCGGCTCGCCAACGCCCTGTCGTTGACGGAGCTGTTCAAGGTTCTCGCTTGAAAGAAGTTTCGAGTTTAGAGTTTCGAGTTTCGAGTTAATAGCCGGGACCCGCAACTTGCAACTGAGGGGACAGTGGTGGCAACTCGCAACTTTAAACTCGAAACTCGAAACTGCATGGGATGACGTTTGGGGGATTTTCCATTCTGTGGTAAGGTGTTCTACTTTCAAAGCCCCTCCAAGGAGAATTCCCCCATGCGCCGATCCTTTTTCGCCCTTTTGTTCGTCCTCTTCGCCCTCTCCGCCTGGGCCGGCCCCCGGTCCCTTCCGCGCGCACACGGCCGGGCCGTGCTTCCGGTCGAGGCCGTATCCGCGATCACCCTCCCCCCCCTCGATGTCGTCCACCTCCTGGCGGAGGACGCGGCCAACGAGGGGCGCCCCGTTCCCACCCGGATCGGCGTGGAACGCCCTATCAACGCCGCTTTGCGCGACGGGACGCTGGAGGCCCTCCGCGACGGCGGGACCCTCTGGCGGCTGGCCGTCCGTTCCCCCGGCGCCCCCTGGATGAGCGTGGTGCTGGAGGGACTGACACCCGTCCCGGGGCTGGAGATCCGGTTCCACGACCCGGCCCGGGCCTTCGTGATGGGCCCGGTTTTGGGCGAAGCGATCGACCTCTCGGGCCTCCTGGCCTCGCCCATCGTTCCCGGTGACGTCCTGGTCGTGGAGGCGTATGTGCCGGCCGGCGCTCTTCCTGAATTCTCGGTCGCCTCCGCCGTCACCGGGTACAAATCCTTCGGGCCCGGCCGCGGGGCGGGGGAGTGCAATGTGGACATCAACTGTCCCGAAGGGGCGGAATGGCAGGACGACAAGCGGGCGGTGGCGCACATCCTGTTCAGCGGGTGGATCTGCACGGGCACGCTCCTCAACAACGCCAGGGGCGACTGCCGCGATTACTTCCTCACCGCCAACCACTGCATCCATGACGACGCAACGGCCCAGAGGACGGTTTTCTACTGGAACTTCGAATGGACCGGCTGCGGGAACGGCGACCTTCTTTTCGGCGACTGGCAGTCCGGCTCCACCCTCCGGGCCATGCACCCCAAGTCCGATTTCACCCTCCTGGAGCTCAACCAGTCCCCTGACCCGGCCTTCAACCTGTATCATGCCGGGTGGAACGCCGCCCCGGATCCCGCGATGGGGGCAGTGGGCATCCACCATCCCAGCGGCGACGTGAAAAAAATCAGCATCGAGCGCGACCGAATCGCCACCTCCGGCAATTATTGGCGGGTCCCCAACTGGGACCTGGGGGTGACCGAGGGCGGTTCCTCGGGGAGCGGCCTCTGGAACCTGTCCCACCAGCTCGTGGGACAACTCTACGGCGGGGCCTCGGCCTGCGGGAACCCCAAGACCCAGATGTGGGACGAGTACGGCCGGTTCGACATCTCCTGGTCGGGCGGGAGCACCTCCGCCTCCCGCCTCAAGGACTGGCTCGATCCCGACGGCACCGGGGTCCTGGCCATCGGGGGCAAGGACGCCGCCGCCTGCGGAACTTCCGCTCATCAACGGCCGGTGGAGCGCCCCTGATTCTTTTTCCCGACTGATTCGAGCCCACGGTCCGGCTTCGCAGAAAGGACCGGCTACGCCTCGGCGTCTTGGTTCCAGACCCCTTTCCGGTCCGCCGGATCGCCGGCCAGCCGGTCCACGGCGGCCATGGCCGTGAGCATGGCGTGGTCCTGATTGACATACCGGTGCTGGCCGCCGCGCCCGATGGCGAACAGGTTGCCGATCCCATCCACGAAGGTCCGGACCGTTTCCATCCGCCCGTAATCACCGGCATAGACCGGATAGGCCCACGGCATCCGGTACGCCGCCCGGGCCAGAATGGGGGGAGGCGCCCCGCCGCAAAGGGCGGAGAGTTCCTCGCCGGCCATCCGGAGCACGGCCTCATCGTCGAGGCGATCGATCGCGTCCCCGTCCGAGCAGAAATACTCCAGCGCCACGAGGGGGCGGCCGGGCTCCGCCGGAAGGAATGGACTCCAGTGGTGGAACAGTTGGAGGCGCCCGGCGCGGAACCGTCCATCCTGCAGATAGAGCCAGGTATCCCGGGGGGGACCGCCCGGGGTGTTCCGGGCCGCCGGCAGTTCAAAGCGCTCCAGGGCGAAGGCGGCGCAGATCAGGCCGCGATAGGGAAGGGAGCGGGCGATGGATGGAATGGGGGGAGGGGGGGCGGGATCGAGGGCGGACAGCAGATGCTGAAGGGGTATGGAAGAAAGGACGGCCGCCGGTTCCCACCCCTCCCGCGCCCCTTCCCCATCGGAGGCCTCCACCTCCCGCACCCCCACTCCATCCCAGCGGATCCGCGTCGCGGTCCAGCCGAGCCGGATCTCCCCGCCCCGCTTCCGGATCCGGGCCGCCACCGCTTCCCAGAATTGGCCCGGGCCGCGGGGAGGATAAAGGAACCGCTCCTGAAGCGAGTTCTCCACCCGCCGGTCCCCCAGGTCCTCCGGAACGGCCCGCCGCCAGAGACGGTGCCGCAACGCTTTCCCGAAGGAGAGGCCCCGGACGCGGTGTTCTCCCCAATCCGGACTCAGGGCGGAGGGGGGCAGGCCCCAGACCTTCTGGGTATAGGCCTTGAAAAAGGTCTCGTAGAGGGCCCGGCCGAACCGCCGGATGAAAAAGGCCTCCAGGGTGTCCGGCTTCCGTCCGGGGCCGAGGGCGCTCCTGAGATACGAGGCCCCGAATCGGAGGGAACGCAGCCAGCCCAGCCCGGCCAGGGTCCCGGCCGAGACGCGCAGGGGATAATCGAACCAGGCCCCGTCGAACAAAATGCGGCTCCGGCGGCGCCGCTGGAGGAACACGCACGGCTCCGGCGGGGGGGGCGGATCGGAGGGGTCCCAAACGGCGCCGTCGGCCGGGTAGAGAGGGGCCCGGTCCAGCCACCACCGCATCACCCGCTCCGATTTGGAAAAGAACCGGTGGCCGCCGACATCCACGCGGTTGCCCTCGAATTCCCGCGTCCGGCAAAGGCCGCCGACCTCCGGTTCCCGCTCCAGGATCACGGGACGGAAATGGGTCCTATCCAGCACCTCTTCGGCGGCGGTGAGGCCGGCGGGGCCCGCCCCCAGGATCAGGACGACGCCCCCGCCCTCGCGAAGGGAATCGGGTTTGATCAAGCCGGGTCCCGATGCCTGCCCGGGTCCGGGGCCATCGGAGGCCGCCGGCGGGATCAGGGAGAAACCTGCAGGGCCCACACCGCCTCCCAGTTCACTTCCAGACCCCGGCGCCGTTTCAACTCCTCGTACTGCTCCCGTTCCTGGCGCACCAGCACCCCGGCCTCTGCGCCGATGACCCGCTGCTCCAGGAGGGGGCGCATCCGCTCGAAGGGGAGCGGGCCGGGCCGCTGGATGGCGACCAGCTGAAGCAGGTGGAGTCCGTAGGACGATTCCACCACTCCGCTGATGGCCCCCGGCTCCAGCCGGTCCAGGGCCTCCTCCACCGTCTCTTCCATCATGCCCCGCTTGAATCGGCCCAGGTCGCCCCCGGCGACGCAGGTGGCCGGGTCCTCCGAAAAATCCCTGGCCGCCTCTTCGAACGGCGTGCCCGAAGCCAGCAACTTTTGTACTCTTTTGATCTTCTTCTCCGCCTCCGCCCGCCCGGCCGCGTCGTCCCCCCGGCGATTGTTCAACTCCGGCGTGGGCTTCGGGGTGACCAGGATGTGCCTGGCCTCGTACCACCCTTCCCGCAGGTACTCCTCCCGGATGCGGTCGTATTGCCGCCACAGGGCCTCGTCGGTCAGAAGGGGCTCCCGCACGGACCGCTCCAGGTAGGCCTGGGCCAGCACGGCGCGCTCGGCGGCGGCAACCCGTTTCCGGACGATGGGATCACGGTCCAGCTCCGCCAGGCGGGCCTCGTGGGCCAGGAGGGCGACCCGGAGGTAATCGAGAAAGAACTCCTGAATGCCGTCGTCCTTGAGGGAGAGGGAGGCCCTCACCTCCCGGGGCGCGGCCGCCCAGGCCGCCATCACCTCGTCGGCGCCGAGGACGAACCCCTCTCCGTGGGCCACCACCACCCCCTGGGCCGCCAGCACGCCGGCGCCGAGAAGCGCCAGAATGAAACTAATCCGCCATGCAGTCACGCTTCACCTCCTCGAACAATTCCTTCTTGAGGGACTCCACGGCCTCGCGCCGGCCCGCCAGAAGGCGGTCCTCGACCTCCCGGCGCACCTCCGCCAGCGGGAGGACGGTCCCCCCGCGGCGGGTCAACACCTTCACCAGGTGGAATCCATACTCCGTTTCGATCACGCCGCTCGTCACGCCCGGCGGCGTGGAGAAGGCCGCCTCTTCGAAGGACTTCATCATGGTCCCCCGGCCGAACCAGCCGATCCTCCCCCCCTCCGGCGCGGTGCGGTCCTCGGACCATTCGACGGCCAGACGGGAGAAATCGGCCCCCTTCTCCAGCTCCCGCCCCAGCCGCTCGATCTTCTCCCGTGCGGCCGCCCCGCCCACGGCGTCGTCGCCCGTGGAGTTCTTGATCTCGGCCTCCTTGCGGGGCGTGACCAGAAGATGGGCGGCCTCCACCTCCTCCGGGACCAGGAATTGGATCTGGTTTTTCTGGTAATAGTCGAGCACCTCGGCCTCGGTGAGCAGTTGCCTCACGGCCCGGCCGCGGACGAACTCCTCGAACAGCACCCGGTGGGCCGCTTCCACAAGGCGCGCGCGGGAGGCCGGGTCGCGGTCCACGCCGGCCCTTCGAGCGGCGCAGGCCCAGGCGTATTCCTCCTCCATCGCGTTCTGCAGGGCCGCCTTCGGGTCCGCCTCCGGCCGCCTCTGCCAGAACGTCTTCTGCTGGAGGGGAAGGAGGGACCACCGGACGTCCCGTTCCTTCCCCGTGGGTCGAAGATCCCCTTCCGAAGGGGGGGCGGGACCGCGGGCGCAGGACAGGGCAAGCATCAGGGCGGGGATCACCGGCCATTTTCGCATCTCATCGACCTCCCGATCTCAGTCGTCGTTCCAGCGTTTCGAAATGGGGCCTTTCCCCGGCCTTTGCTGGGAGCGAGGCCAGGCAGGGCACGATCCATATTGCGGCCCGGGCCCCATCGCCCGCGGCGTCGAGCAGTTCGGCCAGGGGGCAAGCGAAGGCGGACCGGCCGGGATAGGCGGCCGCCAGCGCCTCCAGAACCTCCGGGGCCCGGTCCCGGTCGCGCGCCAGAACCGTGAACACCACCTGGGTGATGCGGCCGTCCTCCGGCAGTGGGCCGAGGGCCTCCTGAAGGTAGGGGAGGGCCAGCGTCCATTCGCCGCACTCCAACGCCGCTTCGGCGATCCCGAGGGCCAGGTCCGGGGAGCGGAGCCCCTGGGACCATGCCCGTTCCAACCGGGGGAGGGCCAGGTCGGCGCGGCCGGCGGCGAGGGCATAGCGCCCTTCCAGGGCGGCCAGGTCGGCCCGGTGAGGGTCGCGGGCCGCGGCGTGTCCCAGCGCGTCCATGGCCTCGGCGACCGGGGGCCGGAAGGCGAGATACGCATCCAGGATCTCCCGCGGGGCGGAACGATTTCGGATGAACTCCGCGAGCGCCTTCCTGGCCTCGTCCTCCAGCCCCCGCCGGGCCTGCAGGCCGGCCAGGGTGAGGGCCAGCGGGGCGCCGGCCGGGTCCAGCGCCCGGGCCTCCTCCAGGTGGGCCACGGCGCCGTTCAGGTCGCCGGCGTCGAGCAGGGCCTGGGCGTAATTATGCCGGGCGAGGGGGCTGGAGGGGACGGCGCGGACCGCCGCCCCGAACAGCGCCCGGTTGTCCCGGTAATCGAACCCGCGCCACCCCGTCCGGACCGCAAGCAGGAGCGCGGCCCCCAGAAGGACCAGGCCGGTCGTCCGGCGGGCGGGCAGGAGGGGGATGAAAGCGGCGGCCAGGAAGGCGAGGGGGAGATAGGCGAACCGTTCCGCCACCGCCACGCCGATGGGCTGAAGAAGCTGGCTGAAGGGCAGAAAGGCCGCGGCCGCCAGAAGGACCCAGGGCCGGATGGCGGGGCGATGGAGGACGGCCCACCCCAGCCCGGCGAGCATCACCAGCCCCGCCCACCATCGGAAATCAGAAAGGAACCGGGCCGCCGGAAAGGCGGCTCCGTCGTGCGCCACCGAAAGGGACCAGGGGACGACGGCCAGCCACCCGTAAAACCCCGCCACCATGGGGAAGGCCGCCAGGCGCTTAAGGAGCGGAAGCGCAGCGAGAGGGTTCATGGACGCGTTGACGGCGTCCGGGTTGTAAATGCCGCCCAGGAGGATCACTTTCACCACGAACCAGGCCGTCAGGACGGCGGCGAGGGGGGCGTAGCGGACCAGCAGGGACGAAAGGCCCCAATCCGGGCGCTTACCCTCCGTCAGCCACCGGTCGCGCACCAGCAGAAGGAGCGGGAGGATGAGGGCGTTCTCCTTGGAAAGCAGACCCAGGGCGAAGGCGGCGGCGGTGCCGGCGGGGGAACGGGAGAGGAGTCCCAGCAGGACGAAGGCGGCGGCCAGCAGATCGGCCCGGCCGGAAATATAGGCGACGCTCTCCGTCAGCAGGGGATGGACGCCCCACAAAAGGACGATCCATGGCCGCCAGACGAGGGACCGGGGAGACCGCCCGAGGAACAGGTACAGGAGCCACAGATTGACGAGGTGCAGGGCCAGATTGACGGCGTGGAAGGTCCAGGCCCGGCCACCCCCCAGGAGCCAGTTCAGCCCGTAGGTGAAACTGGTCAGGGGGCGGTAGAGCAGTTCGTTGACGGGCTTGTTCCAATAGGGCAGGGTCAGCACTTCGCCGAGGGTGGACCAGCGCTGGAGGGGGGCGTTGCGCTGGATGGCGAATTCGTCATCGTAGCAGAACCCCCCCCCAAGCGCGGAGAGGTAGGCGAGGACGACCCATCCCAGGAGAAGGGCGAGGGGCAGGATAGGAACGGCTGTGGAAACACCGGACGCGACGGCGGGGCGGGTCATCGGCGATCATCATAGCCAAGGGCGCCCCCCCTGTCAATCGCGCGGACGCCGTTCTGATAGAATGGGGCCGCCATGCGACTGGTCCTGATGGTTCCCCCCTATGACATCATCCGCGAAGGCTACGGCTCCTCGGTGGCCATCCCCGGTGGAACGACTCCCCCCCTGGGGCTGTTGTCGCTGGCGGCGGTCCTCCGGGCGAACGGCCACGCGGTCCGGGTGTTCGATTTGTGCGCCTCCCCGGTCCCCCCCGAAACCCTGCGCCGCGGCCTTCGGGATTTTGGCGCCCAGGTGCTGGGCGTGAGCGTGACCAGCCCGGCAGTGAAGACCGCGGCGGCGTTCACCCGGAGCCTGGTTCGGGACCTGGCGCTTCCCCTGGTGGTGGGCGGCGCCCATCCCGCCTATTTTCCCGACGCCGTGTTTTCCGATTTTCCCGGGGCGTTGGCGGCGTTCCGTGGTGAAGCGGAGGAGGCTCTCCCCCGTTTTTTGCAGGCCTTCGACCGGCCGGAGCGATGGCCGGAGATCCCCGGCGTCATGGTCCCCGGGCGGGAGGGGGAATCGGTCTGCGCGGCCGTGGGCGACCTTGACGCCCTTCCCTTCCCGGCGTGGGACCTCGTCCCGTTGGACGCCTACGCCCCCCTGCCCTCCGTGGATCGCCACGGCCGATGCGGCGCCGTTCTCGCATCCCGGGGATGCCCCTACGGACGATGCTCGTTCTGCGCCCTGGGGAGCGTCAACGCGCCGCCCTACCGGCGCTTGGCGCCCGGGCGGGTTGTGGCGGAGATGGTCCGCCTCCACGCGGACCACGGCGTGGACGAGTTTGTTTTCTGGGACGATAACTTCGCCGTTGATCCGACCTGGATCGGGCGATTCTGCGGCCTGGTGAGCCGGGACCTCCCCGGGGTGCGGTGGAGCTGTACGGGCAAGGTGGATACGGTGGAGCGGGGCATGTTCGAGACCATGGCGGGGGCCGGATGTTTTTCCATCCTGTTCGGGTGCGAAACCGGAGACCCGCGTCTTTTGGAGTCTCTGCGCAAGCGGATCACCCCCGCCCAAATGGAGGACGCCGTGAGAAGTTGCCGGAAGGCGGGCCTGGAGGTCCGCCTCTCTTTCATGCTCACCCTGCCGGGGGAAACCCCCCGCGAGGGGCGGCGGACCGTTCGGACCGCCATCCGCCTTTGCCCTGATGTGGTCAATTTCTTCCCTTATCATCCGGTTCCGGGGACCCCGTTGTACGAGGATGCGCTCCGGAAGGGGCGATGGGTTTCGGGGCCGGTTCCCCTGCGGGGGATGCACGAAGTCAATTATCTTTCCCATGGGTACGCCGCCCCCGCGCAGGTGCTGAGGCTCGCGCGCCTGGGATACCTGGGGGTGTATCTTCACCCCCGGAACCTGGTACGCCGCCTTAATCTCCTGACCTCCCCCCAAGGGCGGCGGACGGCGTGGAACGGCCTGCGGCTGCTCGTCGGACTGCTCCGCGGTCCCGTCCGGCCGAAACGGGGGTCAGCCCAGGACGATCGGAACGCGGTGGAGATGCAGGATCAAAAACGCCAGCCCGCCCAAAAGATATAACCGGCGATACAGCCGGATGAACCCCGGGACACGGCGCTCAACGCCCCCGCTCGGCCAACGGAGGAGGCCCAGCGGGATGACGATGGCGTTGGGCAGACCCAGGCAGGCGGCCTCCCCCCAAGGGAGCCAGCCGCCCCAGCCCAGGGCCGCCGCCAGAGCCAACGCGGCGGCAAAAAAGGTCAATCCCGCGGCCATGCCGGCCTTGGGGCCCCAACGGACGGCGAAGGTGGCGGTGCCCGAAGCCAGATCCACCGGCGCGTCCGCGGCCTCCTGGCAGAAGTGGCCCGCGGTGATGGCGGCGCCGAAATAGAGGCCGAAAATCCACCCCCCCGGGGCCATCCCCCCGGCGGCCTCCCCTCCGAGGGCGAAATAGGCCGGGCCCGAGAGCAGGTGGATGACGGCCGGCCAGGGGAAGCGTCCCTTCAGGTAGACCGGCGGGACCGCATAGAGCATCCATGCGCCGGCAATGACGACCTGCAGGCCCGCGAACAGGGGCGAGATCGCGCCGCCCGCGACCAGGGCCGCCAACAGCAAGGTCAGGGACCAGAGGAGAAGGCCGCGCCGGCCCAATCGGTCATAGCATGGAACAAAGGCCTTTCGGGGGTCCCTTCGGTCCGACTCGAAGCCGCCGTAATTGTTGAACGCCAGGACATGGGCGAACAGCAGGGCCGCCCCCGCCAGCCCCAGGAGGAACGACGAAGACGGGAACGGTTCCCGTTCCGCGGCGAAGAGGAATCCCATGGCCGGCACGGGGAGGTTGAGCAGGGCCTGCCCCGGCCGCGCGGTCCGCCACAGCGCTTCAGCGAGGCGCATCCCGTTTCTCCTGATGGTCCCAGGCCCGGCGGAGGCGTTCCAGACCCGGATGGGGGCGCAGAGAGGGGTCCGCCTGCAGGATGGAGGTGTAGATCCCGAAATCGGCCCCCCGGTATTTCGGCGGCGCGGTCACCGAGAGCAGAAGTCCGACCGCCAGGACCCCCGCCGCCCATCCCGCGACGGTCCGCCTCTTTCCGGTTTTCCATGCATCGAGGAGTCGGACCAGCCCCAGGCCGGCGGCGACGCACATCAGAGGGACGAGGGGCTGGCGGTAGCGGGCCAGGGTCGAAGTCAGAAAGGGATGGGCCAGGACGGTCGCCAGGATCCCAACGGAGGTCCAGGCCAGGGGGCGGGGGGCCGACAGATGTCGCACCCCCGGCAGGGCAAGGAGGAGGACGGCGAGAAAGCCAGGCAGGACCGCCATGGGGAACACCAGCCCCCGGAAAAAATACCAGTTCACGTTGTTCCATGCCTCGAACCGGTGTAACAGGTAATAGACCTTCTTAACCAAAAGGAGAGCGAAGCTCGCGGGGGAAGGGTGGGAGGTGACGGCCCCCCACAACGCCGCCCGGGCCGTGTAGCCGTCGCGCTCGACGATGGTCCGGAACCGGAGGCCCCGCTCCTCCATGCCGGAGGAGTCCGCCAGGACGCCGGCGTTGGGATGGGCGGCCCCCACATACAGGGCCACCGGCCCGCGCGTGGACAGGGCCAGGGGAGGGGCCCCCATCGCGAGGTTGCGGGCGAGAAAAAGGGCGGGGATGAGGGCGGTCCCCGCCGCCAGCGCGGCCAAAGCCCGCGGACCCTTTCCCCTCGACGCCCAGGCCAGGACCAGGAAAGGGATCATCAGGACGGCCACCGATTTGGCCGCCACGCACCATCCCGCCGCCAGCCCCGCAACGAAGGGGTTCCGGCCCCGGACCGATCCCCAGACCACCGCGGTGAGGGCGAAGACGAGGGCGGGTTCGCGGAGGGTGACCGTCTCGTACATCATCAAGGGGCCGTAGAGGGCGAACAGCCCCCCGGCGGCCAGGCCGGCGGCCGTGCCCCCCGCGCGCCGGGCGAGGTGGAACACCATCAGCAGGGTCAGGTACGAGAGGATCTGGTGGAAGAGGATCCAGGCCGGGGGGCGGTTTCCGCCGAGGGCCAGGGCCGCGCCCAGCAGGTACGGGTAGCCGGGTTCCATAAAGTAGGTCTGACGGTTGCCGACCCACCGTTCCCACTCCTCCGGCGTCCCCATCGCCTCCATCCACCGGTGCCAGGGACGGGGTGGGTCACGCAGGAGAAGATCGCCGCCGGCCACCCGCAGGGCGGTTGCGTGATAATAGGCCATGTCCCCCTCGCTCCACCGCTCCAGGTGGGACAGCGGCGTCCCCAGCACCTGGACCAGGACCAGCAGGCGCAGGGCCCAGAACAGGAGTGAAACGGCTACCAGGGCGGGGCGATCGTTCGTTTCCATAGATGGGCGGCCTGGGCGGTCAGCCCTCCCGGACCCAACAGGCGGACCAGGCGGAGGGCGCGGCGCGGATGGGCGTAGAAAAGGAGAGAGGCGGCGGCCAGGATCCAGCGCAGGGAGGCGCGGCCGGTCGAAACATCCAGGTCCAAATCGGGCCCCGCGGGGCCCGCCCCGCGCAGGGCGGCGCCGAGGCGGGGGACGAAACGGTTGAAGGCCATGTAGTCCACCGGGAAGGCACAGGCACGGACGACATTGACCCACTCGGACCCAAGCGACTGGCCGGGAAGGCCCAGAATGTAGTGGCCGAGGGTGGGGAGGCCGATGTGGCGGCAGTGGAGGGCCAGTCGTCGGAGGCGGCCCGCGTCCACGCGCCGCCCCAGCCGCTCCAGGGGGGCCGGGTCCAGATTCTCCAGGCCGAAGAGGAGGCAGGCGCATCCGGCCCCTTTCATCGCCGTCAGGGAGGCCTCGTCCAGCAGGTCGAGGCGGACCTCGCAGGTCCAGGGGAGGGGCCGGTCCGCCGCCCGGACCCCCTCGCAGAACGCGTGAATCCGCTCCGGGCCGGGGCCAAAGGAGAGGTCGCGGACGAACACGCCTCCCACGCCGAGGCGCAAAAGGGCGGCCCATTCGTCCAACACCTCTCCCATGGGGCGGAGGCGGTAAGGGAGCGAGGGGAAGGAGCAGTATCCGCACGAGAAGGGACAGCCCAGGGCCGTCAGGAGGCAGGTGATCGGCGTCCCGGCCGGCGCCAGCAGGGGCAGGCGGTAGCGCGCCAACGGGAACCGCTCGTGCCGGGGGAGGGGGTAGGACAGGGGGCCGCCAAGAGCCGGCGGCGCCGGCCCCGGGCCCCGGACCCGGACGGCCGGCACCCCTTTCCCGCCCCGGAGATACTCCGCAACCGACGGATCGGCAAAGTCCATCAGCACCCCGTCCGCTTCCGGATAGCGCTCCAGAAACCATGCCGGCTGCGCCCGCGGAACGTCTCCCGAGACCACGAGACGGAAGGGCCGCCGCCCCCTGGCCCGGGCCAGAAACGCCATGTCGGCATCGAGGCGGAACCCGGCCGCCAGGGCGACCACCGCGTCGGGGGACGCCCTCTCGATGCGGGACGCCGCCTGCGCCTCGTCCAACCCCTCCGCCAGGGCGTCCAGGACCTCCACCTCGAAGCCCTCCGCGAGAAGGCCCGACAGCACCAGCAGGTCCAGCGGCGGCCACAGGTAGTCGGCCTTGGCGCTCTCGGCGCAGAAATAATCGCGCAGGCAGAGGCGGGGGGCGGGGGGGTTGAGGAGGAGGACCTTCATGGCCGGCGGCATAAGGATAGCACAGCCCCCGCCTTGCGAAAGAGGGGCCGGAACGATACAATAGGCGTCCATGCGGTCCCTCCTGCTCGTTCTCCTCCTGGCCGCGGCCGCGTCTGCCGACCGGCCCAACCTCCTGCTGGTCACCCTCGACACCACCCGGGCCGACCATCTCACGCCCTACGGTTATCCCCTTCCCACCTCGCCGAACCTGGAGGCCCTGGCCAAACGGGGGACGCTTTTCCGCTCGGCCTACACGCCCGTCCCCATCACCCTGCCGGCCCACGCGTCGATCATGACCGGCCTCCTCCCGGTCCGCCACGGCGTCCGGCACAACGGTTTCTTCTCCCTCGGGAGGGAACATCCCGTCCTGGCCGAGCGCCTGGCCGCGGCGGGATACGCCACGGGGGCCTTCGTCTCGGGGGCGGTCCTGAAGCGGTCCTTCGGCCTCGACCGCGGGTTCGGCCGGTACGACGACGCCGTGGATGCCCGGACCCGCGAGCGTCCCGCCGGGGCCACGGCCGGCGCCGCGATCGCCTGGTTGAAGACCGTCCGACCCCCCTTCTTCGCCTGGGTCCACTTTTTCGATCCCCACAATCCCTACGAGCCGTCCGGCGGAGGACCGCCCGGTCTCTCCCCCTACGACGGGGAGATCGCCCGGATGGACGCGGGCGTGGGAATGCTGCTGGCGTGGCTGAGGGAGAGCGGCCGGGAGGCGGACACGCTCGTCGTCGCGGCCGGGGACCACGGGGAGATGCTGGGGGAACACGACGAACCGTTCCACGGCATCTTCCTCTACGAGGCCTCGGTCCGCGTCCCCCTCATCGCCGCCGGCCCCGGCGTGCGGACGGGGGCGGAGGTGGAGGGGCCGGCCGCCCTCATGGACCTCTTTCCCACCCTGCTGGAGGCCGCCGGCCTCGTCCCTCCCCCCTCGGATGGGACCGGACTTAAGGAAGCGCTCGCGAAAGGGCTATGGCGGCGACCCGATCCCTGGCTCCCCCTGGAGAGCTACTATCCATTTTTCGAATACGGTTGGGCCCCGGTTTTCGGCCTCACCAACGGGGAAAAAAAGGCCGTCCGGGCCCCCCGGAGGGAGTTTTACGACCTGCGGACCGATCCCCGGGAGGAGCGCAACCGGTTCGATCCGGCCTCTCCGCTCGCCGCCGCCCTGCTGAAAAGGATCGAAGCCGCCGTCGCCGCGGACCCGCTGTGGACGGGGGGGATCGCGACGCGCGCCCCCCTGTCGGAGGAGGAGGTGAAAGGGCTCCAGGCCCTCGGATATCTCCAGGGCGGAAGCGTCGCACCGCGCCTCTCCCCTTCCGCCGCCTCGCTTGATCCCAAGGACGGAGTGGTCCTATTGAAGCGGATCGAGGAGGCCCAGGAGGTCTACCAAAAAGGCAACATCGCCGGCGCGCGCGACCGCCTCCTGGCGGTCCTGGAATCCAACCCGGACAATCCCTTCGCCCTCGGCCGGGCCGGGGGAATCCTTCTCGACCTGGGCTACCACGGTGACGCGGCCGCCTTCATCCGCAAAGCCATCGCCCTCTATCCTGCCGCCTCGGAGATGGACTATCTCTACCTGTCGAGGGCGCTGTTCGGGGCGGGCCGCAAGGAGGCGGCGCTGAAGGCCGCGGAGGAGTCGCTCGTCCGTTCGCCGGGATTCGAGCCGGCCCTGGGGATGAGGGCTCACATCCTGTTCTCCCTCGGGCGGGCCGAAGAGGCGGAGAAGGTGGTGGCGGCATCCGTCGCCACGGACACCACCGACCAGAACCTCCTTTACTATGCCGGATGCCTCGCCCTCGGCCGTCGCGACTATCCCGCCGCCCGGGGCTATTTCCACCGTCTCCTCGCCGTGACGCCCGGTCACCGGCAGGGCCTGCACCAGATGGCGGCGGTGGCCGCCGAGGAGGGGAAATTCGAAGATGCCGCCCGCTACCTCGAGAGGGTGATCCAGTTGGGTACGCCCGATTACGCAACGCTGATGCAGTTGGGGGCCCTCTACCTTTCCCGCCTGGACAAGCCCGACAAGGCGGAGCCGATGTTCCGCCGGGCGGTATCCATCGCTCCCAATTCCGGTGAACGGTTGCGGGCCTCCGCGCTTCTCCAGGAGGCCAGGGAGAAGACCGGGACCCTTGGAAAGTGAAAAAACACCCTTGACAATGTATTTCGGAAATATTGTTCCAGGGATATAGTTTCTTTTGGCACTTCATTAATAAATTTAAAACCTCATTTTGCTTGTGCTACTTGACAAAAACCGCTTTTTGGAGCCATAATTAATCAAGGAGATTGGACTTGCCCATCTCTATATAGGAGGCGGTCATGCGCAGTTTTCGCACTTGGTCCCTGCTTCTGCTTCTGCTCTCCAGCGTCCTTCCGGCCTTTGTCGTCAATCGGGATCCGCACGCATTGGCGCAGGCCGCGGTGATATTCGCCGAGGGACACATTCCGTCCGACACGGTCGGTCTGGAGAACGCCAATCCCTCGCTGGTGGCCAACTACGCGGCCTACCAAAATTTCATGGGCCGCTACGGGACGGGGTGGAGCATCTTCCTCGACGGCCAGACGGGGCGCCCGGGCTACATCGGCGGCGAGGGGATCCCCATGGTTCCCGGACTGGGCAATGCCCTGACCATGGGCGACATCCGCCTGTTGGACGCCGGGCCGAGGAAGAAGCCCACCGTGCAGGATGTGGATGCCCTGGTGCGGAACTTTTTTGCCGAGAATGCGGGGCTCTTCCAGGTGGACGACCCGGACCTGGTTCTCCTCCCCGAATCGGGGTTCTACGGCGACGGCGACTACCTCTGTTTCCTCAACTACCAGTTGACCCATCAGAGCATCCCCGTGGAAGGGGCCATCCTCCAGGCCCGCCTCAACCACGGCAACCTGGTGGACATGGGCTTTGCCGGCAATTACGCCCGGCCCGCCATCCCGGCCCTGGCCAGCCTGTCGGTCCAGGACGCCATGGGGGCCCTGGGCCGCCACATCGGCGGGTTCCGCCCCGATGATATGTTCCTGCAGGCGGGGGCGCTCAAGTTCGTCCCCACCTATCTCGGCGAGGGCAAACCCTTCGGCCGGCGGGTGGGCCATCACCTCGTTTACGAGTTCGCCTTCCAGCGGGCCGACCTCTCCGCGCTGTGGCGCGGCTGGGTGGACGCCCACTCGGGACGCGTGATCAAGTTCGAGGACGCCACCGACTACGCCACCTACCAGCGCATCCGCGCCCGGGTCTATCCCGAGCACATCGGCGGGGGCTCTTCCCTCGTGGAACGGTCGCTGGCCTACACCCGCGAGGAGAATTTCGACCTCTGCTCCACCACAAGCGGTCTCTACCCCTACCCCGGCGGCACCGTCAAGTGCACGCTGAACATGACCGAGCACCCCACAGGAGGGTGCACCTACGCCTGGACCAACGAGATGTGCGGCACCAAGCCCTCCCTCACCTCCTCCACCGGCGACCTCAACTTCGGCGGCACCACGGCCCAGGACTGCAACTACACCGGCGCCTCCTACGGCAACGCCACCGAAGCCGGCATCATGGGGCTTTACCACGTGACCATCGAGAAGGTGACCGCCCTCACCTATCTTCCCTCCAATACCTGGCTGAACAACACCCTGGAGTTCGAGTCCAACTACAATTCCCAGTGCAACGCCAACTGGGACGGCACCGACCTGACCATGTACCGCTCCGGTTCCACCGGAGGTTCCGCCTGCAACAACTCTGGCCTCATCGCCGGCATCTTCCTCCACGAGTTCGGCCACGGCCTCGATGCCAACGACGGGCTCGCCTCCACCGATCGGGGCTCCGGCGAGGCCTACGGCGACTCCTGCGGGATGATCCAGACCCAGAACTCGTGCATCGGCGATTACTTCTGGGCCTCCGACCGTAACTGCGGCCCCAACGCCGGCTACGGCAACCAGTGCAACAACTGCGGCGGAGTGCGCGAATTGAATTACGCGGCCAAGGCGCGCAATACTCCCTCCACGGTGAAGAACTGGGTCTGCACCGACTGCTGGTCCTCCTCCTACTCGGACCCCTGCGGATACGAGGGACACTGCACCAGTGCGGGGATGGGGGAGGCGATGTGGGACCTGCCGGTGCGCGATCTCACCGGCGTCTCCGGCATGAGCGCCGCCACCGCCTGGGAGCGTTTCGCCCGCATCTTCTACCTCTCCCGCCCCACCTCGGGCAAATTTTACGAATGCTCCACCGCCAGCCTGTGCAGCAACTGGACCTCCAATGGATGCCAAAGCGCCAACTGGTACCGTACCCTGCGGGTGGTGGACGACGACAACGGCAACCTGTGCGACGGCACCCCCAACGCCGCCGCCATCTATGCCGCCTTCAACCGGCACCTCATCGCCTGCCCCCCCGGCGGCTCCTGTCCC
Source organism: Holophagales bacterium UBA2201 (assembly GCA_002327305.1). Lineage (GTDB taxonomy): Bacteria > Acidobacteriota > Thermoanaerobaculia > UBA2201 > UBA2201 > UBA2201. The sequence continues at coordinate 2,409 of DCUZ01000017.1, read as the reverse complement.
AACGAGAACAAGAATGTCTCCTCCTGCCCCTCCCTCGCCGCCCCCACCCTGGGCAATCCCTCGGCCGGGGCCTGCCAGATCTCCCTCTCCTGGACCGATACCACCAACGCCACGCAATATCACATCTATCGCAACGAATTCGGATGCAACGCCAACTTCATCCGGATCGCCACCGTGGCCGACCCTCAGATCACCTATACCGACACCGATGTCTCCCCAGGAGTGACCTATTACTACATGGTCCAGGCGGCCACCGCCAACGCCGCCTGCACCGGCGCCATGAGCTCCTGCAAGAGCGCCACCCCCTCCGATTGCACCACCTGCGTCATCCCCAACGCCCCCACCGGGGTCTCCTGCTCGGGCGGCTCCAATCAGATCCTGGTTTCCTGGACCGCCCCCTCGGGGACGCACGACGGCTACCGGGTCTACCGTCAGAAGAGCGGCGAGTTCACCTGGGCCAATGTCTCGGGGAACCTGGGGCTGGTCACCTCCTGGACCGACAGCAACCTCCTGTGCGCCACCGATTACCGTTACAAGGTGGTCTCCTTCGAGACCACCAACGGGCCGTGTGAATCGGCTGATTCCGCCCTCACTTCGTATTGCCAGGGCTCCTGCGGCGGGTGCACCGCCCCGGGCGCCCCGACGCTGAACTCGGCCACGGGAACCTGCACGGCCGTGGACCTTTCCTGGTCGGCCGGCTCGGGCACCACCCTATCCTACAATGTCTACCGGGTGGCCGGGGCCTGCGGAGGGAGCTACAGCAAGATCGCCGGACCGATCACCGCCACGACCTATTCCGACACCTCCGCCGTCGCCGGGACGCAGTACGCCTATGTGGTTCGCGGCGCCTGCGACTCCACCGGCGCCACGGAATCGGCCAACAGCAACTGTCTGACGGCCACGCGGCTCGCAACGCCGGCGGCGCCGACGGGGCTGTCGGCGACGGGGACCTGCACGGCGGTGGACCTCTCCTGGACAGCCTCCAGCGGGGCCACCTCCTACAATGTTCTGCGGACGACCAACAGTAACTGCTCCACGGGTCTGTCCCAGATCGGCACCTCCGCCACGACCACCTACAGCGACACGACGGCGACGGCGGGAACGATCTACTACTATGTTGTGCAGGCGGTCAACGCCTGCGGAACGAGCGGCAACAGCAACTGTGCCAACGCCGTCCGCTCGGCCGTCCCCGCCGCCCCGGCCGCGCCCACGGTCACCGACGCCTGCACGGGGCTGACGGTCTCCTGGGCCGCCGTGTCGGGGGCGACCTCCTACAATGTCTATCGCCGCGCCAACGGTTGCGGCTCCAACCAGTGGAACTCCGTCCGGACCGGCGAGACCGGGACCACCTGGACCGATACCGGCGCGGCGCTGGGAAGCACCTACGGCTACTATGTCGAATCGGTCAACGCCTGCGGGACGGCGGGTTCCTACTCCAATTGCTCTTCCGGAACCCACACCTTGCAGACCCCCGCGGCGCCGACGGGGCTGTCGGCGACGGGGACCTGCACGGCGGTGGACCTCTCCTGGACGGCCTCCAGCGGGGCGACGAGTTATGAAATCTGGCGTACCACCAACAGCAACTGCACCACCGGCGCCGCCTCCATCGGGACGAGCGCCACGACCACCTACAGCGACACCTCCGCGGTCGCCGGGACGACCTATTACTACACGGTCAAGGCCGTCAACACCTGCGGGACGAGCGGCATCTCCAATTGCGCCAACGCGGTCCGCCTGGCCACCCCCGCGGCGCCGACGGGGCTGTCGGCCACGGGGACCTGCACGGCGGTGGATTTGAGTTGGACGGCCTCCAGCGGGGCCACCTCCTACAATATCCTGCGGACGACCAACAGCAACTGCTCCACGGGTCTGTCCCAGATCGGCACCTCCGCCACGACCACCTACAGCGACACGACGGCGACGGCGGGGACGACCTACTACTACGTGGTTCAGGCGGTCAACGCCTGCGGGACGAGCGGCAACAGCAACTGCGCCAACGCCGTCCGTTCGGCCGTGCCGGCCGCCCCGACGGGGGTGGCGGCGACGGACAACCGCTGCACGGACGTCCAGGTGACGTGGACCGCGGTCACCGGAGCCACCAGCTACAACGTCCTGCGGGGCACCACGTGCGGGACGGTGCTGAACACCTTCACGGGCGTGACCAGCCCCTACACCGACACGAGCGCGGTGGCGGGGACCACCTACCAATATTGGGTGGTGGCGGTGAACGCCTGCGGGACGAGCGCCAACAGTACCTGCGCGGCGGGCGTGCGTTTGGCGGTGCCGGCCGCCCCGACGGGGGTGGCGGCGACGGACAACCGCTGCACGGACGTCCAGGTGACGTGGACCGCGGTCACCGGAGCCACCAGCTACAACGTCCTGCGGGGCACCACGTGCGGGACGGTGGTG
>DCUZ01000027.1:607-36317 GCA_002327305.1 Holophagales bacterium UBA2201 | reverse complement strand
TTGCACAAATCCTTGCTGAACTGCCAGAAGATTATCTCTATGCAGCCGAACAGGATCTGTGGGTTCGGCCCGAGGGTGAAGAGGTCATCGTCGGGGCCAATCGTTTTGTGGTTACCCATGGCCAGTTCATGTTGTTTTATCCCAGGCCCTGTGAGATTCCCGTTATGCGTGATCGCTCGCTTGGGGTTATGGAGACCGCCAAGACCGCTGTGGCCATCTCTTGTCCTTTAAGCTGCACCATTGTTGAGACCAATCAGGCGGTTCAAAACAATATTGATGTGGTGATTCAGGACCCCTACGGCGAGGGATGGCTCTTCAAGATGGCCGTGGCCCAGCCCTTCGTCAAGGGCGACCTGATGGACGAGACCGCGTACCAGGCCTACCTCAAGACCATCGCGGAGTAGCCCATGCATCCCTACCTGCCCCTCTCCCCCTCGGAGATGGAGGAGGTGGTGTCGGCCGTCGGCGTCAAGACGGCCGACGACCTTTTCTCCCACATCCCCGCCTCCGTCAAGTTCTCCACCCCCCTGTCGATGGCTCCGGCCCTCTCCGAACAGGAGACCTGGGCCGCCCTGCAGGCCCTCGCCGGGCGCAACTGCGTCCCCGACCTGGCCCGCACCTTCCTCGGCGGCGGCGCCTACAACCACTACCAGCCCGCCGTGGTGGACGCCCTCCTCCAGAGGGCCGAGTTCTTCACCTCCTACACCCCCTACCAGCCCGAGGTATCGCAGGGCAACCTGCAGGCGCTGTTCGAATACCAGACGCTCATGTGCCAATTGACCGGGATGGAGGTGTCCAACGCCTCCCTCTACGAGGGGGCCACGGCGCTGGCCGAAGCGGTCCTCCTGGCCGGGCGCGCCCTCCCGGGGCGCAAGCAGGTCCTCCTGGCGCGTTCCATCCATCCGCACTACCGGGCCGTCGTCCAAACCTATCTTCAAAACTTCGATTACACCATCGAGGAGATCCCTTTTACCCCCTCCGGCCAGATCGACCTGGACTGGCTGAAGAGCAAGGTAAGCGGGAACACCCTCTGCGCCGCCGTGGGCTATCCCAACTACTTCGGCGTGGTGGAGCCCCTGCGGGAGTTCCAGTCCATCCTCCTGGCCCAGGGGGGCATCACCATCACGACGACGAGCGAGGCCCTGGCCCTGGCCCACTTGGAATCCCCCGGCGCCCTCGGTATCGAGATCGCCTGCGGCGAGGGACAGTCCCTCGGCCTGCCCCTCTCGTTCGGCGGGCCCTACCTGGGGTTTTTGGCCACGCGGGAGTCGCACCTGCGCCGCATGCCGGGCCGCCTTGCCGGCGAGACGGTGGATTCGGAAGGGGCGCGCGGCTTCGTCCTCACCCTTTCCACCCGTGAACAGCACATCCGGCGCGAAAAGGCCACCTCCAACATCTGCACCAACCAGGCCCTCTGCGCCCTCTCCGCCTCGATCTACATGGCCCTCATGGGGCCCAAGGGGATGCAGGCGCTGGCCCTCGTCAACGCGAAAAGGGCCCAGTACCTTCGGGAGGGGCTCCTGGCCTCGAAGAAAGCCGCGGCCCTCTTCGACGGCCCGTTCTTCAACGAGTTCGCCGTCGCGCTCCCCAAGGCCGCCGAACTGGAAAAGAAAGGGTTCGTCTTCGGCCCGCCGCTCGCCGGGGATTATCCGGAACTGAAGGACGGCTGGCTCTTCGCCGTCACCGAGATCAACGACCCCACGACCCTCAAGGCCCTTGTGGCGGCTGCGGAGGCGCTATGAAGATCAATCGCAGAGAACCTGAAAAGCTCCTGTTCGAGCTCTCCTCCCCCGGCAAGGTCGGCCTGCTCCTTCCCGAGGCCGGCGTCGAAGTCCCTGAAACCAAGCTCTCCGTTCCCGCGGCCTACCGCCGCAAGGAAATTGCCGGCTTCCCCGAACTCTCGCAGGTGGAGGTGGTGCGCCACTACACGCGCCTCTCCTCGCTCAACCACTCGGTGGACCACGGCTTCTACCCCCTGGGGTCCTGCACCATGAAGCACAACCCCAAGATCAACGAGGCCGCGGCCCGCATCCCCCGCTTCGCCGGCGCCCACCCCTCCCTTCCCGAGACCTACATCCAGGGGAGTTTGGAATTAATGTATCTCCTGGAAGAGGCGCTCAAGGCCGTCACCGGCCTTGCCCGCGTCACCCTCCAGCCCAACGCCGGCGCCCACGGGGAATGGACGGCCCTGATGATGATCCGGAAGGCCCACCAGAAGCGGGGCAACCCCCGCAAGGTGGTCCTCATCCCCGACTCAGCCCACGGCACCAACCCCGCCTCCTCCATCTTCGCCGGCTACACGACCAAGGAGATCAAGTCCAACCCCGGCGGCAAGCTGGACCTGGCCGCCCTCGAGCGCGAGGTCAACGAGGAAACCGCCGCCCTGATGGTGACCTGCCCCAACACCCTGGGCATCTTCGAGGAGGGGATCGCCGACGCGGCCCGCATCCTTCACGCCAAGGGGGCCTATCTCTACCTCGACGGCGCCAACTTCAACTCCTTCATGGGCATCGCCTCCCCGCAGAAGATGGGGGTGGACCTGATGCACATCAACCTCCACAAGACCTTCTCCACGCCCCATGGCGGCGGCGGCCCCGGTTCCGGCCCCGTGGCCGTGGCCGAAGGGATGGTCCCGTTCCTCCCCGTGCCCATGGTCGAGAAGACCGGGGACGGCTACCGCCTGGACTTCGACCGCCCAGATTCCATCGGCCGCGTCCGCTCCTTCCACGGGCAGTTCGCCGTCCTCGTGCGGGCCTACGCGTACATCCTCACCCTCGGCGGCGAGGGGCTGACCGACGTCTCGAAGATGGCCGTCCTCCTGGCCAACTACATCCGCGTCCGCCTCACGGGCGTCTATGGTCTCAAGTACTCCGGCCCCACCCTCCACGAAGTGGTTTTCGATGACACGATCCAGGCCAAGCGCGGCGTCAAGAACATCGACATCGTCAAGCGCCTCCTGGACTTCGGCATCCACCCGCCCACGGTCTCCTTCCCCCTCATCGTCCACGGGGCCCTCATGATCGAGCCCACCGAGACCGAGAGCAAGGCGGAGTTGGACCGCTTCGTCGCGGCCATGAAGGCCATCGCGGAGGAGGTGGAGCAGGACCCCGACTTCGTCAAGGGCGCCCCCTATACCACCCCGGTCAAGCGCCTCGACGAGGTGCGCGCGGCGCGGACGCCCGTGCTGAGGTGGAAAAAATAGTCTCGGGTCTAAAGTCTCGAGTTTCGAGTTTCGAGTTTATAGTTTCGAGTTTCGAGTTGGGCGGGCCACAGGGCCCGCCCGTTTATTGGGGTGGCCGACGGGAGAATCGGCACCGCGGGATAGGCTCCACTTGCATCGATCTCATGTTGCGGGTATCGTAATCTCATGCGGACCTTCCTATTACTCTTGCTCTTCTCCGCCTTCCTCACCGCCGAGGATTGGTTTATCGCCAACGAGACCATGACCATCACCGCGCCCACGGTCCATGAGGGGAACATCGTCGTTCTCGAAGGGGGCGTCCTGGACATCCGGGCCAACTTCACGCAGACGGGGTTCGTCGCCGTCTTCGCCGGCGGCCTGCTGAAAGTCCATAATTGCGACTTCCGCCTCAAGTCCACCTACAACGGGCAGTTTTTCCTCGCGGCGCTGGAGACCGGCTGCATCGAGATCGATTCCATCCGGTTCTCCAGCAACGGCTGGCAGGCGGGGATCATCGTACTCGACGACGCCACCGCCTCCATCCAGGGCTCCGATTTCTTCCTCGACCCCGCCGGGGTGACCCAGCCGGGGATGTACGGCGGGGGGCGCATTACGGTGGAGGACTGCACCGGCGACTTCGAAGTGATCCTGCTCGACCACGGGCGGTTCGAAGCGCGCCGCGTTCCGCCCGCGCCGGAGAGCTCGGCCCGCACGCGCCTGTGGGTGTGGCCCACCTTCGGGGACGGCGACGCCGCCACGCTCACCTATCCTCCGCCGGGACTCCAGGACTTCACCTTCCCCGGGCCTGGCGACTCCACCGCTTTCTCCTATCGGCTGGAACAGGTGAACATCCCCTTCTGGCCCCTCCTGGTCAAGCCCGGTTCACAAGTGACCCTGCTGGACAATCCCGAGGACCGCCACCTCATCGTCGGACATCTCCTCTATGAGGACGCTGTGCTCTCCCTGCGCAACTACATGGACTACGCCGACTTCACCCTTCCCGTGGCCGACCGCTCGTTCCGCGTGCAGAACAGCCGCATCCAGACCTGGAACCTCTACCCCTACGAGGATACCCGCTTGCTGGTGAGGGACTCGGTCCTGGGGGAGATCCTGGGGTCGGAGTGGAGCGAGACCTGGGTGTTCGATTCCACCATCGACGGCTCGGGCGGGTTCCTCGGGGTTTCCGCCGACGCCGCCGTCACCCTGGTGGACAGCACGGTGACGACGATGGTCCAAAGCGTGGAGCGGGGTCGACTCAATTTCTTCCGTTCCTCCCTCCAGCCCCATCCCTACGGCATCCCCTCCACCCTGATCCTGTCGGGGGAGGGGCGGGCGTGGCTCCACGACACCCCCGATCCCCAGTACCTGTTCACCAACGGCGATCATTGTGTGCCGAGGACGACCCTCAGCGTCACAGAGTGCCGGCTGGAGATTTCTTTCGCCCGCACCTGCCCCGCGGGGGTCCGGGAGGACTTCACCGCCGTGGAGGTCCGGCTGGAAATCCCGGGCTCGCAGAAGGGGGAGGCCCTCTATTCCGCCCTGCTCCAGGAGGTTGGAACCCTCTCCCTTCCCCTGCCGGAATGGTGCACCGCCCCCTGTGCCTGCGTGGTTCGGCTGGCATTCGAATTCGGGGGGGCGATCCACGAATACAGGGAGGTCCTTTGCGACGGTTCAGTCCACGGTCGGCCGCTGGAGCGACCGTGAAATAGCGCAGACTGGGCTATGCGTGGCATCTGGGGGCGGCCGACGGGAGAATCGGCGCCGCATTCCGGAGATGGGGTGCAGGGCCTTCGACCTGCGGTTCTGAAATCACTTGGATTTTCCGATTGAGAGGAGGGTTTCGCTGAAATTTCGTTTGGTGCGCCCAATCGCTCTTTTTCGAAAATCCCCTTGACAACTTCTTTTAAACTGCTATAATTCGCGCCACAAAACCCATGACAAGGGCGCCTATGTTCATGGTCTCCGAATAGGGGAAAGGTGCGCCCCGGTACCTATCGATCGTCAACGATCAGAAAGAGCCATAAATAATGGTACCACCCTCCTGCACGTCCCTCCCCATCCGGGGAGGGACTTTTTATTTTCCGCCGTAAGCGGGTAAAATACCCTCATGCGATCGTTGGCGGTCCTCTTCCTGTTCTGGGCTCCTTTCGCGTGGGGGGCGGACATCGTGGTGCCGGAACCTCTTCAGGAAACGGACCACGACTACTCAGTCCCCCTCTTCGATGAGAGCGGATATCTGGTCTGGTCCGGGCGGGTCGACCCCGATCTTCGCGGGCGCCTCTGGCTGGAGGGCGATGCCGACCGCCGTGGGGAGGCGGTCCTGGGGGCGGCGGCGCGGGCGGCCCTGTTGGGGCCGGACCGGGCGGAGAGCGCGCGGTCGCTCTCGAGGGCCCTGCCCGAGGGGCTGGTCGTGGACGAGGTGCGCGTCCGCGGCGACCAGGGGGGCTTTTTCATCTCGCTCCCTCCGGACTATCTGCGCGGGCTCGACGACGAGCGGGGGCAGTTCCTTTCCGACCTTTTCCTGGGACTGAGCCGGGCCGTTCCGGCCGTCACCCGCCATGTCCTGATGGTCCGCGACCCCCGGGATGGATTCCACCACCCCCTCGACCATTTTCTCCCGCCGCCGGTCTCCGTCCCGCAAAAGGAGAGCGAACTCGAAGAGCCGGACCCTCTGCGCGGAACGGGCCAACCCCCCGCGGGGGGGCAGGGCCAGCCGGCCGGATTTCTCTCCGGCAGGAGCGTCTTCCTGAGTCCGGGCCACGGATGGTATTACAGTTCGACACTGGGACGGTGGGCCACCCAGCGGGGGAACACCCATAACCTCATCGAGGACCACTCCAACGCCGAGTCGGTCCTGACCTTTCTAACGCATTATCTCTGGAACGCCGGGGCGGGGGTCTACACCTGCCGCGAGCGGGACATGACCCCTTACATGACGATCCTGGACAACGGAGGGAGCGGCTATTCGGAGACGGGGACCTGGACCACCGTCACCCACGCGTCCGCCTATGGCGGGGCCTATCGCCGGGCCCTGGTCAACGCTACGGAAACCGCCGCCGCTACGTTCGTTCCCACGATTCCCGCGGCCGGGTTCCACAATGTCTACTACTGGTTCCGCGGCACCGCCGAGAATGCGACCGATGTTAAGATCACCATCCGGCACACCGGGGGAAGCACCGTCGTCGTGCTGAACCAGGAGCGGGACGGCGCCACCTGGAAGGACCTGGGGCGCTTCCACTTCGCCGCCGGCTCCAGCCCCTCCACCGGCGCGGTGACCGTCTCGAACCAGAGCGCCGAGGCGGGCAACTATGTCGCCGCCGACGCCGTCCGACTGGGGGGTGGGACGGGGACGCAGAAGCCCTTCGGGGAGCCCTCCGCCAGCGGCTGGCCCCGGTTCGAGGAGTCGGGGGTCTACCACGCCAACTTCATGGGATGTCCCTCCGCCACCTGCGGTTCATCCACGGTCAACGCCATGCCCCGCTATGCGGCGTGGGAAAACGAGTCGTGGGAGGACCCCGTCTACATTTCCTGGCACTCCAATGCCTACGACGGGACAGGCCGGGGGACCTCGTCTTTCGCCTACGCCTCGGGGGGATGGGATTACCCCTTTAACGGCGTGGTGGGGGGGCTGGAACTGCGTAACGCCGTCCACGCGGAGATCATCGCCGACCTGCGGGCCGGATACGACGCCGCCTGGCCCAATCGGGGCCTTCACACCAACTGGTACGGTGAGCTCAACCCCTCCAATAACCCCGAGATGCCGGCCGCACTCTTCGAAATGGCCTACCACGACAACGTCACCGACGCGGCGCATCTGCGCAACCCGGTTTTCCGGCTGATCTGCGCCCGAGCGGTCTATCAGGGCATCGTCAAGTACTTCGCCGCCCGCGACGGCTTGTCCTACACCCTCCTGCCCGAGCCCCCGGTGAACCTGCGGGTCCGCAACGACGGCACCGGGAAGGTGCGCGTGGAATGGGGGGCGCCCCCCTATTCCGCCCACGGCGGACTCTACGGCGACGCCGCCACGGGATACACGGTCTACAGGAGCATCGACGGCCTGGGGTTCGACAACGGCACGGCGGCGGCGGGGACCTCCTACACCGACGCCGCCGTCAGCGCCGGGACCGTCTATTACTATCGCGTTGCCGCCACCAATCCCGGAGGGGAATCGTTCCCCACCGAGACCCTGGCGGTCCGCGTCGGTGCCGGGGCCGCGCCGGTCCTCATCGTCGCGGGGTTCGACCGTATGGACCATAGCCTATCCGTGGTCACCGACGACCCTTACAGTACCAACGCCCTCCACCGGGGGTATGTGGACCGGATGAACTCCTACCGGTACATCCTTCCCTTCGCCCGCGCCGTGGACGCCTATGGCTCGGCCTTCGACTCCGCTTCCCACGAGGCGGTCCGCGGCGGGGAGGTCCCCCTCGCCGGATACGGCGCGGTCCTCTGGTTCTCGGGCGAGGAATCCACGACGGACCGCACTTTCGACGCCGCCGAGCAGGCCCTCCTCCAGGCCTATCTCGACGGGGGCGGCAACCTCTTCGCCAGCGGCGCCGAGATCGGGTGGGACCTGGACCATATGGGGAACGGCGCGGCCTTCTACAACAACTACCTCAAGGCCGACTACGCCGGGGACGACGCCGGGACCTACGCCGTCGTTCCGGCCGCGGGGGGGATCTTCGAGGGCAACGCCCCCTTCGCCTTCGACGACGGCTCCCACGGGGAGTACGACGCCGAGTATCCCGACCGGCTCACCCCCGTGGGCGGGGCCGTGGCCTGCCTGACCTATTCGGGCGGGGCGGGGGGGACGGCCGGGGTGCAATACGGCGCGGGCCCCTTCAAGGCGGTCACCTTCGGGTTTCCATTCGAAACCGTCGTCGGGGAGGCCGCCCGGGCGGCCTTGATGGCCGACATCCTCGATTTCTTCGGCGCGGTCGCGGCCGACCCCTGCGCGGGGGCCATCTCCATCACGGGGTTCCCCTTCGTCGATGACAACGACACCACCGGCAAGCCGGCCCTGTTCAACGGATACTCCTGCGCCCCCGCCGTCAACGAGGCCGGTCCGGAGGTGATCTACCGGGTGGCCATCGACCGGCCGGGCGACCTCACGGTCACCGTCACCGACGGGTCGGGGGTGGACATCGACATCCACCTCCTTCTGGCGTGCGACCCCGCCTTCTGCGTCGTTCGGAACGATTCCACCTTCACCGTCGCGGTCGAGCCGGGGACCTATTTGATCGTCTGCGACACCTGGACCGGCTCCGGCGGCACCCAGTATCCCGGGCCGTACGCTCTCCAGGTCGCCTTCTCCCCCACCCCCGGGGACACGGTGTCGCCGCGGCCGGTGGGCGACTCCCTCCGTTGGGACGGCGCGACGGAGGCCTGGCGGTGGGAAGCGGTCACCCAAGACCGCCTGGGCGGAGGCGAGACGATGGGGCATTACGAGCTCTTCCGCTCCCCCGACCCCGGGCGGTTCGACGAGCCGCCGTGGCAGACGGCCGCCCCGTTCCACCCCGACCCCGGTGGGCCCGACCCCGGTGCCTGCTGGTTCTACCGCGTCGAGGCGGTGGACGCGGCGGGGAACCGGGAGGGGCCGGTTTTGCAGGCGGTGAGGGACAACGACGAGGCGGAGTTCACGGGAAGTTGGTCCGTGGGGGACTCCGCCGCCGGCAAGTACGGCCCTGATTACCGGTACCACGCCACCGGCGGCGTGGGGGCGGCCCTGGCGGCCTGGTCGTTCGGGGTCAGGGAGCGCGGGCTCTACACCGTCTCCGTCTGGTATCCCCAGGGGGCCAACCGCTCCGACCAGGCCCGCTTCCGGGTCAGCCGCGCGGGGGGGGAACAGCTCCATCTGGTGAACCAGCGGGTCAACGGCGGGCAGTGGGTCGCCCTGGGACCCCACTGGCTCGAATCGGGGCAGACCTACACCGTCACCCTCGACGACGCCGAGCCCGAGGGGTTCGTCGTCATCGCCGACGCGGTGCGGTGGGAAAAATAGCGCGACCGACCAGACAAAAGGGTGGAGGTGCGGAAGCCCGAATCGATCCCCGCCCGGGTCGCCGACTCCGCCACGACGCTGACCGACCCCATGGCCCCCGTCAGGGCCAAGTCCCTTCGCTCGTTGGGGAAAATGGCCATCAACGGTCTTCTGGACCCTGAGGGTTCGGAAAAGGTGGCGCAGGCCTGCCGCAAGGTCCTCGGGAGGACCGGATTCAATTGGGACAACGCCTACATCGTCCGCGTGGAGGCCGAAGAGATCCTGCGGGCGCTGAAGAGGTAGGCCCCCCCGAGAAGGAGCCCCAGGGCCGTCAGCGCCATCCCGATCTTGAAAACCGTGTGGTGGTACCGGATGGAGACCGCATACTCCCCGGGCGGGAGGATCCATCCGCAAAAGTGGCCGTTGACGGTGAGTTTCGGAAGGGGCGCCCCGGCGGCCTCCGCCTTCCAGGGCCGCAGGTTGGGCAAGGACGCGACCAGGACCCGTTCGCCGTCGGCCCGCACGGACACGCGGTATTCCGTCGGGGAGAGGGCCCTAATCGAGACGACTTCGGCGTTCCCCCGCGCGATCGGCCTGGAGATCCCCGATGCCAGCGCCTCCCGGCGCAGGTCCAGGCCGGCCAACCCTTCCCACAAGGCCTCCCCCCCGGGGGCCGGCGTTGCGGAGGCCGGAAAGAAAAAGCGCGGCATGGCCCCCGGATTGTCGTACACCCAGCCGTCCCCGCCCCGATGAAGCGGCTCGCGCCCTGGGAGGGGCTGGTCGGGTACCTTGAGAATGGAGCGGATCCCCAGGAAATCCATCGCAGGGTCCTCAAAACGGATCCAGCCGCGCCAATACGCGTCCTGGATCAGGCCGCGCGCCTTGACGAACCGGAAATAGGTCCATGGGGTCATGGGGTCGTTGAACCGGACGTCCTCGAGGCCATACAGGGCATTGACGTTCGGCATGAATTGCACCCCCTCCGCCACGAACCTTCCCTCTTCGCCCCGTTCCTGAAGCAACCGGACCGCGGGGGTGGCGCGGGGGGCGATCGCCGCGGGGTAGACGGGGTTCAGGCCCCACAGCGGCCAGATCAGGTCGAGCGCCAGCAGGAGCATCACGGCCGCGAACGCTCCGCGGCGCAACCGCGCCAGGAACGCGAAGACGAGCAGGGCGACCGCGCCCGCCGTCAGTTTTACCAAAAAGAGCGGCGGGGCCGAGTCCCATGCGGGAGAGGTGAAGGCCAGGGCCAGGAGCAGGCCCGCCAGCAGGGCGGCAGGCCATGCCGGTGGACGGGAGCGGGAAAAGAAGGCATCCAATCCGATACTGCCCAGGACCACCAGGACCAGGGCAAGAAGCGCGCGCAATCGCCCGAATTCGGCGAATTGCACAATGGGCATGTGCCGGAGCAGGGTGGACACCGGAGGCAGGTTGATCAGGGCGGCGACGACCAGGAGGCCCATCCCCGCGTAAAAAGGCACGGGACGCCGCCTCCAGGACGGCAGGGCCCAGGCGGCGAAGAACAGGGAGAGCGCCCCGGCGTAGCCGGCCATGAAATTGAAATTGTGGGCGTCGTTGAAAAATGTGTGGGTGGGAAGACCGTAATAGAGCGGCATGACGCTGGGGATCAGGGACGAGGCATCGAACGGAGGATTCAGCCAGATGGAGGGGTCGAGGGTGCGCACCCAGTTGTATTTGCCCGATCGGGGGAGGTAGTCCAGGAAAGGGAGCCAGAAAAACGCCGACAGGAGCAGGGCCGCCCCCCCCGCCCCCAGGACCTGCACCAGGGCCTTGGGCCGGCGGGCCAGGGCCCACCCGGCATGGACCAGGCCGAACCCGATGAAGAAGAAGGCGCACTCCGGATTTCCCGCCACCACCATCTGGGCCATGGACAGGGACAGGAGGGCGACGTGCCGCCGCCGGCCCTCCCGGCGGACCATCTCCACGGCGTAGAGCATCAGGGGCAGGCCGGGGAGCACCCGCATGATCGGGAAGTACATCCAGGCCACGGCGAAGGCGGAAAAAGCGAAAGAGACGCTTCCGAACAGCGACGCGCGCAGGGAACAGTCGAGCGATCTCAGGAAGGCGTGCGTGAACAGGAGGGTCAGGAAGATCTGCAGGAACACGGCGGCCGTCAGGCCCTTCAGGGGGGTCACCCAGAGGGTGGCCAGCAGGGGGAGGGAGAACAGGGACGCCTGGGCGTTCTCCAGCAGCGGCATGCCGCAGGCGGCCAGGGGATTGTAAAGGGGGAACCGTCCCGCGAGGAGTTCCGAGCGCGCCTGGACGTACCACGGAAAGATCTGGCTCGGCACATCCACGAGAAGTTTGTTCTCGGCCACGGGAGGGGGATCGACATAGGCGGAAAAGGGGATCAATTGCGAGGCGTATTCGCCCCATGCCGGGACCTGGAAACGGGATTCCATGAAAAGGGGCTGGAAGAGATAAAGGGCCGGAAGCGCCAGATAGAAGAAAAGGACCCATCGGGGAAGGGGGTCGAAGGTCCTTTTCCACAACCACCCCAGCAGCAAACCCGTTCCGACCACGCCGACGCCGACCATCAGGCGGTCTCCGCGCGGGAGGTGGGGGGCGCCGCCGGATCCATGGTCTCCGAAGGGGGCCGCGTCATGGGGGAAAGGGTCATCCGGGCCAGTGGGTGTGCGGCGCCCGGTTCCGGACGATGTAGCCCCAGAACAGCCCGCCGTAGGACCAGCGTCTCAAGCCGTGCCGTTCGTGGAAGGGGACGAGGCGCCGCTGGAGTTCCGGCAGGTGGTAGCAGGGGACCGAGGGGAACAGGTGGTGTTCCAGGTGGTAATCGGAATGGAGGTAGATGAAGTCCCAGAACCACGAGCCCGCGACCCAGGTGGTCCAGCCGGCGGGATCGTCTGTTTTTATGGCGTAGTGCTGGCCCAGGCGGTTGAGGGCGAAGGCCGGGGGGAAGAAGACGCCCACGGGGAGGGCGTACACCCTCAGCCAGACGCCCCAGCCGCCGAAAACCACCAGCGCCGCCTGGATGGCCAGGTGGCCGCCGATGCTCACCCACCGCTCGCGGGCGATCTTTCGGCGCAGGGCCTCGTCGTAGGTGGCGGTCTCCCGGGCGGCGGCCCGGAAGTAGATGAAGAAGAGGGCCGGGGTGAAGTAGAGAAGCTTGAGCCACCGGGCGTTGATCTTGGGGGAGAGGTGGTGTCGCTTGGGGTCGAGGGTGGAGGAGCCTAAGTGGCGGTGGTGGTCCAGGTGCCAGCGGGTGAACTGCGCGGCGGAGATGCCGCTCCAGAAGGCGTAGAGTTGGCCCAGGAACCGATGCCACCGGGGATGGGGCCTGGCGAAGATCAATTGGTGGAGTTGTTCGTGGAGGAGGACGGTGAAGTTGAAGACCGTCAGCCCCAGGATTGCCGCCAGCGGCGCGACGAGCAGGGGGTGGGTGACGAACCAAAGCGCGGCGCCGCACCCAAAAAGAAAGATGAACTGCCGGGCCGTGACGGCGAAATGGCGCCAGGGAGTTTTGACATGCAGGCGCTCCACCGCCTCGGGCCCGACCGCAAGCCGGGCCTCCTCGAGGATGGGCAGGGCCGCCTTCGTCCAGGTGGATTCCATGGAGCTATTATAAAGCACGTGAGACGTGAGACGTGAGACGTGAGACGTGAGAGGTGAGAGGTGAGAGGTGAGACGTGAGACGTGAAACGTGAGAGGCGAGAGGTGAAAAGCGGGAAGTGGAAGTGTTGCGCCTGCTCTGCGCAGGCCGGTCTGTGACGGCTCCTTGATAAATCATCAAAGCGAAAGATGCGGAACTAACCCGATTTCAGGGCTTCTCCAGCGGCCGGTCGTGGGAGCCCCCACCCGGACTGAAGGCCAGCACGCCCCCCTCGTCGGCCCGGTGGGTGGCTCCGGCGCCCACGGTCACCGTCCATTCGCCGCCGCTCTCCGCCGCCGTCACGCCGTAGGGCGCTCCCGGCTCCAAGCCGGTGACGAAGTGGGAACGGACGGAGGAGGGGACGCGATAGGTGGTGGAGGCGAACGGGGCGCCGGCCGTGACGGGGAAGAGGACGACCGATGCACCCACCCGGGCCCCCTCGTACGGAGTGCCGGCAGTGGAAGAGACCCGGAGGGCGGCATCGGCACCATCCCCCGCGTCCATCCCCTGCAGGACATGGAGAAATCGGACCGACGCCGGGCCGCCGGGAGCTTCGTTAAGAAAACGGAAGTGCATGATCTCCCCGTCGGCCGTATCGGGCAGGTCCTCCGAGGCCGAAGAGGAGAGGGCGGCGCCGGCGGGGAGGAGGGCCGTGATCGAGAGGCGCTGGCCCGAGGCCGTGGTCATCAGGGCCTGGTTCCCGGCGATCACGGCGGGGGCGGGGAGGTTGAGCCAGAACCGCTTGAACCGCCCCGCGGTGGCCGACTCGGCCCGGTCGTAGACGACGATGTGGTCGGGCTTGAGCCAGAGGATGGAGCGGCTGGCGTGGGTGATGTCGGTGACCTCTTCATAATCCGAATTGTAGAGGTCGGTCGCGTCGCCATGGGCATGGACATACCGAGACTGAAGGCTCAGCGCCCCGATGACGCCATCCCCCGAGGGGCCGAACATCCACTGCGAGCCGTTTTGCTGGCACAGCCACAGAAAGAAGTCCGGCTCCCGGTCGATGGGGTCGTTTTCCAGGGCCAGGGTGTTGTGATAGTCCGAGCGCCCGATGGTGCAGAGCGACGAGATGCCGTCCCATCCCACGCGCGATTTGGTGAGCCATTCGCCCCCGCGGTAGAATTCGAACTGGTTGCCCTCCGCCAACTGGTGGTCGATGCTCTCCCAGCCCAGGAAGTAGGTGAACCAGGCGGCCCCGGCGTCCCATCCCGTCCGGGCAAGGACCCGGCCCGTTCCCGGGGCGTACCACTCCGTGGCAGTGCCGGGGCGGGGGTCCTGCGGCGCGGCGCCTGCTGGGTCGAAAAGGAGGAAATAGAAGATCGCCTCGGAAAAGGATTGGGCGTCCTCCACCCGTTCGAGCAGGCCCTCCGCGCCCCCGGCGGGGACGTGGAGTTGGATCCACCGCAGGGCCTCGGCCGAGGCGGCGGCGCCGGCCCGGAGGTGGTGGAGCGCCAGGGGACCGGAAGTGGCGGCGAGATCGGGGGCCCAGTAGCGCTGGCCGTCGCCGTACCAGGCGGGGAGGTAGACGGGTCCCATCCATTCGGCCCCGGGGACGGTCGCCGTCGCCGGGCTGAGGGAGTTGAGATAGGCCGGGACCAGGTCGTTCCAGAAGGGCTGGTCGGCCCAGCACGCCTGCGGTCCCCACACGGCCGGGTCGTCCTGACCCGCCGTTTCCAGGGCCCACAACAATTGCGCGCCGTAGGCCAGGGTCTGGGGGCCGTATTCGAACCCCTCCGGCGCGAAGCCCCCGCGGGCATCGGTGGAGAGCAGGTGGTGGTACAGATAGAGGTAGGCCCCCGTGGCGATCTCCAAGCCGGCGCGCAGGGTCCCGCCGGGGTCGTCCGCTTCATCCAGGGCCATGGCCATGAGGCCGATGTTCCGCATTCCGGCGGCGAAGTAGTTGTTCCCGGCCCACCGCACCTGCTCGGTCGTGAGCAGGGCGGGATCGTTCACCAGGCCCACGGGTTCGGGGTGGTGGTATCCCGTGGTCTTGATCTCCTGGACCCAGCGGAGAAAGACCTGCCGGATGGCGGCCTTGTCGGCGGCGGAGAGGGAGGGATAGATCCAATCCACCGTGAGGCCGAACCCCTCGCCGGTCCACCGCGAGCGGTCGGAAGTGGCAAAGGAGGGGTCGCGGAAGGGGAGCCCTTCGGCCGCCCCCTTGGCCGCTTCGGTGATGGCGTGCATCAGCAGGGTGCGGGCCCGCGCGGCGTAGTCGGCCCGGGCTCCAGGATCGGGGTCCACGAGGGAGAGAAAAGCGAACAGCTCAGAGTACATTTCGCACGGGAACTCGGTCCAGGTGGTCCCGCCGCTGTCCCCGGACGGAATGTTCCCGGCATCCATTTCCGCCTTGGCCTCCTGTCCCAGGAGGTCCAGCCCCCCGCTCCACAGGGGGTTGGACTGCACCGCCCAGCCCCGCAGGCGGGGCAGATCGTCGGCGGTGATCCAGAGGCGGGGATGGGCGGTGTTCTGGGCCGCGGCGATGGCTGCCGCCAGGAGCACGAGGACTGTGGCGAAGGGGTTGCGCATGGGGGACCTCCTTGGTCGCCCCCCATCCTATCCGTCCGCCCGTCCCCTGTCAAGCCGTCCTCCGGCGGTGCTACAATAGGGCGAAAGGAGTCCGACCATGGACCTGAGATCGATTCCGCTGACCCTCCCCGAGGGGTGCAACCTCATCCTGGGGCAGAGCCACTTCATCAAGACCGCCGAGGACCTTTACGAGATCATGGTCACTTCGGTCCCGCAGGCCAAGTTCGGCCTGGCCTTCTCCGAGGCCTCGGGCCCCTGTCTCATCCGCACCGAGGGGAACGATCCCGATCTGATCGGGGCCGCCGCCGGCAACCTCCAGGCCCTGGCTTCGGGGCATTGTTTCTGTCTCATCCTCAAGGACGCCTACCCCGTCAATGTCCTCAACGCGGTCAAGGCGTGCCAGGAGGTGGCCACCGTCTTCTGCGCCACCGCCAACCCCGTCCACGCCGTCGTCGCCGCCCTTCCGCAGGGCAACGGCATCCTGGGGGTGGTGGACGGCGGGGCGCCCAAGGGGGTGGAGAGCGACGAGGACAGGAAGAAGCGGAGGGAGTTCCTGAGGATGATCGGGTATAAACAATGAGAAGCGTAAAGGGTAAAGGGTAAATGGTAAAGAGCACAAAGCGCGGAACTTTATCTTTCTCCATTTACTATTTACCATTTACTATTTACGCTTTTCCCGAAAGGTGAGTGCGATGGCAGTGCAAATGGAGATGCCGATGGAAAAAACGGAAGCCGCTGGATCGATGCGGGTGGGGTTGGGCTACGACAGCCACCGGTTCGACCACCAGCGGACTTTGCGGCTCTGCGGGGTGGAGGTGCCCAACACCCCCGGCCTCGCCGGCCATTCCGACGCCGATTGCGCCCTCCACGCCCTTACCGACGCCCTCCTCGGGGCGGCGGGGATGCCCGACATCGGAGAGCTCTTCCCCCCGACCGACGAGCGGTACCGCGGGGCCGACAGCACCGGACTCCTGAAGCAGGCCCTGGAGCGCATCCGGGAGCGTCACTCCGGTTTTCGCGTGGTGAACATCGACCTGGTCATCATCGCCGAGACGCCCCGCATCGCCCCCCACAAGCCGGCCATGCGGCGGCGCCTGGCCGAACTGCTGGAGGTGGACGAAGGGGCCGTTTCGCTGAAGGGGAAGACCAACGAGGGGATGGGGTGGGTGGGGGAGGCGGAAGGGATCGCGGCATGGTGCGCGGTGCTGGCGGCGCTCTGACCGTTTTCGGCGCCCACGCGGTCCTGGAGGCCCTCGAGGGGGGCCGGAGCGTGCGCGTCGTCTATCTCAAGCGCGGCCATTTCGACGCCAAGACCGACCGGGTGACGGAGCTGTGCAGGGCCCGGGGCGTCCCCGTCCACTGGACGGGGGCCGACTTCTTCCGCAACGAGAACCGCCGTCACTGGATCGCCGCCCAGATCGCCACGGCCGCGGTGATGGGGGAGGACGACCTGCTCATTCGCGCGGCGGGCCGCCCCCTGCTCCTCCTCCACAAGATCAACGACCCCCGGAACCTGGGGGCCATCCTCCGCACCGCGTGCGGCCTGGGGTTTGCCTGCGTGGGGGTCACCGTCCACGAGTCGGCCCCGCTCTCCGAGACGGTGTACGAGACCAGCGCCGGCGCCGTCGCCCACCTCTCCATCGGCAGCATCTCCAACGCCGCCGCGTTCATTAAAAAGGCCAAGGCGGCCGGCTACTGGGTCTATGGCGCCACGATGGAGGGTGATCCGGTGGGGGAGGTGAAGTTCGATCCCAAGACCCTGCTGGTGATGGGGACGGAGGGCAAGGGGTTGTCGGATTACCTCAAGCAGGAATGCGACTTCCTCGTGGGCATTCCCATGAAGGGGAAGATTGATTCGCTCAATGTTTCGACGGCGGCGGGGATATTGATGTATGAAGTGGGCAAGCAAGTTAATGAGCAATCCCATTAGCTCCATCCGGTGGAGGTTGTTCCCTTTCATTGCATTTTCGTTCTCCATCGGTGCATGGATGGTTATTTCATCTTTTATCCACAGTAAGTATGGATTCTATTTCCACGGCGTTAGGATGAACACCCTTCTCGTCGGAGCAGCCGTAATGGCGTCGATTGCTATTCTTATTCTGTGTTTGTGGGTAGGCAGAAAGATCCACTACAAGCTTTGGCAGAAAACCTTCATATGGATGACCTATTGTATCTGTCTTTTCAACATGTTTTATACGGGAACACTTTTTGCTGAAGCAAGATATCATGCAATAGATCGTGAGCGCCTTAAAACGACTATGCATAGGATGAAGGATTGGGCGATGGCATGGGAGACCTATTATGTGGCTCAAGAAACGTATGTTCCCCAAGAGCAACAAGTTTCTCCCGTATGCTGGGGAAATATCTCTGGAGAGCACATCATTCGGATGCTGAAAAAGGGGAACGTTGATTCTGGCCTTATCGACAAACTTTATCTTAAAGATGCATGGGATCATGATTTTCAATTTTGTGTATTTGAAACTGGCCCATCGCAAGAGTATTTCATTCGTTCGGCTGGGAAAGATGGCTCTTGGGATGCTATCCGATATTTAATGTGGTTCTATGATGAGAATCAATTTGATGCGGATGTTGTTATGGGAAATGGTCAGTTTTATAGATGGATGGAAGCGCGGGCCATGGTCCCGTATCCGGATTATGCGCCACATAAAGTCAAGGATCGAGATGTTGTTCCAAGGTTCCCTGATCATCGCTGAATAAAGGCAAATGCCTCGCAAAACGCGTTCTATGCCCCTCAGGCGTAAATCCTGCGGCTACATTCTGGCGGCAGAAGCCGTCCTCAGCACACTGAGGACGCTACAGAAGCATTGGCTGGGGAGAAATCTGGAGTATGGGGCCTGCCGCCTGTTGCCTGTAGTCTGCCGTCTGAAGCCTGCCCGCCTAAATTCGGGAGGGGGAACTCGAAACTTTAAACTCGAAACTCGAAACTGAATCAGAAGCGGCTACATCTCACTTTCTTCTTCCAAGACTTCTTGTGCCTGTGGGATCTCTTTATTCTTCCTCCGCCCCTGCCAGACCAAAAATCCGATAACGACCACGGTAGTCACCAGGACCGACGGACCCCACACCTTGATGCGGAGGAAGAGCCAAACAAGAAAGCCCAGGCACCGGATGACGAGGGCGAGGAACGGACTGCTCTCTTGGGCCCGTTCGACGAGGCCGTCGAGGAGGTTGAGGACGCGGCTGGGGTCCTCGGGCTCCTGGAGGGACGCGCCTTCGATCGGGCCGGCCGGGGGGGCGGGCGCGGTGGAGAGCAAGAGGGCTCCCAGGAGCAGGGCGAGGATATTCACGGGACTCTATTCTCCCATCATCGGATCGGTCAGCGGCGCGGGAGAATGCTCCTCCGGAATCTCCGGATGAAGGTCTTCCAGGCGCCGCGGAGGGAGCCGACTTTCTGCGCGTACAGGGCGGGATGGACCACCGAAAGCGGCCCCGCCGCCGCGGGGGCCTTCACCTCCCCGAGACGGGGACGCCTGACATAGAGCAGGGTGTTCTGGCGGTACCAGACGCGGACCGCTTCGTTGCTCCAGACGCGGGGCCTCACGGCGTCCACCGGCGCGTACCCCAGGGCATCGAACAGTCCCGCCCAGTATTCCTGCCACTGCTCGTTCACATGGCCGGTGCCGCCCTGGTGGGGGACGGCGCCGGCGAAGAGGACGCAATCGGCCAGGGCGCAGAGGTCGGCGACGAAGGAGCCGGCCCGTTCCGGAGGGAGGTGTTCCGCCACCTCGAGGGAGAGGGCCAGGTCGAACCGCCGTTCCAGCCGGAGCGGGAGTCCCAGGTCGGCCTGGACGAACGCGTCGCGGGGGATGATGAGGCGGGCGGGATCCAGCCAGGGGCCGTCAACGCCGAACACTTCCGCCACCCCCTTGCCCTTTAGGCAGGCCAGCCAGGTCCCCACGCCGCACCCGACATCCACCGCCGAGCGGATGGGGGGAAGGACCTCGAGAACGGCGGAAAGGACCGCCTCGGCCGAGGGGGCCGTGTCCTGGTCGCGGTGGGCGTAAAAATCGGGACCGTAGCGGGTCATGCCGGGCCCCGCGGGAGGGGGTTCACAGAATGCTTATAACATCCGCGGCGGGGCAAGTCAAGAAGGCAGGCAGATTGACGGCACCAGGCGATAAGATCCTGTAGGGGAGGATTTCTTTCATCCCGGACCCCCGGCTTATCCTCCCGCATAAGACAGGCAAGGGCGGAAGGCGGCTGTTGTGGGAAAGTCCAAAGTCGGGCGGGCGGGGGAGCCGCCCCGCGTCCCTACATTTTCTGCTTTCCGGCCTTCCCGTTTTCCAGCCGGTCGGGTGGGCGGGCTTAGAACTCGATCCCCCTGCGGGCGAAGAGCCCCTGGTCGAAATAGTGTTTCACCTTGGTCATCTCGGTGACCAGGTCGGCGTGTTCCATCACCTCCGGCTTGGCGTACCGGCCCGTCATGAGCAGTTCGAAAAACGGGTCGGCGGCGTGGAGGCCGATGATGGCCATCACCTCCTCCATCGTCACGAGACCGATGTGGAGGGCCACGTTGATCTCGTCGAGGACGACCACCTGGTGCTTTCGCTCCGCGATCACCCTGCTGACGATGCGCAGGGCCCGCTCGGCTTCGGCGCGGTCCTCCGGCTGGACGCCGAACCGGAACTTCCCGTCCTTCTGGATCCGCTCGCACCCCGTCGGATAAAGATCGATGTTGGGGATGAGGCGCAGGGAGTGGCGCTCGGCGTAGTGCTCCTGGTTGCTGTACCCCTTGTCGAATTGGATGAAGGCCACGCCGAGGCCCGCCCCGGCGGCCCGGAGGGCCAGCCCCATGGAGGCCGTGGTCTTCCCCTTCCCCTCCCCGGTGTAGATCTGGAATTTGCCGTTCATATGGGCACCTCCTCGAAGGTCCAGTAGCGGTATAACTCCCCCACCAGGGCCTCGCATTCCTCCAGCGGGTGGTCGGAGAGCCACCGCGCCGCCGCCTTCCGCGCCCGCTCCAGGACCGGGCGGTCCCGGAAGAGGTCCGCGGCCCTGAAGCGCGGGAGGCCCCACTGCCGCAGGCCCAGCAGGTCGCCGGGGCCGCGGAGGTTCCAGTCCTCCTCGGCCAGGGCGAAGCCGTCATCAATCTTCTCGAACAACTGAAGGCGCTGGAGCGACTCCTCGGACGCCCCCCCCCCGTGCAGGAGGACGCACCACGACGTGTGCCTCGCGCGCCCGACGCGGCCCCGCAACTGGTGCAGCTGCGCCAGGCCGAACCGCTCCGCGCTCTCGACGAGCATGACGGAGGCGTTGGGGACGTCCACCCCCACCTCCACGACGGTGGTGGCGACGAGCGCCCCGACGGCCCCGGAGGCGAAACGCCGCATGACGCCCTCCTTCTCCTTGTAAGGGAGCCGTCCGTGGAGCATCGCCACGGGGACGCCGGGAAGGGCCGCGGCCACGGCGTCGAAGTGGGCCGTCAGCGCCCGGGCCTCGAAGTTCTCCGACTCCTCGATGAGGGGATAGACGATGAACGCCTGCCGCCCGGCGGCGATCTGGTCGCGGACGAAGGCCAGCGCCTCCGGCCGTTTGGCTTCGGGGCGCAACAGGGTTTTCACTTTTGTCCGCCCCGGGGGCATCTCGGTGATGGCGGTGACATCCAGATCGCCGTAGAGCGTGAGCGTCAGCGTCCGTGGGATCGGGGTGGCGGTCATCACCAGGTAGTGGGGGCTCTTCCCCTTGGCCCTCAGCCGGAGGCGCTGGCGGACGCCGAACCGGTGCTCCTCGTCCACCACGACCAGTCCCAGCGAGCCAAAGGCCACCGGGTCCTCCAAAAGGGCGTGGGTCCCCACCACGAGGGGGACGCTCCCGTCGCCCAGGCCCGCAAGGATCCCGCGGCGCTCGGCCGCCGGCGTCCCCGAGGTGAGGAGGCGGACCGCGTAGCCGGAACGGGAAAAGAGGGCGGCGAAGCGCGCGAAGTGCTGTTCGGCCAGGATGGCCGTGGGGGCCATATAGGCCGCCTGGTGGCCGCTCTCGATGGCGGCGACGGCGGCGATGGCGGCGACGATGGTCTTGCCGCATCCCACGTCGCCGTGGAGGAGGCGCCGCATGGGGCGGCCCGAGGCCATGTCGTGGGCGATGGTCCGCACCGCCTCCCTCTGCCCCCCGGTCAACTTGAAAGGCAGAATGTCCCTCACCCGCGCCCTCAGGGCGTCGGTGAGGTCCACCCGGGGCCCGGAGGCCGCCAGGTCCCGCTTCCGCCGGTTCAGCAGAAGGGCCAGTTCGTAGGTGAACAGTTCGTCGAAGATGAGGCGCCGCCGCCCCGCCTCGTGCGCCTCCATCGTCTCGGGGCGGTGGAGGTCCCGCAGGGCCCGCTCCAGGGGAGGGAGCCCCTCCGCCGCCGTCAAGTCCGCCGGCAGGGGGTCGGACAGGGGGGAGGGGCAGAGGTCCAGCACCTGGCCGATGAGGAGGCCGATCTGGCGCGAGTTGAGGGGGCCGAGGGCGGGATAGACCGGCACCACCCGCCCCGTCTCGCCGCGCGGGGCGGCGGCCAGCTCCCACCGGGGGCTCTCCAGCACCCACTCCCGCCGGGCCGACAGTTTCCCGTACAGGAACAGGTTCATCCCCTCCTTGAAGATATCCAGGAGCCACCGCTGGTTGAAAAAGACCACCGGGATGAACCCCGACTCGTCGGCGACGAGCAGTTTGAGGATGAAGAGGTTCCGGCGGCGGGCCTGGTGCCAGTCCATGGCGGTGACGCGCCCGCGGATGGCGTACCGCTCTCCGGGGGTGGAAAGCGAGGCGATGGGGACCACCGCCCGGCGGTCCTCGTACCGGAAGGGGAGGTGGCTGAGGAGGTCCCACCCCGAAGCGCAACCGGCCTCCGAAAGCGCCGCGGCGCGAACCGGACCCACGCCCTTGAGGAACCGGAGGGGAAGGAAGGGGCCTGGGGCCGTCATGGATCGCCGGTCAGTTGGAGACGGTGAACTTGGTGCGCACCAGGCCGAACTGCACCTCGTCGCCGTCATGGACGGCGTAGAATTCGCCCTTTTGCAGTTTCTCGCCGTTGAGGAAGGTGCCGTTGGTGGTGCCGATGTCCTCCTGGAGGAAGACCTGGTCGTTGCGGACCACGAACTTGGCGTGGCGCCGCGAGATGGAGCGGCTCGTGTCGTGGGGGGAGAGGTCGATGTCGGGGTAGATCTCGGTGACGGGGTCCTTGCGGCCCACCAGGGTGGTCCCCTCCTTCCGGACGGGGAGGACGACCTCGGTGTCCGCCACGGCCAGATGGTAGGGGGAGGCGGAGACCGCGAGGACCTCCTCGATCAGCTCCTTCGGCTTCTCCACCTGGACCGTCTTCCCGGCCACCTGGTTGAGCAGTTCGGTGGTTTCGCGCAGTTTGTTGGAGAGCTTGCGCAGCATCCGGACGGCGATCTCCAGGTTCCCGCGGAGCATCTGATCGAAGGTGGCCTCGTTGATGGCCAGGCAGTCGGTCTCCTCCAGGGCCACGGCCGTGGCGGTGCGGGGGAGCCCCTCCAGGATGGACATCTCGCCGAAGAAGTCCCCCTTTTCCAGGACCGAGAGGACCCGCACCTCGGTCCCGAACCGCTTGCGGATCTCCACCCGCCCCTTCTGGACGATGAACATCTCGGTCCCCAGGTCGCCGTCGTTGAAGATGGTCTCCCCCTGTTTGAAGGAGACGACCATGTTCTCGATCGGCGCCCGGTCCTTGCCGGTGACGACTTTCACCCCCTTAGGATACCAAAAATGGGGGAGCGGCGCAATCCGACTGCATGGGACCGCTTACGGAAGGGGATCGGTTTCGACCTTGTAATACCAGTTCAAACTATCCCCCAGCGCCCCCGAATGATCGAGGGTCAGGGTGGCCGTGGGGGAGGCACTGAATTGCGAATAACTCACATACTGGGGGGTGGCGCTCCGGTACACGCTGTATTCGAAGGCTCCCGCGTTGTTCCAGTCCAATTTTGCGCTTCCTGAGTTCTTTGTCACGTAAAGGATCAAGTTCTGGGGCGTGTAGGTGATGCCGTCATTGACGATGGCCGATTCATTGCCCGTCCCGCTGCGCGTCTTGGCGTACACGGTCTTGCCCCCCGCCCCGGCGGAGAGGAGGAAGGTGGCCGGGGTCCGGAAGACCTGCCACGAGGCGCCGGTGAAGGAGGGGCTCTCCGACAAGAGCATCTCCTGGGGGGTGCCGGTGACGGTGAGGGCGACCGCCACCTCCCGCTCATCCGTCACCGAGGTATTCCCCGAGGAGCGATCGCTCAGAAGGATGGAGGAGAGGCCCGGCGCCACGGCCACCGTCACCGTCCGGGAGGCGGTGGCGTGATACCGGTCGCGGGCCTCCACCGAGGCGGTGTAGATCCCGGAACGGCCGTAGGTTTTGGTGGTTGTGGAGGTGGAGGTGAATTCGGCATTGTAGTTGCCGTCCCCCTCCGGGTCGAACCGGTAATGGAGGAAGTTGTCCCAAGAGGCCGTGTTGGGGTCGGAGCCGGTGGCCGAGAAGCTGAAGTTGGTGGCGACCGTCCCCGAGGAGGGGGTGACGGTGAAGGCGCTCAGCGTGGGGGGGGTGTTGTACCCGTTGCCGACGATATCACGGACGGTCTGCGCGGTGTTGCCGTTGCCGTCCAGGACCTCCATTTTAACGCGCCAGATCTTGGACTTGGTCAGGGGGACGGTGGAGATGTTGCTGTCATAGATCCTGAAGGCATTATCGTAAGCGGTGTTGTTGCTCCATGTGGATTGATTGAAAGTATAGTAATGTATGCCGCCGGCGTAAGGATTGGCGTTGCTTCCATACCAGCCGATGATATCAGCTACGGACTCCAGGAGAACAAGGTAATACGTGTTGCCGATCGTGGCGGCGATATCGGCGAAATCGAAAGTGTTCCAATCGCCACTTGTGATCGCGGTGCGATCCTTTGAGGTGCTGGTCAGAAATGATCCAGTGATGCTGCTCCTGATTCCTACGGTGATGGTACCACCGGTCGAACCATTATGGATGAGCATCAGATCCGCTTTGCCGATTCCGCTCGTCCCTGCCACAAAACTCTGGGCAAGGCCTCTGATTCCGGTGCCGCTATAAAACCAGGTGTTGACGGATTCCTGCGACGGATTGACGGCGTACCCCTGCGCATAATCATGGCTCGCTGTCTTGGTCGTGGAGTAACTGGTGTCCCACACGCCGTCGTTTTCCCAGTCCCAACGCACCTGGAGGGAGCCCGCGGCCGTCTCGCCGTCCCAGACGCCGGAGGCGTCGAAATTGAAGGTCACCGGGCTTCCCGTTGGGGCGAAGGCCATGCCCTTATCCACGGTGAACGTGGCGGTGGGGGCGATGTTCGACGAGGCGACGGTGAAGGTGACGGTCCGGCCGACCGAGAGGCCCTGCCGGTCCCGCACCTCCATTTTGCAGGTCTTGGTCCCGGGGGTGGCGTAGGTCCTGGGCGATGTGCCGACCGTGGACCAGACCGTGTCCCATAGGCTGTCATTCTCGTAGTCCCAACGGTATTCCAGCCCGGCGGTCCCCTCCTCGGGGTCCCACGAGCCGATGCCGCTGAACTGGAAGGTGGTCGCCGTGGAGCCCGCCGTCGGGGTGACGCTCAGCGCGGCCATCGGCGGGGTGTTGACGGCGGCGCTCCCGGAGACGGAGGCGTCCCGCCGGGCGGGCAGGAGGGTGGTATTACCGAAATTGTCGGTGGCGCGAGCCTCAACAACGATCCCCCCATTGCGCAGGGTCGGCGTGGTGAAAGTGAAGCCCTCGGAGGAGGCGTTGAAGGCGCCGTCGGAGGGGGCGGCGTCCTGCCACGGTCCCCCGTTCATCCGCCATTCCACCTTGGATATCTTGTGGACGGCGATGTCGGCGGTCGTGTAGGTGCCGGACTCGCGGCGGCTGGCATAGACGGAGGCGGTGCCGGTGAAGATGAGGGGATTAGCGCCCGAGGGGGCGTTCAGCGTCACCTCGGGGAAGGTGTCGGCGGGCTCCGGGCGGCCGTCGCCGTCCAGGTCCCAGGTGCCCCACTGGCCGTGGCTCCAGGGGCTGCCGTAGTCAATGTTGTTGATCATCAGGGCGCTGATGCCCTCTCCGGCGCCGCCGAAATAACCCGTGCCGTCGTTGTACTGGCTGTTGGCGTTGACCTCCTGGTAGTAGCCTCCGAATTTGGTGGGGGACTGGGCGGCGTCGGGGTGGTATTCGTCCCACGCGCCCCAGGAGTGGCCGCTCTCATGATGGTAGACATTGGCGTTGTTGGTGCTGAAGATCCACACGGCCGGCCCGTTGATGTACGCGCTGGCGCGCCCCGTCCCGCCCGCGGTGCTGTCATCCACGATAAAGAAACCAACGGCCCAGTCGGTCCCCAGGTCGTTCCGCAGGTCGTTGGCCCACTCGTGGCGCCGCTCCCACGCGTTGGCGTTGGTGTAGCCCAGCCGGCCGAGCAGGTGAAGGACGAGGGTGTCGTTGTGGTTGGCGTACCGGATGGACTCGTAATTGCAATCCACCAGCCCGGCGACGGGCAGACCGCCGTAGGTTTCCGTTCGATATATGAACGTCACCTTCCCCTGCGGGGCGTGATTGCCCATCCGGGTCATGCCGTCCATCAGGCGGGCGAGGGTGTCGGAAACCTCCTGCGCCGTCCAGTTCTCCGTATTGTAGCCGTCGGTGCCGTTCGATTCCGGCCGGATGATCCCGATGGCGACGTCCCCCACGAGCAGATCGCTCGTGTTGTACCAGGTGTTGCCGATGCCTCTCCGGGGATCGTCCTCCTCGGGGGGCAGGGGCGGAAGTTCCCATGACGAAGGGGGGAGGACTTCCACCGAACCATCGGGATTCATCCGGAACATGCGGTCATGTTCGAGGGGAACCGGATTGCGCGGCAGAAAATAGGCCAGGGCCCATAGGGATTCTTGGGAAAGAGGTTTTCCCGTGGCCCAGCTCTGGCGGTGGGCGTTGAGAAGATTCTGGGCCTCGGTCGGATTCGAGACCACCCGAACGGCCGGAGCGTCCCAGGGGGCGTCGGCCTTATGGGGCGGCGCCGTAAGGGCCTCCTCGGCCCCCGCAGGAATATCCCCGATCAGCGCATAAGGAGGCAGGATGTGCACCAGGCGGCCTCCGTGTTGCTCGATGATGCCTCGGGCCTCCTGCCAGGAGAGGCCGGAATGATCAAGGATAACGGCTTTCTGCTCGGTGGTATCAGCGGCGGGCACCGAAACAGAGACGAGTATGATTACCAAGGCAGAGGCCAACAACGGGCGCATAGGCACCTCACTGGTTCATAGTTTAACCCATTTTGACCGAAGGATGATCGCCGGCCTGCCGTCTACGGAGCGGGCGGGGGGACCTTCGGACCGGGATTCAGCGCGCTGTTGTGCCGCCCGTAGGCGAAGAACAGGACGAACCCCAGGGCCAACCACACGCCGAACCGCACCCACGCGCTTCCCGGGAGGGAGACCATGAGGTAGAGGCACAGGAGGACCCCCGCCCCCGGCAGGACGGGCGTCCACGGCGCCTTGAACGGTCGCTGGATGTCCCGGCGCGTGTGGCGCAGGACGATCACTCCCGTGCAGACGATGACGAAGGCGAAGAGGGTCCCGATGGAGCACAGTTCGGAGGAGACGGTGATGGGGGTGAAGGCGGCCGCCACGGCCACGATCATCCCGGTCATCCAGGTGGTCCGGTGGGGCGTCTTGAAGCGGGGATGGACCCGGGAGAGGCCCTGGGGGAGAAGGCCGTCGCGCGACATGGCGAAGAGGATGCGCGGCTGGCCCATCAGGAGGACCAGCAGGACGCTCGTGATCCCCGCCATGGCCCCCACGCTGATGAGGGCCGAGGCCCAGGGCATGTGCAGGGTGTTCAGGACCAGGTTGATGGGGTTGGCCACCCCTAGTTCCGCGTAGGGGACGATGCCCGTCATGATGGCGGCCACGGCCATGTAGAGGACCGTGGCGATGAGAAGGGAGGCGATGATGCCGACGGGGAGGTCCCGCTGGGGGTTGCGGGCCTCCTCGGCCGTGGTGGAGACGGCGTCGAAACCCACGTAGGCGAGGAAGACGATGGCCGCCGCCGTCATCACCCCCCCGAAGCCGAACGGCATGAAGGGGCGCCACTTGGCCGGGTCCACGTGCCCCGCGGTGACCAGGATGAAGAAGAGGATGACGGCCAGTTTCAGGATGACGATCCCCATGTTCACGGAGGAACTTTCCTTGATCCCCCGGACGAGGAGCCAGGTGATGACGAGGACGATGGCCACGGCGGGGAGGTTGAACCACCCGGGCGAGGGGTCCCAGGGCGACGCCGTCAGCGCCCGGGGAAGGTCCAACCCGATGGTGGCGAGGAGGTTGACGCAGTAGGCCGACCAGCCGGTGCTGACGAGGACGGCCGCGACCATGTATTCCAGGATGAGGTCCCACCCGATGATCCAGGCGACGATCTCCCCCAGGGTGGCGTAGCCATAGGTGTAGGCCGAGCCGGCCACCGGGATCATGGCGGCGAATTCGGCGTAGCAGAGGGCCGTGCAGGCGCACGCGGCGGCCGCGATGGCGAAGGAGAGGATGATGCCCGGACCGGCATGCTGGGCCGCCTGCACGCCGGGGAGGACGAAGATCCCGACGCCGATGATGCAGCCGATCCCGATGGCGGTCAGGTCCCACGCGGTGAGGGTCTTCCGGAGGCGGTGCCCCTCCTCCTGCGTGTCGGCCATGAGGCGTTCCATCGGTTTGGTGCGGAACAGGTCGTGCGCCATGCGGGTCTCCTGTGGTGGAGTTCCACCTATTGTATCAGGCGGAAGGCGGAAGGGGGAAGGAGGAAGGTGGAGGGACGGGACTGGGGCCTCGGGATTCAGCCCGCGCCCGTCCCCGTTCCAGGTTTCATGTTTCAAGTTTCAGGTTGCTGATGAAACGGTAGAGAAACTTCTATGATCTTTTTCTCCGGAAAGACGGGGCAATCAGGCCCATTATTGATTGCATCCTCAAGAACCCCGTTCGGAAAGGGCTTCCTTCAGATGGAGGAACTTCGAGGCGGGGGGCAGGAACCGTTCCGTCACGGGGCGGGTCCGAGCAGGGATGATGCATTCGACTCTTGGAATATCCCCCTTCCGGAGAGGTTATCATTTGAGTAGCAACTTCTCGATGCGAAAGGAGAATCCCATGAATATCGGTATGTTAGGTTCCGGTGAAGTGGCCAAGGCCTTGAGCCGCGGCTTCCTCAAGTACAACCATTCCGTCATGCTGGGCACACGGCACCCGGAAAAACTGGGGGAGTGGTCGAGCATGAATCCCGATGCGAAGATCGGCAGCTTCGCGGACGCAGCGGCGTTCGGCGAGTTGATCATTCTGGCCGTGAAAGGGAGCGCGGCATCCGCGGTCCTCCACTCCGCCGGGGCGGCCAATCTCAAGGGGAAAACGGTCATGGACGCCACCAATCCCATCGCCGATGTGCCGCCGGTCAACGGCGTCCTGAAGTTTACGACGAACTTGGAGCAGTCCCTGATGGAGGCCCTCCAGAAGGAATTTCCGGAGGCCCGGTTCGTCAAGGCCTTCAATTGCGTCGGCCATGCTTGCATGGTGGACCCCAAGTTCAAGGATGGGAAGCCCACCATGTTCATCTGTGGCAACGACGCTCCGGCGAAGCGGTCCGTCGGGAAGGTCGCCGAGCAGTTCGGGTGGGAGGTGGCCGACATGGGCGGCGCTGAATCCGCCCGGGCCATCGAGCCCTTGAGCATGCTCTGGTGCATTCCCGGCTTCCAGCGCAACGATTGGAACCACGCGTTTAAGCTGCTTAAGCAGCCTGCGCCTATGCCGAATTTTCCGAACAGCGGAGAAGCGGCCCAGAGAGGAGGACCGACTGCGTTTCAATGGATCAAATTATGGTAGCGGGACGGGGCCGCGGGGGCCTCGGTCCGCCGGCGGCATGGTAAGCCGCTGCATTATTCCGCGAACAGCTCGTCCGCCAGGTACGACGACCGGACATACGGCCCCGCGAACACCTTGCGGAACCCCATCCCCTCGGCGTGGGCGCGGTACTCGTCGAACACCGCCGGCTCGACATAGCGCGCCACCGGCAGGCAGCCGCGGTTGGGGCGCATGTACTGCCCCAGCGTCACCACCCCGCACCCCGCTGCTCTGAGGTCGGCCAGGGCTTCCCGGATCTCCGGCGCCGTCTCCCCCAGCCCCACCATGATCCCGCTCTTGACCACGGCGCCCCGGCCGTCAGCGGCCGCGGAGCGCAGGACTGCCAGCGACCGTTCGTAGGAGGCATGGCTGCGCACCTTCGGGGTGAGGGAGCGGACCGTCTCGAGGTTGTGGCCGAAGACATCGGGGCGGGCGTCGAGGACCGTCCGCACTCCCGCCGGATCGCCGGCGAAGTCGGGGGTGAGCACCTCCACGCGGATGCCGGGCCTCCGCGCCTTCAAGGTCCGGACCACGCGGGCGAAGTGGGCGGCCCCCCCGTCGGGGAGGTCGTCGCGGGTGACGGAGGTGAGGACCGCGTACCGAAGGTCGAGGAGCGTCGCCGCCTCGGCGATCTGATCCGCCTCCCCTTCGTCGGGCGGCCGGGGCGTATCGTGGGTGACGTTGCAGAAGGCGCAGCCGCGGGTGCAGCGGTCGCCCAGGATGAGGAAGGTGGCGGTGCGCCGCTTGAAGCACTCGGCCATGTTGGGACAGCGGGCCTCCTCGCAGATGGTGCGGATCCGGCCGTCCCGCAGGATGCGCTTGACCGCCACCGTGTCCTCCCACCTCAGGCGCTTGTCGAGCCATTCGGGAAGGCGGGGCGGGGTATTAGAATTCATCGGGCAATCCGGCGCTTTGGTTCCGCGTTCCGCGTTCAGCGTTGGGGCGGGCGGGCCGCGGTACGGTTGTAATCATTCCTCGCGGATGTCGTTGACGGCCTTGTCCACGACCGCCTGCAGTTTGGTGCCGAAGCGGAGGCGCACCTGGAGGACCCAGGCGTAGAGGATCTCGTTCATGAGGTCGAGGAGGGCCTGCCCCCGGTCGGCCACCTTCAGCCGGTTGAGGGTGTGGGCGAGGGTGTCGTAGTCGAGGCGCCCCTCCTCCCCCATGACGTCGGCCTCGAGCAACCGCCGCGACTCCGGCTGGACCCGCGCCACCACCTCCGGGAGGAACTCCGCGATCTCCTCGCCGATCTCCTGATACACGGCGGCATAGATGGCGGCGAAGGCGTTGCTGTAGCTCTCCACCATGGCGCCGAGGCGGAATTCCACCTCCTCGGCCTTGTCGGACTGGAGGTCGGCCCTGGCCTCCTCAAGGATCCGGATGACGAGGAGGGCCCAGACGGTGCGGAGGGTCTCGAAATTGGGGAGGTAGGAGAGGCCGCACGCCTCCTGCACGGTGCGTCGGGTCTCGAAGAGGTTGTAGACGGTGGTCTCCTCCTCGGTCAGTTCGATGCGGTAGAGGCGGGTGTCCTGTCCGGGCGCCTGGCCCAGCATGCGGTGGAAGGACCCCAGCCCCTTCTTGACGAGGGAGAAGCGGGGCACCTGGCGCACGGCGTTGAGAACGAGCCGCTCGGTGTTGAGGCGCAGGTGGGCCGATTCCGGCGGGAGGGTGTCCTCCAGGACCATGGTGTAGTGCCCCCCCGTCCACCGGCAGGCCAGGTTGAGGATCTCCTGCACCTGCAGTTCGAAGGCGTGGAGGAGGTCGTCGGGCGAGAGGGCCTCCCCTTCCGTGAGGGCCTCCATGAGGGAGCGCTTGCGGCGCAACTGGTCCTGCACCGCGTAGTAGGTTTCCAGCGACAGCTCCCCCCGGCCCAGGAGGACGTCGGGGAGGGAGAGGTCGGGATCGGAGGCCTCGGCGTGGACGATGCGGCCGTTCTCGAACCAGACGCGCACCTCGCTCCCCGCGTGCTCCACGCGCAGACTCGCCACCCCCTGGTTGGCGAGCATGGTCTTCAACAGTTCGGGATAGGCCTCCAGCTTGCCCTGCAGGGTCAAGGACTCAGCCACACTGCATCTCCTTGTTGTTGGTCTGGAGCCAGGGCGGAATCTCCGGAAACGCCTGCAACCGACCCTGCAGGGTCAAGGACTCAGCCATGCCTGGCGATCCCCACGGCGTTTTTCTTCTTCGTCTTGACCTCGTACATCGCCTGGTCGGCCTTGGCGATGAGGGTTTCCTTGGTGCGTCCGTGGATGGGGAAGCAGGCGATCCCCATGGAGGCGGTCACCTGCACCTGGACGGCGGGCGAGAGGACGAAGGGCTTCTCGGCGATGTCCTCGCGCACCCGGTTGGCGACGATGAGCGCCTCCTCCACGGTGGTGTGGGGGAGGATGACGCAGAACTCGTCGCCCCCGAAACGCACCACCCGGTCCACCCCGCGGACGGAGCCCAGGATGCGGGTGGCCACCTCCTGCAGGGTGCGGCTCCCCATCAGGTGTCCGTACTGGCTGTTGACCCCCTTGAGGTCGTCCAGGTCGAGGAAAATGATGGAGAAGGCGTTGCCGTACCGCTTGGCGCGCTCCAGCTCCTCGTCGATGAAGGCCTCGAAGTAGCGCCGGTTGTAGGTCTGGGTGAGGTCGTCCTTGATGGTGAGCTCCTTCGTCTCCACGAAGAGAAGGAGGTTCTCCAGCATGGGGGAGAGCTGCATGGAGAAACGGCCGGCCAGCAGCACCTGCTCAATGTCCACCTCGGCCGCCTCCACCGAGACCATGGCCAGGGCCATCCCGCGGTCGCGGCCGCGGATGGGAAGGGCGAGGAGCTTGCGCCCCTCGTCGTTGGGGTCCTTGATGATCTCGTACCCCTTTTCGGAAAAAAGGATGTCGTCGAGGAAATCGGGGTGGAAGGTGTACTTGGGCTTCTCCTGCGCCTGCCGGCGGGTCTCGGGGGGGATGTACATGTCGTAGGCGGCCTTCTTGGGGTCGCGCAGGAGGAGGATGCTGTAGCCGCGCACCTGGAGCACTTCCATCACCGCCTGGAGGATCTGCGCGAAGACCTTGTCCACCTCCTGCGTCAGGAAGAGCGACTCCACCGCTTTGAGGAGCTCCACGTGCCGCGTCAAAACGTTGCACTGGCGGCGCAGGTGGAAGTGCTGGAGGACGATGGGCCAGAGCGCCTCCGGATCGGCGAGGAGGCGCTCTTCGACCACGCGCAGGGTGTCGCCGTCGAGCTCCTCGATCCGGCCCTCCCGATCCAGGACCACGCGCAGGATGGGGGTGGGGGTTCCCGCGGGAGCGGTGGGCACCTCCCCCTCCCGGTAGACCCAGAGGGGGAAGAAGCGTCCCTCCAGCGCCGAGGGCCGGCCGTCCCAGAAGAGGGGCCGGATCCCCAGCCGCTCGAGCAGGGGCAGATGGGGCTCGAACCGTGCGGCGAGGGGTGCGGGAAGGAGGGCGTTCATCCGGGGGCGGGGCCTTCTTCTATGGCTTGGGCGCGAAGAAGCCGCGCAGGAGTTCGATGGGGAGGGGGAAGATGATGGTGCTGTTCTTCTCCGTGGCGATCTCCGTCAGCGTCTGGAGGTAGCGCAACTGGAGGGTGGCGGGCTCGGAGGAGACGATCTTGGCGGCCTGGCTCAGCTTGACCGAGGCCTCCAGCTCGCCCTCGGCGTGGATGATCTTGCCCCGCTTTTCCCGCTCGGCCTCGGCCTGGCGGGCGATGGCGCGCACCATCTCGGGCGGCAGGTCCACGTGCTTGACCTCGACCATGGCGATCTTGATGCCCCAGGGGTCGGTGTGCTGGTCCAGGATCTCCTGCAACTGCTGGTTCAACTTCTCCCGGTGGGAGAGGAGTTCGTCCAGCTCCACCTGCCCCAGGACCGACCGCAGGGTGGTCTGGGCCAGCTGGCTGGTGGCGTACATGTAGTTCTCCACCTCCACCACGCTCTTGATGGGGGCGACGACGCGGAAGTAGATCACCGCGTTGACCTTCACCGAGACGTTGTCCTTGGTGATGACGTCCTGCGGCGGCACGTCATGGACGATGGTCCTCAGCGAGATGCGGACGATCTTGTCGATGGGCCAGAGGACCAGGATGATTCCCGGTCCTTTGGGTTGGGGGAGGATACGGCCGAGGCGGAAAATGACGCCGCGTTCGTACTCCTTGAGGACCTTGACCCACTGCGACAGCAGGAAGATGCCGCCGGCGATCAGAATGAACAGGACTTGCAGATGTTCCATGGGACCTCCTTTAGCGTTGTTGGACCTTCAGTTTCATCCCCTCCATGGCCGTCACGATGACGCGGCTCCCCTCGGGGATGGGCTCCTCCGACCAGGCCTCCCACCACTCGCCGTGGACGAACACCTTGCCCGTCGCGTGGATGGCGCTGCGGGCCTCCCCCTCCTCCCCCACGAGCCCCTCGCGGCCCGTGACCACTTTCGTTTTATGGGCCGCGACGACCCGGCTGGTCAGGAACGCCACCACGGCGGCGGTGAAGAGCGTGAGCGTCAGGATGAGCGACATAGAGATCCTCAGGGCGGGGACGGGGCTGTCGATGAGCATCAGCGAGCCGATGACGAACGCCGCCAGCCCCCCGATGGTGAGGGTGCCGTAGCTGGTGATCTTGACCTCCAGGATCAGGAGGATCACCCCCAGCAGGATGAGGGCCAGGCCGGCGTAGTTGACGGGGAGGACGGAGAGGGAGTAGAAGGCCAGGAGCAGGCACAGGGCGCCGATGACGCCCGGCGCCACGCTCCCGGGATGGGTGATCTCCACATAGATGCCGAGGAAGCCGAAGATCATGAGGAAGTAGGCGATGTTGGGGTGGGCCAGGACCGACAGGAGGCGCTGGGCGAAACCCATGGGGATGCGGGTCGCCGTCCCCCCCTTGACGGCCAGGGTCAGGGTCTGCCCCCCCTTGTCGAGGGTGCGGCCGTCGGCCTTGGCCAGGAGTTCGTCCAGCGAGGAGGCGGTGAAGTCGATGAGGCCGTGGTCCAGGGCCTCGGTCTCGGTGAACGAGAGGCTCTCCTTGACCGCCTTCTCCGCCAGTTCGATGTTGCGCCCCCGGCGTTCGGCCAGGGTGCGGATCTGGGCCGAGGCGTCCTCCTCCACCTTTTTTCCCATGTGTTTGCCCAGGTCCTCCCCCTGCCCCCCCACCGGATGGGCGGCGCCGGTGTTGGTGCCGGGGGCCATCACCGCCAGGTCGGCGGCCATCAGGATGAAAAACCCCGCCGAGGCCGCCTGCGCCCCCTCGGGCCACACCTGCACGGCCACGGGGACGGGGGAGTTGAGCATGGCGGTGATGATCTCCCGCATGGAGGTCATCAGGCCGCCGGGGGTGTTGATGCGGAGGACGATCAGCCCGGCGCCCTCGCTCCCCGCCTTCTGAATACCGTTCGTGACATACGAGGCGGTCACCGGATGGATGATGCCATCCACCTCCAGCACCACCGTGTCGGCGGAAAGAACTCCCATCAGGGCCAATAGGCCGACCCAAAGACGCATCATAATAGAAGTAGGATACCGAATTTCGGGGCATTATGCAAGCCGGGGGTTAAATGCCGAAGCCCGCAGCCCCCAGAGGGAGAGGTCGGGGCGGAAATCGGGGGCGGTGGAGGCAACGCTGTGCCGCGCGATTTACAATCTCCGGTCCACGGCCTTCGGCCTGCGGGGCCGGGCTATCGCTTGAAGAACCCCGACTTCTGCTCCGCGGGGGGGGCGGGGGTCTTGGACCGGGAATCCGCCATCTGCGAACTGAGTTCCTTGATGCGCTCCTGCAGGACCCGCAGTTTCTCGTCGCGGTCCTTTTTCATGAACTCGATCTCCTTGCGCAGTTTCTCCGTTTCCGTCCGGGCGGCCTGGAGGGTGCCCCCCTCGTCGGTCATTTGCCGGCGGAGGGCGGCCAGGTCGTCCTCCAACTGGGCGATCTGCTCGTCCTTTTCGCCCAGGCGAAGGCGGTACTTCTCCTCCTGCTCCTCGTAGGCCTTCTTGACGCCCATCAGTTCCTGGATCTCGGCGAAATCGGCGGTTGACGGCATGAGTCCTCCTCGCGCCTTCTCCTCCACGGCGGGGAAGAGCTTGCGCAGTTTCAGGGAAAGGTCGTCGGAATCCTGCGAGGCGGCCATGGCCTCCGCGTAGGTGACGGCCCCGTTGACGATGAGGGCGACGAGCGACTGGTTGAGCGACTGCATCCGGAAGTGGGCCACGCTCCCCTCGATCTCCTCCGGGATGTCCTTGATGGCCCCGTCCTCGATGAGCTTGGCCACGCGGGGAGTGTTGCGGAGGATCTCGACGGCGGCGGTGAGGCCCGAGTTGTCGGCCTTGGGAATGAGGCGCAGGGAGACGATGGCCCGCAGGACCTGCGCCAGCTGGGCCCGGACCTGCTTGTGCTGGCCCGAGGGGAAGGCGTCGATGATGCGGTCGATGGTCTGGGACGAGTTGTTGGTGTGGAGGGTGGAAAAGACCAGGTGGCCCGTCTCGGCCGCGGTGATGACGGTGGAAATGGTTTCGGTGTCGCGCATCTCGCCCACCATGATGACGTCGG
>DCUZ01000027.1:0-567 GCA_002327305.1 Holophagales bacterium UBA2201 | reverse complement strand
TCGATGGGGTCTTCGATGGTGACGATGTGGAGGTAGTCCTTCTCCGCGACCTCCCGGATGATGGCGGCGAGGGTGGTGGACTTGCCCATCCCCGTGGGGCCGGTCACCAGGACCAGGCCGTCGGGGAGGCCGCACAGGTCGTGGAGCACCTTGGGAAGATTGAGTTCGTCGAGGAGTTTGATCTCGTAGGGGATGCGCCGGAAGGTGCCGGAGAGGGTCCCCCGCTGGAAATAGATGTTGCCGCGGAACCGGGCCACGCCGGGGACGCCGTAGCCGAAGTCCACCGCCTGGGTCTCCTCCAGCTTGTCGATCTGTTTTTGGTTGAGGATGGCCTTGAGCATGGCCTCGATGTCGGGGGGCTTGAGGGGGTCGGCCTTGATGGGGAGCAATTTGCCCTTGATGCGGACCAGGGGCGGGCGCATCGGCTTGATGTGCAGGTCGGAGGCGCCCACCTCCTTGGTGTATTTTAGAAGTTCGTCAATGTGCATCGGACCCCTATTTTAGCACATGGGGAGGGTGTCAAGGGGGGGGCGGGACGGGCGGGACGGGCGGGATGGGCGGGACGGG
>DCUZ01000095.1 GCA_002327305.1 Holophagales bacterium UBA2201 | reverse complement strand
GAGAGGGAGCCGCCCTCTCCCGCTTTCGATGGGTTGCGGCGGGAGCTGCGGTATGTCGACAGGCCCGAGCCCTTCCGCGCGGCCCCGATGGGGATCATCCCGCGGGGCCGGACCGGGCTGACGACCGGCGGCGCGGAAAAGTGTTTTCCCAGGGACGACCGATATTCCATCCATGAGGGGATTTAGTTTTCGGCCGGGATCCTCGCCGGACACGCGGAGATGATTTATTTCGATGGGCCCATTTGCTGCGCCGTGAAAGGCACCGTTGGCCGGCTTATGTGGGAAGCGGT
Source organism: Holophagales bacterium UBA2201 (assembly GCA_002327305.1). Taxonomy (GTDB): domain Bacteria; phylum Acidobacteriota; class Thermoanaerobaculia; order UBA2201; family UBA2201; genus UBA2201. Next base: position 15,686 of record DCUZ01000095.1, on the reverse strand, counting down.
GGAGAAGAGCCGGGAAAGGGTCTCCGAAAGATGGTATATTTATTGCGGCTCGCATCGCGACCCGATCAAGCCATGACCGGGGAGCCATAGCGGGCCGCAACCCGATGATCTCAGGGGGCCATATGGGAATTCAGTGGGACGAATCGTTGACCGTGGGGATTGAACTGATCGATGCCCAGCACAAGGAGTTGTTCGACAGGATCAACCGCCTGCTGGACGCCTGCAAGAGGGGCGAAGGGAAGGAGGAGATCGCGGATGTCGTGAGTTTTCTCGGAAACTATGTTGTCGAGCATTTCGAATCGGAAGAGCAGGCGATGCAGAAGCGAAATTATCCGGCCTTTTCGGCCCACAAGCAGGAACACGATGTCTTCAGGAAGGATTTTGAAACCCTCAAGGAGGACATCGCCCGGGAGGGGGCCGGCCTGGGCGCCGTGGCGAAAATCAACAAGGCGCTGGTGGATTGGCTGATCAAGCACATCGGCCGAAGCGACAAGGCCTTTGGCGCGCATTGCGCGGCGAATTGATGGGCCGTTCCAACCGCGGAAGCCCCGAAAGCCCGAACGGGAGAGGAGAGACGGCCCAACCGTGATCAACGAAAGGAGGGCCCAATCCGGCCGCCGTGCCATGAGCGAAACGGGCCATCGGAAGGCCGCTTCGGGAGACCGGTTCAGGTTCAAGGCCACCATCGTGGATGCTGGAGGCGGCGGGGCCTATGCGGAGAAGGCCGTCCGGGACATCCTCGCCGCGCCTGCCGCATCGTCGAGGAAAAAGGGGAAGTGAGCGGCCTCCGTCCCAAGACCGTCTCAAGCCAGGAAAGGAGAATTCCTATGCGAAAGAGCGTCATCCTGTTGTCGGTCATTTTCATCATGGCCGCAGGGGCCCTGCCGGCCATCGCCCAGGAAAAAACGGCGCCGGCCCAGGAACAGCCCGCCCCGGACCCGCAGATGCTGGCCATGATGGCGGCGTTCGAGAACTATGGCACCCCCGGTCCCGAGCACAACCTCCTGCTCGACGGCGTGGGGGATTGGGACCTGGAGTCCAAGGTGTGGATGGATCCTGCGGCCCCGCCCACGGTGGTCAAGGGCAAGGCCGTGCACCGGGCCATTCTGGACGGCCGCTATGTGCAGTACAACATGGAGGGGGAGATGCTGGGCCGGCCGTATACCGGCTACGGGATCACCGGCTACGACCGCTACAATAAGAAATATGTGTCGCTGTGGCTGGACAACTGGGGGACGGGGTTCTACACGACCGAGGGGACCGCCGACGTCGCGGGCAAGGTGCGCACGGAGACCGGGTCGTGGGACGATTACATGACCGGCAAAACGATGAAGGTCAAGAATGTGTACACCCACCTGAGCAGGGACAAGTTCACGATGGAGATGTACATGGTCCAGCCCGACGGCAAGGAAATGAAGACCATGGAATTGACCTACACGCGGAAGAAATAGGGGCAAGCCGGGCCTGTCGCCGACATGATCCTCCAGGACCTGGGCTATTCCGAGAAGTGGGAGGCGCTGTTCGCGCCGCACGGCGCGGAGGGACGGGTCCCCGTGCGGGTCATCCGCAGTGACCGCGGAAGCGCCCTCGTGGCCGGGGCGGGCGGGGTGGGCCGGGCCAAACCCTCGGCGCGCTTGCTCAAGGCGGCGCGCGGCGCGGCGGACCTGCCCGCGGTGGGCGACTGGGTGGCGGCGACGGCGCGCGGGGACCTCGACATGCCGCTGATCGAGGCCGTGCTCCCGAGGGCGGGAGCCATCACCCGCGGGGATCCCGGCAAGAGCGCCGAAGTGCAGGTGTTGGCCGCCAATATCGACACCGTGTTCGTGGTCCACCCCATCGCCCAGCCGCCCAACCTGCGCCGGATCGAGCGCGAACTGGCCCTGGCGTGGGACTCGGGAGCCGTCCCGGTGGTGGCCCTGACGAAGGCGGACCTCTCCGCCGACCCGGAGGAGGCGCAGGCCCTGGTCGAGGGGGTCGCCGTCGGGGTGGAGGTGCTGGTGATGAACGCCCTGGCGGGGGAAGGCGTCCGGGCCATCCTGGACCGCCTCCCCCCGCGGCGCACGGCGGTGCTCATCGGCCCCTCGGGGGCGGGCAAATCCACCCTCATCAACGCCCTCCTGGGCGAGCGGCGTCAGGCGACGCGGGAGATCCGGGTCCGCGATGGGCGCGGCCGGCACACCACCGTGGCGCGCGAGCTGGTCCCCCTGCCGGGCGGCGGCCTGCTGATCGACACGCCGGGCCTGCGGGCGCTGGCGCTGACGGGCTCCGAGGACGGGATCGCCGCGGTGTTCCCGGAGATCGGGGAATTGGCGGAGGCCTGCCGATACCGCGATTGCACGCACAATGCCGAGCCCGGGTGTGCGGTCCGGTCGGCCGTCGAGGCGGGGAACCTGGCGCCCGAGCGGCTCGTCAACTATCACAAGTTGGTGCGGGAGTCGCAGGTGGCGGCCATGAAGACGGACGCCCGGCTGAGGGCGGAGGAGGAGCGCAAGTGGAAGGCCATCCACAAGGCGGCCAAGCAGTTCTATAAGAAGACGGGGAAGCAATAGCGGGCGGCCGCTCCACTTTTTCGGAAGAGTGAAGTATAATGTTGTGGATCATTGGCCGCCCTCCAACAGAAGGGGCCTGTGACCTCGGGGCGGCCGCCTTTCGAGGCCGCTTAAATGCCCCGATGATCCGATTACGCGAGGTTGACGGTATGAAAACAAAGGTCTTGTGCCTATTGCTCCTGCTCCCCGCCGCGGCTATCGCGGCTCAGGATCGGCCGGATTTCTCCGGCACCTGGATCTTCAACAAGGAACGGAGCGCTTTCGAGTACCGGGTGTTGGCCCATATCGAGCGGGGAACCGCCGTGATCGAGCACCTTGAACCGAACTTTAAGTTCAGTCGGGTTTACGCGCTCGGGGGACAAGACGATGAGGCTTCCTTCGAGCATTCCACCGATGGGCGGGAGGTGGAGGGACAGGAGGGCCGCTGGCCGGCTTACTATTCCATGCGGTGGGACGGAGATGTCCTGGTCCGCACCATACGGCTTCAGACCTCGAAAGGGGAAGCCTTCAACACCTTCCGCTTCTCCCTCCAGGAGGGGGGGAAGAGGTTGCAGATTGACGAGCAGTACAAGGGGCCCCTGCAAACCTTCAATAATGTTTGGATCTTCGACCTGAAATAAAGGAAACGTTCCGGCGCGGATCAGGCCCCGCCTGACGGGCGCTGGCGGGCGACGAATTCGTCCAGGATCTTCTGGCCCTCCGGCGGCAGGGCGATGAACACCGCCCCCATCCCCTCGTACTTCTCCTTGATGAAAGTGGCGTGGCGCACCACGCGCGCCTCGCCGGCGATCGGAGTCCTGGCCCCCGGGAGCATTAATTCAAACGAGAAGACCGTCCCCACCGGCAGTTGGGTCTTGTGGACCAGGAACAGCCCGGAGGAGGAGAGGTTGGCCGTCTGGCACAGGATCATGGCGTCCTTGGCCTGGATCCTGGCCTTGAGGCGGAGCATGACGCGGGTGCTGACGCGCGGGGCGACCTCCACCTGGCGGGCGATCTCCATCTCGACGACATCGGGACAGGCGGTGCGGGGCAGGACCGCGTTGAGCCCCTTTTGGAGGTAGGCGCGATGCTCCTCGACCCGGTCCTCGGGCGTCAGCAGCAGGATGGCCCCCTTGGAGCAGGGCATCCTGGGGTCCCGGACGATGGGGAGGATCTGCTTGAACTCCAGGCCGTCGCCCGGCATGTTGAGGATCGAGAGGCGGTAGGGGGTCTCCTCCAGGCGCCGGAGAAGGTCCACCGCCCTCGATACCGCGTCCTCGACGAAGGGTGGGCGGCTCAGCAGTCCCGCCTCCACGGCTTTGAGTTCCTCGGGAAAATTGAATGCGAGGACCCGAACTTGTTCCATCCTCTGAATTATATCAAAAGCGGGGGGGGGCCGCCGGGGAATGCCTCCCCCCTCCCCTCAATCCTCCGCGCGGCCCGCGATCACGAAGCGGCCCAACCCCGGCATTTTTCCAGGTAGGTCGCGGCGACCCGGTCGCCGGGGGCGCGCTTCACGCATTGCCCGAACAGAGCCGCCGCGCCCTTGAGGTCCGACCGGAAATAGAGACCCAGCGCCTCCTCGAACAGCGGCGCTGAATCAAGCTTGGCCGTTCGCAGGATTTCCGGATCGGCGTTGAACACCTCGTGAACCGTCACCGCCTCCCTTTTACCCTTGACTTTCGTCCTTCCCACGACGCGCGCCAGGAACGCCCCCGGATCGAGCAGGGCCCGGAAGCTCTGGTCCGAGAGGAGGAGGGGGGCGGCGAACTCCTTGGTCAGCCCCTCGATGCGGGAGGCCAGGTTCACGGCATCGCTGATGACCGTGCTGTCCATCCGGTTCGGCCCCCCCACGGTCCCCAGCATCAACGAGCCGGTGTTGACGCCGATGCCGATGGCCACGGGGTCGAGCGCGCGACCGCGCCGCTCCGCGTTGAATTCTCCAAGACGCTCGAGCATGGCGATGCCGGCGAGCACCGCATCGTCGGGGGCGCGGTCGAAGAGGGCCATGATGGCGTCGCCGATGTACTTGTCGATGAACCCGCCATGGGCGGTGATCACCGGCTCCATCCGCTCCAGGAAGGCGTTGATGAACCGGAAGTTCTCCTCCGGCGTCATCTTCTCGGAAAGGGCGGTGAAGGAGCGGATGTCGGAGAAGAGAATCGTCATCTCCTTCTTCACCTGATCGCCCAGGCGCACATCGAGGATGCTCTCCTTCCCCAGGTGATCCAAAAACTCCATGGGGACGAACCGGCCGTAGGCGGCGCTGATCTTGGACAGGTGCAGGTGCGTCTTGATGCGGGCCAGCAGTTCGTGCTTGGAGAAGGGCTTGGCGATGTAGTCATTGGCCCCCGCGGCCAGCCCCTCCACCAGGTCGGTCACCTGGTTCTTGGCCGTGAGCATGATGATGGGGAGGAGGTGGGCGGGATGGGTCTCCCGGACCTTCCGCGAAACCTCGTAGCCGGACATCCGCGGCATCATGATGTCCAGGAGGATGAGGTCGAACGGGCCGTCCTCCTCCAGGATGCGGAGGGCCTCCGGGCCGTTGAGGGCCTGGGCCACGGTGAAGCGCTGGATGGAGAGTTGGTTGGCCAGGACCTGCAGGTTGACGGGCTCGTCGTCCACGATGAGGATGCGGACCGGGCCGGCCGCGGCGTCGGGAGCCAGCTCCGCGGTGGATCGCGGCGCGACGGGAGGGGCGATCTCCAGCGGGTCCCGGAGCTTCGCGATCTCCCGCCCCGGGGCCGGCGGGGACCCGGTCCGCGGTGTTGTGTCGGGCCCGCTCCCCTCCTCCGCCAGAGGGAGGGTGAAGGCGAAGGCGGATCCGGTCCCGGGGACGGAAGCCGCCCGGAGGGTTCCGCCGTGGAGCTCAACCAGTTTCCTCGAGATGGAAAGTCCCAGTCCCGTCCCGCCGTACTGCCGGGCGGTGGAGCCGTCGGCCTGCTCGAACGGGTGGAAGATATCCTCCAATTTATCGGCCGGGATCCCGATGCCGGTGTCGCGCACGGCCACTTCGAGCCGGTCCCCGCGGAGGGCCGCCTCCACCCGCACCCCGCCGGATTCCGTGAATTTCACCGCGTTGCCGATAAGGTTGTAGAGGACCTGCTGGAGGCGGTCCTCGTCCCCGAGGGCCAGCGGTGTCCCCTCGGGAATGGCGTTGAGCAGACGCAAGCCCTTCCTTTCCGCCAGCGGCCGCAGGAGGACGAACACGAGGTCGGCGAGCGTCCGGAGGTCCACGGGACGGCTCCGCAGGGCGAGGTCGCGGTTCTTCAGGCGGGAGAAGTCGAGGAGGTCGTTGACCAGGAATGCGAGCCGCTTCCCGGCGGCCGCCACCATGGAGAGGTTCTCCACCGTGGCCTCGGGAAGGGGCCCCGTCGCCCCGTCGATCAGCGATTCGGTCAGCCCCACGATGCCGTTGAGGGGGGTGCGCAGTTCGTGGGAGGTGTTGGCCAGGAACTCGTCCTTCAGGCGGTCCAGGTTCCGCAGTTTCTCCGAGACCGTCCGCTCCTGCTCCAGCTCCCTCTCCCGCGCCTCCAACTTCCGGGCCTGCGCCTTCGTCTTCGTCCGGACATAGCCCAGCACGAGGGAGACGGCGAGCAGGCCGTACAGTCCATAGGCCCACCAGGTCTTCCACGGCGGCGGCGGGAGGACGAAAGGGAGGACGGCCCCGTCTTCGTTCCACACGCCGTCGCTGTTGGCCCCTTTGACGCGGAAGGCGTAGCGCCCTCCGGGGAGGTTGGTGTAGGTGGTTTGCCGGCGCGTTCCGCAGGGGACCCACTGGTCGTCGAAGCCCTCCAGCCGGTAGGCGTACCGGTTCTTGCCGGGGTTGGTGAAGTCCAGGGCGATGAATTCGAAGGAAAGGTAGGTGTCGCGGAACGAGAGACGGAGTTCTTCGCCCCGTCCCGCGGCCGCCGCGACCGGCCGGTCGTAACTCTTGAGCGAGGCGATCCGCACCGGAGGGGGGTGGGGGTTGGCCTCGATCCGCTCCGGGAAAAAGGCGTTGAACCCGCGCCCTCCCCCGAAGAATATCTCTCCCCGCGGGCTCCGGTAATGCGCCCCCACGTTGAACTCGTTCCCCTGCAGGCCGTCGTTCTGGTCGTAGTTCGTAAACACCCGCGTCTCGGGGTCGAAGCAGGAGATCCCCAGATTGGTGCTCAGCCAAAGGCAGCCCTGAGCATCTTCCAGGATCCCGTAGATGAAGTCGTTGGGGAGGCCTTGCGCGGTGGTGTAATGGGTGAATCGCCCCGAGGCGCGGTCCAGGAGGGAGAGCCCCTTCGCCGTGCCCACCCAGAGCCGGCCCTTCCGGTCTTCCAGCACCGCCCGGACGGCCCAGTCCCTCAAGGTCCGGGGATCGGAGGGATCGTGCGGATACCAAACGACGGCCTCCGTGCGGGGATCGAACCGCGCCAGGCCGGTCCCCCAGGTGCCGATCCACAGGAACCCCTCCCGGTCCTCGTGGATGCATTTGACGCGATTGCGCCCGATCAGGTTGGACGAGGCGTCCTCCTGGAAGTACCGTCTCCAGCGGAGGGTCTTCCGGTCCAGAAGATTCAACCCGCCGCGGTCGCTCCCCACCCAGAAGTTGCCCCGGCTGTCCTCGAGGAGGGAGGAGACGATGTCGTGCCCCAAGGAATCGGGGTCTTGGGGATCGTGCCGGAAGCGTTGCCATGCGTTGGCGGCGGGATCGAACCGGTTCAACCCGCCGCCGTAGGTCCCCACCCAGAGGATGCCCTCGCGGTCCATCATCAGGGCCATGACCTTGTCGTGGCTCAGCGAGTTCGAATCCTTGGGATCGTGCCGGAAATGGTCCCAGCGGTCCCGCTGACGGTCCCAGCGGTCCAGCCCCCCGCCGAAGGTCCCGATCCAGAGCCCCCCCGCCGGATCCTCCTCGAAGGCGAACACGGTGTCATTGGAGAGGCCGTCGCCCGATGTCCGGCGGACATGGCCCCACTGCTCCCTCCGGGGATTGTATTTGTGGAGACCTCCCCCATCGGTGCCGATCCACAGGAGCCCGGAGCGGTCCTCGAAGACGATGCTGGTGGAGTCCACCGCCAGGCCGGCGGGATCGGCCGGGTCGTGGATCCAGCGGGACCACCGGCGGCCGTCCGGTCCGAGCCGGAACAGCCCCCGACCCGAGGCGAACCAGAGGTTCCCGGCCCGGTCCCTGAGCAGGGAATGGTATTGCGATGTCCGAAGACCATCGGCCAGATCGCTCGGGAGATCGAAGACCACCCAGTCATCGCCACTCGGGCGGCCCTTGAGAACAGCCGAACCGGCGAGGATCCAGAGGTCGCCGTCCGCGTCCTGGACCAGATGCCGGACGCGATACGATCCGGAGTCGGGAATCGAACCGAGCAGTTCCTCCTGGGAAGCCCACGCGCCGCTTCGGGGATCGAACCGAAACAACCCCGTTTCAGCCCAGATCCAGAGGCCACCGTCCCGGTCTTCCAGCATGCCGCCGGTCTCGGGGAGCGGCCCGGAGGTTGCTTCCAGGGGGCCCCTGGGCTGGCGCAGCCGGCTCCCGGCCGCGGGGTCGTACACCACCAGTTCGTTGCCCTTTTCGAGAAGCCAGAGGCGCCCCCCCGCCCCGGTGCGGGCCATCCGGATGCAGTAGGATTCCGGGGGGCGGTCCTTGCGGAAAGCGTCGGCGAAATGGGTCCAGCGGCCGGTGTCGGGATCGTAAAAGTCCAGCCCGCCGACGCCGTAGACGCAGACCCGGCCGAGGGCGTCCTCCCCGATCCAGGCGATGTCGTCGCCCGAGATCGTGTTGCGGTCCCCGGGGTCCGTCCTGAAGATGCTGAAGGCGTGGCCGTCGTACCGATTCAATCCGTCCATGGTGCCGATCCAGAGGAACCCCCGACTATCCTGAAAAATGGCGTGTACAGAATTCTGCGACAGCCCCTGGTCCACCGAAAGCGTTTCAAAACGGGCCTCGGCACGGACAGGAAAGCCTGGAGCGAGCAAAACGCCTACGAACAGAAGATAAAGCCCCCCCGCGGGACCGGGTCGGAAAGGCGTGCGGCAGGCGGAGCGCAAAATCCTTGGGAAAAGCGGCACGACCGGATTATAAAGGAAACCGGGCGACAGGCCAAGGACCGGACGGACGGAGGGCCTGCGCCGGCGAGTCCGGGGGCTGGTCCCGGCTCGTTCGGCACGTCGCGGAGAGCCGCTCTTCACCGTGCTCCCCGCCGCGGCGTTGACGGCGTCCTCGACGCCATCCGTGTAAATGACCCGAAGATCGCCCGGTTTTAGGACCGTCTTCTCCAGCGCGCGGGCGGAGTCCGGGAGGAACAGAGGGCCCCCGTTTGGGGCCGGCGCCGGGCCTCGACGGCTCATCCCGCACCCAGCGCGCTTCCTCCATGCCCCCCACTCCCCGGCGGTTGACGGTCGTTGACCCTCCCGGCGTTTCCCCATGATCCCGGGGCATCACGCCTCCGTCACCCACCCCTGCCCCTTCCGCCGGACGCCGGCCTCCATGAACTCGAGGAAGCGGGAGCGGAGGGCCTTGGAGAGGAGGGCCCGCTTGACCGGCGGGAGGCGAAGAAAGCCCCCGACGAAGCCCCGGAGGAACTTGTGGGTGAGGCGCCCGGGATCGTCGAAGAGCTGGTTCTGGAGGGTGCCGCGCTCGAGGGTCTGGAGCAGGACCCGCCGGAAGGTGGTCTCGGGCGGGATGACCCGCTTGGGGCCGGGCGCCAGGCGCAGGCTTCCCGTTTTGCACTTGAGGGCGCACACGCCGCATCCCAGGCAGAGAGCGGCGTCGACCCGGGGCGACGCCTTGGGCTTCGCGTTCATGCGTTCGTCGGGGACCATGGTGAGGACCTCCACCGGGCAGGCGCGGGCGCACGCGCCGCAGCCGACACACTCCTCCGCGTCAATCTGCGGCAACCAGCCGGAGGCGATGACCGCGTTGGCGTACCCGAAGGTTTTCAGGCCCGCCAGGGCGTTGCAGCAGCAACCGCAGCAGAGGCACAGGAAGGAGGCGTTCCTCTGGACGCTGTCGGCGTTCATCACGAGGCCCCACTCCCGGGCCCGGTCCAGGTTCACCGCCATCTGCCCCTTGGAGATCTCGCGCCCCAGGTTCCGGCGGATCAGGAACTCGGCCGCCATGTTGAAGGAACAGCACAGTTCCAGGGGGACCGCGCACGCCTTGGCCCCCCGATGGTGCTTCTCGTGCCGGCAGGAGCAGATCCCCACGGCGATCCGTTCGGCGCGGTCCACCAGGTCGCGGGCCCGGTCGTAATCCAGGATCTCGGTGTAGGACCCCTCCCTCACGACGGCCTCGTGGGGAACGGTGCGCAGAACGGAAATCTGCTCCCCGTGGGAGAAGTTGGCGGGCCAGAGGCCGTCGGCGCCGGAGAGGATGTCGTGGAACAGGGACGCCAGCGCCTTCGCGTCGGCCCCCTCGTCGGTGCGCATCATGGTCATTTCGAAGATCCCGATCACCATGGGCGACGGGAGGTAGCGGTAATCGTCCCCGATGCAGACATCCATGACCAGCCCCTTTGAGCACAGACCCTCCAGGAGGGGCCTCAACTTCTCCCGGGGGATTTTCGTGACGGCGGCCACGCGCTCGAAGGTGGAGGCGCCGTAGGGCATCTTCGCCACCACCTCCGCCTCCTCCGGGGTGTAGAGGCGGCGCAGGATCTCGTGGAGGGTTTTGGTGCGGGGGACCCGCATGGGGAGGCCGTCCACCTTGGCGGCCAGGTCCGTGAAGATGTCCTTTCCGACGCCGTTGTGGCCCATGGCATGCTCCTTCGCCGGGATGGGCCCGGTGAATTCATCATAGCACAACCGGCGAGACCGATACTGCAAATCCCATGGACGGGGGCTTGGTCTATAATCAGGGAACCTCAATTCAGGGAGCCGACCATGGACATGGACCTCAAGGGCTGTTTCCAGGACCGATGGACCCGCCACTTCCCCGGCGCGGAACCGCCGCTGGCCTGGTTCTACGCCGATGAACCGCACGGGGCCGAGCCGGCGCCGAGGGCCAAGGGGTGGTCGTGCCTCGTCGGCCGGCTGGCGCGGGTGCGCACGGGGAGGTCCGTCGCCCTCGACGCGGATTCCGTGGGCTGTGCCGGGGGGAAACGGTACCTGGGGTTCCCCCACGTCCTGCGGCCCCACTTCGACCATTTCCTCTCCTGCGGCCTCCCCGGCGAGGTGGAGGGGGAACGGTACGTCAAGACCCCGGAGATGGTGCGCCGCTGGATGGAAGCCGTCCCGCTCCTCGAGCGCCGGGAGCGCTACATCGTCTTCAAACGGTGGGACCATCTGGAGGCCGGGGACACCCCCGAGGCCGTGGTCTTCTTCGGCCACGGCGACATCCTCTCGGGGCTCTTCACCCTGGCCAACTTCGCCGCCGACCTGGCCGACGGCGTGACGGCCCCCTTCGCGGCGGGGTGCGGTTCCATCGTGGGGCTTCCCGCCCTCCAAGGGCGCTCTGAAAACCCCAAGGCCGTCCTGGGCATGTTCGATCCCTCGGCCCGTCCCTGCGTGGGGGAGGACGAGCTCAGCTTCGCGGTGCCCTGGGGGAAATTCGAGTCGATGGCGCGCGACATGGACGAAAGTTTTCTCATCACCGAAACCTGGAAGTCGATGGAATGGCGCCTGGCGAAGCGCCGGGGGTAGGACCGACGATCCGGACGCGGCGCGGACGCTCCCGATCGCGAACGACGCTACTGCCCCCTCCCGCGGCCGCCGAGCAAAAACGGCAGACCGAAGAGGGCGGCGATCATGGCGAGAAAGAGGGCCATCCCCCGACCCTCCCGGGTGGAGGGGGTGTCAAATACGAAGATGGCGCACAGGACGAGGCCGATGGCCGCCCCCACCAGCAGGCATCCGCAGGCGCGCAATCCCTTCGTGAACAACCCGATCATCGCCGCGAGCATTGGATCATTATAGCGGTTGAGCCATTCCGACGCGGCCGGCCGCGGTCCCCGGGCCGCAACCTGCGGCCTACAATCTACGAACTACGGACTACGGACTACGGACTACGGACTACGGACTCCGGACTACGGACTACGGACTCCGGACTACGGACTCCGGACTCCGGACTACGGACTACGGACTACGGACTCCGCTCTACGGTCGCCCCTATCCCCAATGCATGAACGCGCCGATGGGATTGACCGGGAAGGCGTGGACGGGCCAGGGGGCCTCGGGGGTGGCGTGGAAGTAGTACCACTTGCCGTCTTTGTGGACGGCGGAGACGCTCCGGTCCAGGATGACGAGGGGATGCCCCCCCTTCATGGTCCAGGTGCTCCCCGTGGGGTGGGGCCCCAGGAACTCGATGAAGGCCTCCACCGTCTCCGCGTCGTACCGTTTCCCCCGGTCGCGCCACAGCAGTTTGAGGGCGTCGGCGGGGTGCATGGCCAGACGGAAGGGCTTGTTCTGCACCAGCGCCTCGTAGGCCCGGACCACCTGCAGGAGCTTGGCGAAGGGGTGTTCCGCCGGACGGTCGAACTCCAGGCCGGCGCCGGCGTTGATGAGGAGGGCCATGGAGGGGGAGAAGACCCCCTGGGGGAGAAGGGCCTGGAAGGTCTCCATCGGGGCCCCCTCCCAGGCGCGGTGCGACGCCCCCTCCACGCCGTGGTCCTCCACCATCTGCTCCAGGGCGATCCGCTCCTTCCCCACCGCCCCGTAGAGGCAGGCCATCCCCAACTCCTCCTGGTTGACGCGGGTCAACCCCAGGGCCTCGGCGAAGGGGACGGCCACCAGCGTCCGCAGGACGCCGTGCACCGCCTCCCGGTCGTCGTGGAGGCCCAGGGGGAGGAATCCGAGGGACCGCCGGCGCATGTGGTGCGTCGCCGAAATGAAATCCTGGAGGAGACGGCGGATCTGCAGGAAATCCACCTCCCCCTCCTCCACCAGGACGCGCCAGAAGAGGCGGGTGTGGGTGGCGATGGTCTTGGAAAGGAGGTCCATGAAGTTGGCCAGGTCGGCCTGATAGGTCCGCTCCGCGTCCCCCTCCTCCTGCTCCCCCGTCCGGCAGGCGATGGTGGCGAGGTCCAGCCGCGCCAGGGCCGGGCCGGGCCGGTGCATCGTCCAGTCCTCGATGAAGGCCTTGAGGAAGGGGATCAGGTCCTCCTCGCTCACCTGCGCGGCAAGGCGGAGGCGCCGGATGCGCACCTGCTTGAACCGGAAGGCCAGGGAGGCGAACTGGCTGAGGGAGACGGCATCGGGCTTGACGAGGCGGGCATTGATCAGGAAATGGTCGCCGTACAGTTCCAGGGCGGCCTGCGCCCGCTCCTCCTCCCGGCAGAACCGTTCCAGGGCGGCCTGGAACTCGCGCCGGCTGGAGACGGCGGTGGCGTTGTCGTAGGGGAAGATCTCGTGCGTCCGCAGGAGGGCGAAGAGGCGGACCAGGAGGCCGGCGCCGGGGTTGTCACTCATGCGGCTTCCTCTTCTTCAGGATCACCTCGCGTGAGACGGCGCAGGACTGCCGCACGCGGCCGGGGCTGGTGATGCGCTTGGACTCCCGCTGAAGGACCGGGAGGGATTTCTCGCCGCCGATGATCCCCAGCGCCCGGGCCGCCAGCGCCTTCATCTCCTCCTCCCGGCCCGAGGTGAAAAGCCCCTTCGCCTCCAGGAAACGGATGAAGAAATCCTCCACCGCCGCGCGGCCCACCATGGCCGCCACCACCACCCATTTTTCCCGCTCCTGCGCGTCGCGGGAGGCGAAGCCCTCGCCGGTGATGCCCTCGGTCAGCGCCCCCACGAGGGAGGAGCGCTGCTCCTTGGAGATGACGCTCAGGGCGTGCATCCGCACCGACGGGTCGGGGTCCTTCAGCGCGGCGGCGAGGTGGGCGTCGGTGACCGCATCCAGCATCCGCAGGATCTCCAGGCGGACCGCCCCGTCGGGGTGCCGGGCGAACCGGTCGAGGAGCCCGTCCCCCCCCGCTTCCTTGGCCAGGCGCAGGATCCCCCCCATCTGGCCGGCGCCGAGCTCGCGCCCCAGGGCGGCCAGCGCCCCGCCGCGGAACCGGGCGAGCCGTCCCAGGAGGCGGTCGAGTTTTTCCGCCGGGGCCGCCAGGAGGGGCCGTAGGAACAGGGGCATCACCGCGTCATCGAGGCGGTTGCAGAAGAGGGAGAGGGCGAGTTCGGGCCACTCGTCCTCCTGGAGGAAGTGGGCGGCCAGCCCCCCCAAGGCTTCGCTCCCCAGCAGGTGGTCCCGCAGGGCGTGCACCTCGGCGCGGGGGGAATCGGGGGGCAGGAGGTCCAGGAGCCGGGAAAGGAGGTCCAGGTCGGCCTGCCTCAGGATGGTCTCCGCCAGCGACTTCAGGTTGCGGGTGGCCTCCTGGACGGTCCGCTCCTGCGGCGATTCGAGGGCCGCCAGGAGCCGCCGGATCACCTCCTCCACCGCCCGCTCCCGCGCCGCGTCCAGGGGGGGGTTCCCATTCCGCTCCCTCGGCTCGAAGGCCGGCGGCGGGATGATCTCCTCCACCGCCTCGGCCGGCGGCCGCCCCTCCGGCGGGGGGGCCAGCCGGTCCCCCCGGGCCAAGGCCGTCCAGGCGTCCACCTCCCGCAACAGGGCCTTCTTCTCTTCGTCCGAATCCTCCTGGAGGATGCGGTGGAACGCCTCCACGACGGCGAACTGGATGTAGAGGAAATCGCGCCGCCAGGCGAGGGTGGCCAGGTCCTGGTCGGGCGTGCACTCCTGCAGGAGCAGTCCCAGGAAGGCCTCCAGTTCGGCGATGGGGATGCCCTGGACGAAGGTGATCTGCCGCACGCCGTCGCGGTAAAAACGGAAGAGGAAGTCGAACTCGCGGTCCCCCCCGCGTATCAGGGACTTCCCCTCCCACTTCATCCCCGAGGCGTCGATCTCCAGTTCGAGGGCGATGTAGTCGTCCACGAAGGCGGCCAGCATCCGGTGGGTGCGCTCCAGCATCTCCCGCACCGATTTGTGCCCGGGCTGGTAGAGGCGGGCGCTCTTGACCACCGAGACCAGGTTGGTGGCGATCTCATGGACCTTCCGCAGTTCCTCGATGTTCAATTCAGGCATGGGTTCTCTCTCCGGGGCCGCACCCTCGGCCCGGACCGGGCCTTCGGCCGGTCGTGATGGGGCAGGTCCCCGGCGACTTCCCGCTTGCGTCCATGTTCCGGTCTCCCTTGCAACTCTATTTTACCCCGAATGAGGGACGAGGGAAGCGACATTCGTCAAGGGTGGGGGTATCGGGCCGTCGAAGCGCGGGAGCCGGGGCCATGCGGGATGGGAGCAGGCAATGGTTTCTCCGCCACACCTCCGAAACCGGGCCGGTTCCGGGTTTTCGCCGCTTTCATCGAACTTGGGAGATCCCGGGTCGTGCGCCGAAGAGATCTCGATGGGTCACACCCGCCGGTCTCGGGTTAAAATACCGGCAAGCCATCGTTCGTCGGAGGTGTTCCATGACCGATTCCCCCTATTTGGGCCTCATCGTTCTGGCCATCATCATCGGCGGGTTCGCCGCCGGCCTTGCCGCCATCATCCGGGCCGCCAAACGCAGCACGGCGGAAAGGAAACAGACGCGGTCGGACCTCGGCTTCGTCGAGGCCCCCGAGTCGGCCGAGCCCTTGACCGAGCGGATGCGCACCGTGCACATGCACTGGTCCGCCAGCCACCAGGTGCGCGAGCCCTGGCGCAAGTCGGATTGGGGCTACGAGCTGTTCCTGTTCGATCTGCGCAGCGGCTCCGGCAAATCGACCAAGCTGGAGCGGGACCAGGCGATGGTGGTTTCCACGGACCTGGCCCTCCCCCGTTTCTCCCTGGCCGCCAAGGCCCCGGGCGACGGCTTTGTGGCGACGATGGCGAACCGGGCCATCGCCTGGGTCGCCTCCAAGTCCGCCACCCATGCGACATTTCCCGACCAGCCGGAATTCGACGCGAAGTATTTCGTCTTCGGGGACGACGAGACGACCCTGCGGGAGTATTTCGATTCCCGCCGCCGCGGCCGCCTTCTCGGCATCGAACATCTCCAGGCGTCGGGCAACGGCGACGCCTTCCTGTTCGCGAAGACCCCCTACAAGTCCGTCAAGAAATCCGACCAGGAAAAACTGCAGGACCTCCTCCAGGACGCCCGGACGCTGTTCGAGATCTTCAAGGCCTGATCCGGTGGGGCCGGCTCTCCGGTCGGCCGCATCATGCGGATGCTTCCACGCTGCGTCCCCATCCGCCTTTTTAGA
>DCUZ01000079.1 GCA_002327305.1 Holophagales bacterium UBA2201 | reverse complement strand
TGGAACGGCCCCATGGGCGTCTTCGAGCAGAAGGCCTTCGCCGCCGGCACCTTCGGCATCGCCCAGGCGGTG
Source organism: Holophagales bacterium UBA2201 (assembly GCA_002327305.1). GTDB lineage: Bacteria > Acidobacteriota > Thermoanaerobaculia > UBA2201 > UBA2201 > UBA2201. The sequence continues at coordinate 53,594 of DCUZ01000079.1, read as the reverse complement.
GCCGACTGCCCGGGCTTCACCATCGTGGGGGGCGGCGAGAGCGTCGCCGCCGTCGAGCAGTCGGGGATGGCCCCGAAGGTGAAGCACATTTCAACCGGCGGCGGGGCGTCGCTGGAATTCGTCGCCGGCAAGAGTCTGCCGGCACTGGAGGTGTTGCAGGCATGAAACTCCCCCTGATCGCCGCGAACTGGAAGATGCACAAAAACCGGAAGGAGGCCCGTGAGTTCTGCCGGGCCGTCATCGAGGGGCTTCCCTCCCGAGATCTCCAGCACATCCTCCTGGCCCCCCCCTTCACCTGCCTGGAGACGGTGGTGGAGGCCGTGGCGGCCACCCCCATCCTGGTGGCTTCCCAAAACTGCCACGGGGAGACCCACGGGGCCTTCACGGGGGAGGTTTCCGCCCCCATGCTGGCCGATTTGAAGGTGGAATGGGCCCTCCTGGGTCACTCCGAGCGCCGCCATGTCTTCGGCGAATCGGACGAATTGGTGGCCAAACGGCTGGAAGGGGCCTTGAAACAGGGGTTGAAGGTCATTTTGTGCGTGGGGGAACGGCTGGAGGAGCGGGAGGCCGGGCAAACCGAGGCCGTGGTGGCCCGGCAACTGCAACCCCTTGAAAATTTACGCGATCTGTGGCAGAATATCGTCCTTGCGTACGAGCCCGTATGGGCCATCGGCACCGGTCGCGTGGCCACCACGGAGCAGATCGCGCAGGTCCACCGGTTCATCCGGGCCGCTCATGGCCCCATCCCGGTCCTCTACGGCGGCAGCGTCAATCCCGGCAACATCGGGGAGATCATGCGCCTGCCGGAAGTGGACGGGGCCCTCATCGGGGGGGCGGCCCTGGACTCCGGGAAGTTCCAGGCCATGGTGGCCGAGTCGTTGAAAGCAAAAGGAGGTTCCGAGCACCCATGATCGCCTTCGTCACCTTGATCCACATCGTCGCCTGTCTCTTCCTCATCGGCGTGGTCCTGCTTCAGCAGGGCAAGGGGGCCGACCTGGCCGGCGCTTTCGGCGGCGGCGGGACCCAGACCGTCTTCGGTGCGCGCGGCACGGTCACCCTCCTTCACAAGCTGACCACCGCCGGGTTCGTCATTTTCATCATGACCAGCGTCTTTTTGGGCATCTTCCAGCGGCGCAGTCAGGAGTCCTCGGTCATGAAGGCCGCCCCGGCCGCCGTCCAACAGGAAGCCCCGGCCGCCCCCGCGACGCCGCAGGGACAGCCCGCCGAGGCCCCGGCCGCCGACCAGCCGGCCCCGGAGCCCGCCCCGTAACCTCCCGTTCCAATCAAATGTCAAAAGGCCTTCCCGCCCGGGAAGGCCTTTTTTGTCCGTGGTCCGTGGTCCGCTGATTATTTAAACCACTTCTTCTTCGTCTGGGTTTTCTCCTCGACGGCCTGGAGGCGCCCGGCCATCCCCTTGAGGGCCTCCTCCAGGTCGCGGACCCGCTGGTCCAACTTCACCACGGCCTCCTGCAGGCGCCCCGACCGCTCATCCACCGCCGCCAGCGCGTCCTCGGGGGCGGGCATCTGGGCCTTCAATTCTTTCAGCGGGATCCGCTGGCGGGTCTCCTGGATGAACCGGAAGGCCTCCAGGTGGGCCTGGGTGTAGCGGCGGTGCCCCCCCGCGGTCCGGCGGGCCCGCAGGAGGGTGGGAAATTCACGCTCAAAGAACCGGAGCGTGGTGACGGGAATGCCGAGGCGGCTCCCGATCTGGCCGATGGAGAGGAGCTCTTCCGACATGGAGGCGGGACGCGGGAGGGGATCAGAAGAGCGGGTTTTCGTAATAGGGGGCGAAGCGCATGTTGTATTCGTATCCGAAGAGGTTCACGGGAACGCTGTATTCCGCCTCCACCCGGATGAACCCGCCGCTGCGCTTGATGGTGATCTGTTTTTCCGTGACGGGCAGTTCGAGCTCGTCGGCCTTCTCCACCAACAACTTGATGATCCGCTCGTTGGAAAGGGCGGCTCCCTGGCCCGCCGCTTGGAGGGCAAGGGACTCGACGGTCTTTTCGAACTCCGCGGCCTTGACCTTCACGGGGATGACCCGCCAGGCGGCGTATGCCGCGGCGGCGATCAGCAGGGTTCCGATGATGCAACCGAAATTCATGGCGCCGGTTCGTTTCATACGCACCTCCATCCGATATTGTACCCATTGAGCGGGGGAATGTCAAAGCGGCCGTGGCCCCCGCCCACCCCGTAGGACGCATTGCGCAGCGCGTAGTGCGCTATGCGGTTATTCGCTCAAGAAGAGGATCCGGCCACAAGTCCGAAATGCGACTTTTTCCCGGACGGGAGAGGGCGGCCCCTCTCCTGTCCCAAGAGAATCCTCGGGATTCCATCCCCGCCCCGACCGGCGCGCACTTCGTGACGGCCGGACGGAGCGGCTTTTGACCGATCCATCAAGAACAGGTTTTCTTCCCATTGCGGCATTGCTTTTCAGCGCCACTGCGCTTCTACTCCGCTTCGCACTGCGCTAATCATCATCGATCTTGAGCACCCCCAGGAAGGCCTCCTGGGGGATCTCGACCCGCCCCAACTGCTTCATGCGCTTCTTCCCCTCCTTCTGCTTCTCGAGGAGTTTGCGCTTGCGGGTGATGTCGCCGCCGTAGCACTTGGCCAGGACGTTCTTGCGCATGGGGGCGATGCGGTCCCGCGCGATGATGCGGCTCCCCACGGCCGCCTGCAGGATCACCTCGAACATCTGCCGCGGGATGTTCTTGCGCAGTTTCTCCAGGATCTTGCGCCCCTTGGTGTAGGCCCGGTCGCGGTGGACGATAGTGGAGAAGGCGTCCACCGGCTGGTCGTTGACCAGGATGTTGAGCTTGATCAACTGCGACCCCTCGAACCCCGCGAGGGAATAGTCCATGGAGGCGTATCCGCGGGAGAGGGTCTTGAGCCGGTCGTAGAAATCCATGATGATCTCCGCCAGGGGAAGGCGGTAGACCAGGAGCACCTTCTGGTTGGGGAGGAACTCCATCTTCTTCTGCTCGCCCCGCCGCGTCTGGCACAGTTTGAGGATATCCCCCACGAACTCGGCCGGGGTGAAGAGGGTGACGTCCATGAAGGGCTCCTCGATCTTGTGGAGTTTCTGCTCGTCGGGGATGAGGGAGGGGTTGGAGATCAGTTCGTGCCGGTCGGGGGTGAGGTACACCCGGTACTCGACGCTGGGGGCGGTGGTGATGAGGGAGGCGTCGAACTCGTTTTCGAGGCGCTCCTGGATGATCTCCATGTGGAGGAGCCCCAGAAAGCCGCACCGGAACCCGAAGCCGAGGGCGGTGGAGGACTCCGGGACATAGTGGAACGAGGCGTCGTTGAGATGGAGCTTCTCGAGGGAGGTGCGCAGTTTCTCGTACTCCTCCGTGTCGGTGGGATAGAAGCCGGCGAAGACCATGGGCTTCATCTCCTCGAAGCCGGGGAGCGCCTCGGCGGCGGGGGCGTCGGCGTCGGTGATGGTGTCGCCCACCTTGGCCAGGCCGATCTCCTTGAGCCCCGCGTTGACGAACCCCACCTCCCCGGCCCCGAGGACCTCCACCTCCTCCTCGCGGGGGGTGAAGATGCCGAGCCGTTCCACCTCTTCCACCTCGTGCGCCGAGAAGAACTTCGCCTTCATCCCCTTGCGCAGGGCGCCGTTCATCACCCGCACCAGCATGGCCACGCCGCGATAGGGGTCGTACCAGGAGTCGAAGATGAGGGCGCGGGCCGGCTCCCCGGGCCCCCCCTTCGGGGCCGGGATGCGCTCGATGACGGCGTCGAGGAGCGCCTCCACCCCCAGGCCCGACTTGGCGGAGACCTCGAGGGCGTCGGCGGCGGGGATCCCCACCACGGCTTCGATCTGCTCCTTCACCCGCTCCACCTCGGCGCCCGGCAGGTCGATCTTGTTGATGACGGGGATGATGGCGAGGTCGTTGTTGATGGCCAGGTAGGCGTTGGAGAGCGTCTGGGCCTCCACCCCCTGCGTGGCGTCCACGACCAGGAGGGCCCCCTCGCAGGCCGCCAGCGAGCGGGAGACCTCGTAGGAGAAATCCACGTGGCCGGGGGTGTCGATGAGGTTGAAGGTGTGCCCCTTCCATGTGAGGGCCACCGAGCGCGCCTTGACGGTGATGCCGCGCTCCCTCTCCACCTGCAGGTTGTCCAACAGTTGTTCCATCATGTCCCGCTTGGCCACGGCCCCGGTAAGTTCGAGGATGCGGTCGGCCAGGGTGCTCTTGCCGTGGTCAATGTGGGCGATGATGGAGAAATTCCGGATCTTGGCGGGGTCCATGCTGTTCCTCTTAGTTCAGTTCCAGGCCGGGATCGGCGTCCACCTCCGCCGGCGGGCGGGCCTTGCCGCGCCGCCAGGCCAGGTGGGCCACCATGCCGGCGTTGTCCGTGATGTAATCGGTCGGCGGGAAATGGGCCTCGACCCCGCGCCCGGAGGCCCATGCCAGGGTCCGCTCGCGCAGATGGGCGTTGGCGGCCACACCGCCGGAGACCGAGAGGTGGCGGACGGGATGGAGCCGGTGGAGGGCCTCCACGCGATGCAGAAGGTGCCGCACGACGGCCGACTGGAAGGAGGCCAGCAGGTCCAGCGCCTGGGGGGTGAGGCGCCCCCGGCGGCGGGGGCGGAAGCCCTTGTGGAACCGGTAGGCGATGTGGGATTTCAGGCCGGAAAAGGAGAGGTCGAGCGAACCGTCGCTCATCTTGGGAAGGGGGAGGTCGAAGGCCCCGGGGTCCCCCTGCGGGTAGAGCCGGTCTATTTCGGGTCCCCCGGGATAGGGGAGGCCGAACAATTTCGCCACCTTGTCGTAGGCCTCGCCGGGGGCGTCGTCGCGGGTGCGGGCCAGGCGCTGGAGACGGCCGCGGCGGACCCGGTAGAGGGAGGCGTGGCTCCCGGAGACCACCAGCCCCAGGAAATCGGCCGGCACGGACCGGCCGATGAAGGGCGAGTAGAGGTGGGCCTCGATGTGGTTGACGGGGACCAGGGGCAGGCGCCGGGCGGCGGCAAAGCCCTTGGCGAAGGCCACCCCCACGAGGAGGGCCCCCACCAGACCCGGCCCCTGCGTCACGGCCACCGCCTCCACCTTCCGCAGGTCCACGGCGCGCCCGAGTTCCCGCATCAGAACGGGGAGGTTCTGGAGGTGGTGCCGCGAGGCCAGCTCGGGGACGACGCCGTGGTAGGGGCGGTGCGCCTCCACCTGGGAGGCGATCAGTTGGCGGACCACGCGCCCCTCCTCCACGAAGGCCACGCTGGTCTCGTCGCAGGAGGTCTCAATGCCGAGGATGCCCATGGGGGTCGAAGATCCCTTGCTCCGTGATGATGCCGGTGATGAGACCGAACGGGGTGACATCGAAGGCGGGGTGCCGCGCGGGGACCCCCTGAGGGGCCAGTCGGCGCCCCGCCAGGATCGTCACCTCGTCGGAGGCGCGCTCCTCGATGGGGATGGCGCCCCCGTCCGGCAGGGAGGGGTCCAGGGTGGAGGTGGGGGCGGCGACATAGAGGGGTACGCCGTGGTGACGGGCCAGGACGGCCAGTTGATAGGTGCCGATCTTGTTGGCGGTGTCGCCGTTGGCGGCGATGCGGTCGGCCCCCGTCACCACCGCGTCGATGCCGAGCGCCTTCAGCGCCCAGCCGGCCATGCCGTCGGTCAGGAGGGTGACGGGGATGCCGTCCTGCCGAAGCTCCCAGGCGGTGAGGCGGGCCCCCTGCAGGTAGGGCCGGGTCTCGAGGGCGTAGACCCGCACCCGCGGGTCCCGCTCGAAGCACGCGCGGACGACCCCGAGGGCCGTGCCGTAGCCCGAGGTGGCCAGGGCCCCGGCGTTGCAGATGGTCAATACGGTCCGTTTCCCGGCGAGGAGGTCCGCCCCGCGCCGGCCGATGGAGCGGCAGGCGGCCAGGTCCTCCGCTTCAATCGCCCGCGCTTCGGCCTCCAGCCGGGCGGGGTCGGCCCCGGCGTCCTTCCATACCCGGCGCATCCGCTCGAGGGCCCAGAAGAGGTTGACCGCCGTGGGGCGGGTGGCGGCCAGAGGATTGAAAACCCCCTCCTCCGAGAGCCCCTCCAGGGCCCCCAGGACCACCCCGTAGGCGGCCGAAACGCCGATGGCCGGGGCGCCGCGGACGACCATGGTGCGGATGCAGCGGCACACCTCCCCCGCCGTCCGGCAGAGGACGTACTCCTCCCGCTCGGGGAGGAGGAGTTGGTTGAGGAGCGAAAGCGCCCCCCCCTCGTACTTCAAGGTGTGCCACATCGGTTGCCTATTATACCCGTTACGCCCAGGCATTACGGCGCCAGGTTCACCGAAGCGGGGTCTTTCAGCGCGGCGTCCGGGCCCTCAGGATCTCCAGCAGGCATCCGTGCAACTCCCACTGCTGGACCATTTCCCCGGAGAGGGGACGGGTGGAGAGGACCGCCACCGGCTCGGCGGTGTGATGGTCGTCCGTGAAGGCGCGGGCCCCAGCGTCGAACCCCCCGCATTCGTGGTCGGCGGTGGCCACGAGGGCCGTCTCCGGATGGCGCCCCACCCATTCCTGGAGGTAGCTCAGAATCGTCCGGACGTTTCCCCGCATCTCCACCTCCAGCCGCGCGGCGTCGTTGTCGTGGGAGGCATGGTCGATGAGGGCGCTCTCGACCATCAGGAAGAAGGGGCGGCCGTCGCCCCAGAGGCGGTCCAGGGCCGCCTGGACCGCGGGGAGAAGGCGGCCATTCACGGGATCATCCATCAGAAAGGGCATCTCCCCGCCGTCGAGAACGACCAGCGCCTTCGGCCCCAGGGGGGGGCCGAGCGAGGTGCGGTAATCGTAGCCGGCCCGCCTCGCCTCCCTCCGCGGGAGGTGGCGCCCGCCTCCCCCGATGAAGAGGTCCAGGCCGCTCCGGAACAGGAATGCCGCGATGGCCTTGTGGTCCCTGCGGTCGCCCCAATGGGCGTAAAAGGCGGCCGGCGTGGCCCCCGTCAGGAGGTCGTTGGTGACGATGCCGACCGCGAAGCCCATCCCCCGCGCCCTCTCGGCGAGCGAGGCGGCCGCCCGGCCGTCCTCCAGCATCCCGATCCGGCGGTTGGCGGTGCGGTGCCCCGTGGCGATGGCGGTCCCCGAGGCGGGCGAATCGGGGATGCCGCAAAGGGAGGAGGGGTCCACCGCGGCGAAGTGGGGAAACCCCGTCCAAGGGGCCCCGGCGGCGTCCTGGGCCAGTTTCATGTGCTCCAGCCCCATCCCGTCCCCGATGAAGAGGATGAGTGAATCGGCCCCCGACGGAACGGCCAGGAGCAGCGCCAGGAGGAACGGGATTTGCCTTGGGACGCGCATGGGAGCATAATACCATCATGCCGACCAAGATCCTTTTCAAACCCGTCGTCCCCGAAACCCTGGCCTTCCGGGTTGTCCCCTCCCCCTCCCCGGTTGGAAACCTCATCCTGGCCGCCAGCCCCCACGGCCTCGTGGGGCTATCGTTCTCCAAGTCCAAAAAGATCAAGCCGGGGAGCGCCGTGGGGAAATCTCCCCACCTGGTCAAGGCCGAGCGCGAGCTGAAGGCCTATTTCGCCGGGAAACTCAAGGCCTTCACCGTCCCGGTACACCTCCCGGCCTCCCTTTCCCCCTTCGGGCGGAAGGTCTACGCCGCGTGCGCACGGATCCCCCGCGGCGGGGTCGTCACGTACAAGGACCTCGCCGCCGCCGCGGGCCGCCCGGCGGCCGCCCGCGCGGCGGGGCAGTACATGGCGCGCAATCCCGTGGCCCTCGTCATCCCCTGCCACCGGGTGGTCGCCTCCAACGGCCTCGGCGGCTACGGTCTGGGCCTGGAGGTCAAGTTCGCTCTTCTCGATCGCGAAGGGGCCATCCACCATTGCGAAGAGTGCGGCTGCGAGGGGCACGCGTAGGCCCCGCCACCCGCCCGGTAGTAGGCAGTTGGCAGATGGGAAAAGCAACAAGACCAGTCGGTAGGGGCACCGCATGCCGTACCCTGCTCCATTGAGATGGTCCGGCCATCGTGTGGGTCACGCGCGGCTTCCACCGTCACCTGAAGCCAATGGTTGCCGATCCTGATGTCTATTCCAATGTCAACGGCTTTTCTACTGCCTTCATCCTTCTTCCTTCCGCCTTACCGTGAAGCATCCGCCTCCGCCTGCAGATCCCGCAGAAGCGCTTCCAGGTCCGCCCCGTAGCGCTCGGCGTTCTCCCCCACGGTGCCCCACAGGGGCTCCCCGCAGACGATGCAGGGGAGTTTGTGGCGGGTGAAGACCTTGACCGTCGTGGGGTGCTCCTTGACCAGGTCCTCGATCAGGCTCTCTTTCGATATCTTTTTGCCCATATTTGTATCAATACCGCGCATGCTATAATTTATTTCTCCCCGCCCCCGTAGCTCAGTTGGTCAGAGCAGTTGACTCATAATCAATTGGTCGCTTGTTCAAGTCAAGCCGGGGGCATTTCCCCTTTCTTGGTGCGGTTCCGGGCGGGCGGATGTTCATCCGCGGCCGGAGCGGGCTGACCGCCCGAGAAAATGCCCACCCCTCCATCACCTTTTTTCCCGTGCTCTCCACCCGCTTACGGCGCCCCATGGGCCGCCCGAAACCGCTTGATTGAATCGGGGATATGGTCGCGGACGGCGCAGGTTCAGGCGCCGGGGGAACGAGACGATGGGGCCTGTCCCGATCTGCGATCGGGATCAAGTCCTGGCGATGTATTTAGATAAGCAATGCAGAAATAGGTGTCCCTAATTCCCTCCTCAATTCCCTCCCTAATAGAGGGCATTGAATACAGCATTAAAAATCCATCCTACTCCGCCAATCAATAGCGCAAAGGCAACCCAACTGCCAATCCGTCTTGTCCCACTGCAGGTACATAAGATATAATACTAGCGGGGGGATATATGCAATACATCATTGGTGCCGCAATACTCTATCTATTAATCGGGGGATGGGCAGTATTTAGCGATGTCCTTCTCTATCCGCACGAGCGTCCTCAATACCTCTGGAAGAAGGAAGGCCGTACATTCGCAATATTATTTTTATTATTTTTGTGGCCAATTTATCGCCCTCGGGCGATTACGGGAGTTTTCCTTGCCCCGGTTGTATTAGTATTAACTGCAATTGATATAATCCGCCGCCCGGGCATAATAGTATCAACTGCAATTGATATAATCCGTGGCCTGAGGGCGATGGTAGCTCACAAACGCTTGTTCGCGTCCAAGGAAGTCAAGGCCTTCCTTGGCGTCCTTGACGAAGCCGACCAGAGATTCAGACCCAACTATCCGGTATTCGAATTGGTGAAGAACCGTATCGAGCAGGAGGTACTTGCCCAGCCCGACGCGACGGCCGCCAATATCAGAAACGGCCTGTCACCTCAACAGGCCGTTTATTCGATGATCGCCAACATTTCAGGCGACCTTGCCGAGAGCGGCCGGTTCCACATTTACCGAGGAGTTCTCAACCCATTAAAGGGAGGAGAAGATCTGCTCCGCATTTTCGATGCGGCGGTAGACGAGATGTTGCACATCGGCGCCATCAACGAAGGATTTGCCGCCGAGCAAAAGTTAGGGCTGCGCGAAAACATCAAAATGGGCGGATGATTGCTATTAACTGCAATTGGAATAATCACCAACCTGTGGTCTGAGCCTATCGTTCACAAGGTCTCCACCGTGCGCTCCACCCGCTCACGGCTCCAAAAGGGCCGCCCGAAACCGCTTGATTGAATCGGGGACATGGTCGCGTGCGATGCAGGTTCAGGCACCGAGGGGACGAGACGAGGGGGCCTGTCCCGACCTTCGGTCGGGATCAAGTCCTGGCGAGGTATTATCTCCACCTAAACTAATCTCTATCTTGAATGATTTCTCGGCCTAATTTAATCATCTCTTCGCGGATTTTTGCCTTTGGACGGCCTGTTCCTTCCCTATCCAACTCAGTCTTCCGACTTATATGAGTTCCTTTATCTTGGACTTCAAAAAATCGGTTTTGTTCTTCAATACTCCTTAATTCATTCCACGTTTGTTCGTCAAGCATTCTCAGGTTTTCCATCTCTTGATAGAATTGGACAATCTTCTTTGCCTTGTTTTTATCCTTAAAAGCCATTATCGCGGTGGGATTAGCATCATAAAAAGTGGACCACATTTTTTGAGGTATCCATGCATGCTCTCGCATATGATCTGTATCCATAATATCAATGTTCCTAGTTATTTCAAAGGCTAATAGATTTCTCAATACTTTATTTTTTTTTGAAGTTCTTATTATATCGAAAATCCATGTAATAACGCCTCCTCCAAATAATGCACTCAAAACTGTAGCTAAGTTAACCCATTGTGAACCTGCAGTCTCAATAGTTTTGTTATCCATAGCCAATCCTCCTATTTCTTCTTCATGCGGATGCTAATCACCATGGTCACACACCATAACATCTTACACGGCTCTGGTTGTAAATGCAGCGCAAGAGCAGTTATGGTTGGCTGCTAGGTTTTACGCCAGGGTGGACTTGCCCGTCCCTCCTTTTTGATTCAGGAAGGCGATTATGCGTGATTCATCTCTTTATCCAAACAAAATGCTAACGAATATATAAGCAGCCCAAAAATAGATCAGCCAGCCAATAATAGACATGATCCCGGCGCTTGTTGATGCCCCCCAATGATTCCTCCCGAAGGTGCGCCTGTCAATAAATTCTTTCCTAATTCTCAGGTAAAGGAACGGTACCCAAAAGGGAGAGAAGGTGTAAAACAGAAGAATTACTGCGGCCTTCAACTCTGAATGGTCAATCGGAGGATGCTTAATTCTCATCACCACATTAGACATGATGGCAAGGATTATGAACCATCCCCATCCATATCCCGGACTTGGATCAAGGACATCCCTTGATGGCGCTGGCTTGAACCAAGAACGCTTAATAGCCGGCGGAGCCTTTGTCTTTTCGGTGATTATTTTTGTTGGAGGAGTTTCGCATTGAGCCTCTTGCACGGTATCGTAAATTGGCGGTGCGCCTTCCTGTCCCGCTTTGGCCTGATTATCTATTGCGGCATCAGGCTTATTCAACCATTCACCACAAAAGCGGCACTTGATTGCTGTGTCCTGAATTTCTTCTGAACAGAACGGGCATTTTTTCATCGCATACCCCCCCGAAAGGCCATAGCAAAATTAGTGATGGTTCCAAAGATTAAAAAGAAAGCATAGGGGAATGGGCGCTTACCGACCCATTTGTAGTAGGCCGATAGCAAGGCCGATATTCCGAAATACAACGCGCTATGTCCCAATCCATCTCCCAATATAGTGGTCGGATGATAATTGGCATGGCGCGGCTCTGCCATCTGCTGCAGAATGCCGACAAAAACGATATTAAGCAATATCAACGCCGCTCCTGCCACGGCTAAAGCCTTTTGTTCTTTTGTCCAAATGCTCCCTGCAGTTTTTGTGGGCTCTGTTTGTTGGGCTGGGCCATCTTGGGAAGGCTTGTTTAGCCATTCCCCGCAGAAGCGGCATTTGATCGCATCATCCTGAATCTCTTCTGTACAGAAGGAGCATTTCTTCATGGTTTGCTTCCTTTCATCGGATCAACTCAAAGAACGCCACGTAGGATCACTTCATACGGACAAATAGGAAGCATCTCTAATAGTCGAGACTGCTGGCTAAGTCGTCCCAATTTTCAGAATACCCGCAGGTCTTGCAATGCCGCGCCCAGCTTGGCTGTGCGCTGGATAGCGGGTTGGGTTGAGATTTCAGGGTGCGGCATTTCACTGCCCCACATTTGGGGCATTTGACTTCCCCAAAGTCATCCCAGATGAAGGGCTTCCCATCAGGTCCCATTCCAATCCTAATTTCCGTAGTCATATATTCTCCTTTTCGGTTGCTAAGACCGCATGGCCTCACCGGCCGACCATAGTAGCGCAACGCCAACCGCAACGCCCAAAATTATTAGATATGTCTGGCCGATCTTATTCCATGCAAAAGGAGCTCTTCCAAGATCATAGTAGTGCGTAGTTCCAAAGGGAAATGGGAACCCCTCATGAAAACCCTTTATCACTCGGCGGGACCTGATGGGAATAAGCGGTATCCACAGGACTATCACCCATTCGGTCGTCACAAATGAGATTTCCTTATCGCCCGTAATGCTCGTGTCCTCGTGACGATAATTACTTTCTCCATAAAAGCTCGTCCCCACCCCGTTTATTGAATAAGGCATACATCCTCCATCATCATTGGATCAATGCGTCCATGGTTGTCGCAGATTTCACCTGACTGCTCATTGAGATATGATACCCCATAGGAGGTTGCATGTCAGTCTTGGAGGACTCTGTAGGATATCATCACCATTTTAGTCCTTGCGCTCCCGGGCACGGCATGCCGTGCCCCTACATTTCCGGGCGGACGCGTGGGCCCGCCCCTACGCCCTATTTTGCTTCTTCCATGGCAGGAAAGAAAGAATCATTTCGCGTTTGGCGCGTATGCCTTCGTGCGTGCGCTCCACAAGGTCCATCTTTTCCAATACGCCGATATCCCGTTGCACGGTTTTCGTGGTTTTATTCGCGTATGCCCGGGCCAGACGCGGCGTTAGATCAGGAATCTTGCTGGCCGGCACCGCCTTTACATTCGTGCTTAGATCCAATGCTAAATGCTTTTGTCGGCTTTCAGTGTTACTGGTTTTGTCTTTAAAATGTTCATGCACAAAATTTCTCCAGGTTACATCCCACACCTGTACCAGAATCATTTCAACTTGCTCGCGGAGGCCATCCACTAAACCTTGTACGGCGTAATCGAGGAAAGGCAGGATGTCTCCACCGGATTTTGAGGCCAAGTCCAGTTGCCTGTAATACTCACTCCGCGTCTGATTGTAGTGGTTGCTCAGCAGATGGGCGGCAGGGGTGGGAACACCGGCGGCAAGCAGTATTTGTAATTCCGCCAGGCGGGCGGTACGGCCGTTCCCGTCTCCGAATGGATGAATCCAAGCCAAATATACATGAGCCACCACAGCCTTTAGAATTGCAGAGGCTATTTCAAAGCCAGCTCTTGGATGAAAATCCGGTCCGCTTAACCATTCAGTTAGCCGTTCTGTCAGGAACAGGCAGTCTTCCGGAGGAGCTCCGCGGTACACACTGCCCACAACAACAGAATGCCTCCGAATTTCGCCCGGCACTACCCCATCTTCCAAAGCGAGCTTCTCCAAAACCATTTTATTGAACTCTAGAATGCGATCGAACGTCAGCGCATCGTCCCCCCCCTTTAATCTATTGGCGATGAGATTACAGGCGGCTACGATATTGTCAATTTCTTGGCCAAGATATTCTTTTGAGGGCGGCAATTTCAATGTGCCGTCCAAGTGCTGCAGGACCTCACTCTCCGATAGAGTGTTGCCCTCGATGGCAGTAGTCGCGAGCGCACCTTTGGCCAAGTAAAGGCGGTGCAGCATCTGGGCAGTTGAAGGACGGAGAGGCACCCCGGCAATGTGCTCACATTTGGATGCCGCTTCGCCAAGCAGGAGCCACAATCTTGGTTCAGCCTCATGAAGATCAAATCCAAATTTTATCCAGGGATGTGTCTTTTCATATGTCCTCATACATGTCCTCGCTAATACTTAATTAAGTCATTTTAATCGTGCAGCATACATCATTAATAATACCACTATTGATAGAATTTATTCCATATTATTGTCCTATAACTTCGGGCACGGTTTGCCGTGTCCATAGAACACTGGGCGGACGCATGGGTCCGCCCCTACACCTCGATGCGCTCCGCCACTGCGCTCCATCGGGCGGGGGAATGCGCCGTTGCGCATTTGCGCTTTTACGCCGCTACGCCCTACGCTTCCTCGCCTCCCCCGCCCCCACCGTGATGGCGTAGAGCCCGTGCTTCTCCCGCACCGTGTCCACGGCGCGGGAGAGGATCTCGCCCTTCCGGTCCCCGAAGAAATCGAGTGCGAGCTGGCGCGGGTCGGGCTCCAGGCGGGAGAGCTCGGCGCCGAGGAGCCGCAGGCGCACCCGCCGCGCGTAGAGGGCGCGGAAAAGGTCGAGGGCCGCGGCTTCAAGGAGCGTGTAGGAGGCCGTGGGGGCGGCGAAGGTGCGGGCCGCGCTGACGGTGGAGAAGTCGGCGTAGCGGATCTTAACGGTCAGCGTGCGCCCCCACAGCCCCTTCTGCCGGGCCCTGAAGGCCACCTTCTGGACCAGCCAGAAGAGGACGGCGTCGAGGCGTTTCAAATCGGTGGTGTCGGTCTCCAGCGTCTCCTCGGCCGAGATGCTCTTGACCCGCGTCGGGGGGGTGACGGCCTCCCCCCTGGGGTCCCCGCCTTCACCCAGCGCCTTCGCGTGGAGGACGGCGCCCCAGGGGCCCAGGGCGGCCTGGAGGAGGGCGGGGGGGATCCGCTGGAGGTCCCCCACCGTGGCCAGCCCCAGGGCATTCAATTTCTCCTTTACCCGCGGCCCCACGCCGGGGATGGCCTCCACCGGCAGGGGGGCCAGGAGGGACGCCTCCCCCCCCGGCAGAGCCGCCATCTGGCCGTCGGGCTTGGCGAGGTTGGAGAGGATCTTGGCCGTGGTGCGGGTGGAGGCCAGCCCCGCGGAGGCGGTGATCCCCACCTCGCGGCGGATGGCGGCGCGCAGACGGTAGAGGACCCCGAAGAAGTCGCCGCGGTAGAGCCGTTCGCACCCCTTGAAAGAGAAGAAGAATTCATCGATGGAGGCCTGCTCCACCGAGGGGGCGGCGGCTTCCACGAAGGCCCGGACGCGGCGGGAGGCCGTCCGGTAGGCCTCGAAATCGCCCCGGAGGAAGACGGCGTGCGGGCAGAGGCGCCTGGCCTTGGCCGCGGGCATGGCCGAGTGAACGCCGTACGCCCGGGCCTCGTAGGAGGCGCAGGTGACCACGCCGCGGCCGCGCATGGGATCGCCCCCCACGACGACGGGCTTTCCTCTGAGTGAAGGATCCCTGGCCCGCTCCACGGAGACGAAGAAGGCGTCGAGATCCAGGCAGGCGATGGCCGTCAATCAACCCCTCCTCAGCGTGCGCATGGATCCATTTTCGCCGTGCAGTCCGGCCGGCCGGAACCCTCCCCGGCAATATTTAACTTGAAACATGAACCCTGGAACTTGAACCTTCGCTCGGCGGTGCGGCATATTCAAGGAAAGTATAAGCGAAAATTACACGATAATCAACCCCTCTCCGGTTCCAACCCTGACGCGCTTGACACCCGGAGGATTTGAGCATAAACTATACGGGCATCGCATTACACTCTTAAGATCGAAGGAGCGGAGCTATGAGGAAAATCCATTGGGTCGTTTTGCTGGTTCTCCTTGCGTTGCCCTTCGCCGGCATGGCGCAGGAACGCAAGGGCGCGTTCGAGATCGAGCCCTTCATCGGGGATTTCGCCAATCTCAGCGGAGATGCCCTTCCGGGCGGCAGTCTGTGGGGCATCAATCTGGGTTACATGATGGGCGACCGGTTCACCCTGGAGGCCAGTTGGAGCAAGCTGGCCGCCAAGGGAGAGGACGGCGACCTCTACGGCCTGCGCGGCCTGTGGCATTTCCGTCCCGAACACAAGTTGGTCCCCTTCGTGCTGGTGGGCGCCGGCCAGGTCTCGCTGATGGACGATGACGACTACCTCTTCGAAGTGGGCGCGGGGTTGAAATACTCCCTCTCCCGCCTCGTGGGCCTGCGCGTCGACCTGCGCGAGGTCTTCTCCGGCAACGACTATTTCAAGCAGAATTTAGCCTACACGCTGGGCCTGACCCTGCAATTCGGCGGAACGGACCGCCCCGAGGTGGTGGTGGAACTGACCCCCGACCTCGACGAGGACGGCGTCCGCGACTCGCTCGACTACTGCTGGAACACGCCCCCCTCCTCCCCCGTCTGGAAGATGGTGGTGGACACCCGGGGCTGCCCCCTTGACGAGGACGGCAACGGCGTCCCCGACTACAAGGACGACGGCGACGGCGACGGGGTCATCAACTACAACGACGCGTGCCCCGCCACCCTCAAGGGCTACCCCGTCAAGGCCGACGGCTGTGACAAGGACACCGACGGCGACGGCCTGGTGGACGGCCGCGAGATGGAGCTGGGGACGGACATCAACAACCCCGACACCGACGGCGACAAGCTGACCGACTTCGACGAGGTGACCAAGTACGGCACCGACCCGCTGAAGGCCGACACCGACGGCGACGGCCTCTCCGACTACGACGAGATCTTCGTCTACAAGACCGACCCGCTGAAGGCCGATACCGACGGCGACGGCTTCCTGGACGGCGAGGAGGTCCTCACCTACAAGAGCGACCCGACCGTGGCCGGCGACGTCTATCTCGCGCTGTTCGGCGAGAAAGCGATCTTCTACAACCTCAACCAGGCCGCCATCCGCAAGGACGCCGGGCCGGTCCTGGACGAAACCGCCGCCTTCCTGGCCCAGTACACCGCCGCCAAACTGCACATCACCGGCAACACCTGCAGTCTGGGGTCGGAGAATCACAACATGAAGCTCTCCCTCAGGCGGGCCGAAGCGGCCAAGGCCTACCTGGTGAAGAAGGGGGTCGATGCCGGCCGCATCATCACCGAGGGCCTCGGCGAGAGCGCCCCCAAGTTCGACAACAAGACCAACGAGGGGCGCAAGCAGAACCGCCGCAGCGACCTCACGGTCCAATAGCCCCCTCCCCGAACCGTTCAACCGCGTCCCCGCCCCCGGGCGGGGACGCTTTTTTTTCCCCGGCACCCGGGCTCATTGTTGACCCTTCGAGGTTCGTATGATATGGTAAGCGGCTATGAGTCAAGTCTGGCAGATCTTCTGGCACGAGACGGGATTTCTCGGGAAACTCGTCCTGGCCATCCTCCTGGGGTTTTCCATCCTCTCGTGGATGGTGATGGCCGCCAAGGCCGTCCAGATCAGGCGCGCCCGGGCCCTCAACCGCCGCTTCCAGGAACGCTTCCGCAAATGCGAGCGCCTCTTCGACATCCGGGACCAGGCCCTGCGCTTCAAGGGCTCCACCCTCTCCACCATGTTCCTGGCCGCCTTCGCGGAACTGGAGCGGCAGTTCCACGCCGACCCCGTCAACCACCGCATCCTCCACCCCGACAACCTGCGCCGCGAACTGGAGCGCACCGGGATGCGCGCCCTGCGGGAGATGCGGACCGGCCTCCCCTTCCTGGCCACCACCGCCTCCGCCACCCCCTTCATCGGCCTTTTCGGGACCGTCTGGGGGATCATGAACGCCTTCCGGCAGATCGGCATCGCCGGCAGCGCCAACCTGGCCACCGTGGCCCCGGGGATCTCCGAGGCCCTCATCAACACCGCCGCCGGCCTGGGGGCGGCCATCCCCGCCCTCATCGGCTACAACCATTTCATGAACCGCCTCCGCACCGTGAAGGAGGAGCAGGACGAATTCATCCTCGAGGTGGAGAACCTCCTCACCTGGAGGATCCAATGAAATCCAGGCCCCGGCGGGGCATCTGACGCATGGCGTTCAACGGCGAATTCGACCGCGAGATGGGCGAAATCAATGTGACGCCCCTGGTGGACGTCATCCTGGTCCTCCTCATCATCTTCATGATCACCGCCCCCCTCCTCCTCTCCGGCATCCAGGTGCAGATCCCCGCGTCTCAGGCCGGCTCCCTCCCGGCCCAGCCGGCCCAGCCCCTCGTCATCTCCATCAACAAGGAGGGGCAGATCTACATGGACCAGCAGGCCCTGCCCCTCCTGGAGCTCAAGCGGCGCCTTCCCGCGTGGCTGGCCGCGCGCAAGGGGCAGGCGGTGTACCTGCGGGCCGACGAGGGGGTTCCGTACGGGAGCGTGGTGCGGGTCCTCGACGTTTTGGACGAGGCGGGGGCCGAGGCCATCGGCCTGGTGACCCGCGAGGAGAAATAGTGGAACAGCGCCTCTTCACCCCCTGGACGGCGGGCATCTCCCTCGGCGTCCATGTCCTGGCCGTGGCCCTGCTGGCCCTGGGGCCGCTGGCCCGCCCCAAGGCCGCCTTCAACCCCGGCAGGACCATCACCATCCGGGTGGCCCCCCCGCTCCCACGCTCCAAGCCGGCCCCCCCATCCACAGCCCCCGCCCCGGCCGCGCCGGCGCCGGCGCCGACAAAAAAGATTCCCCCCCCCAAGCCCTCCGCCAAGCCGGCCCCCAAAGCCGCCGCGGCTCCCGCGCCGACGGCGGCGCTCCCGACCACCCCCTCCCCCGAAACCGCCCCCTCCAACGGGGCCGGGACGGCCGGAGCGGCGGTCCCGGGTGCCTCGGTGGCCGGCATCGACGCCGTCTACTTCCCCTTCGACTACTATGTGTCCCAGATGCTGAACCGCCTCTCCGCCAACTGGTACCGCCCCCCCGCGACGCCGGGCGCCTCGTGCGTCGTCCGGTTCACCGTGGCCAAGAGCGGGCGCATCCTGCAGGCCGATGTGGAGCGCTCTTCGGGAGAGGCGGCCTTCGACCGCGCCGCCCTGCGCGCGGTCCTCTCCTCCAATCCGCTCCCCCCCCTCCCCTTCGAGTACAACGATGAAAAACTGGGCGTTCATCTTAAGTTTGAGTAGCGTCCTGCTGGCCGCGGTGCCCTCCGCCGCCCAACAGGACGACCTCTATCTGGAACTGCGGACCCCGGGGATCGCGAAGCTCAACTTCTCCTTCCTCACCCTTCCCGACCAGCCGCTGTGGAACCAGACCCTGCGGGAGGACCTCCTCGCTTCGGAGGCCTTCACCCTCATCGAGAGCGGCGTCCCCTCCGGGGGCGACCCGATGAAGTACTTCGAGGCGCTCAAGGGCGCCGGCGTGGACTTCTACCTCTCCACCTCGGTGGAACCCTCCGGGACGGCGTTGGTCCTGCGCCACAACCTCTACGAGGTCAAGTCCAAGAAGGTGATCCTCTCCAAGAGCTACCGGGGCGGCTTCGAGGCCGTCCCCTCCATGGCCCATACCCTGGCCGACGAACTGGTCCTCTACCTGACGGGGCAGAAGGGCCTTTCGCTGACCAAGATCGCCTTCGTCAGCGACCGCACGGGCCACAAGGAGGTGTGGGTCATGGACGCCGACGGCGGGGCCCATCAGCCGCTGACGGTCCACAAGTCCATCAGCTTCTCCCCCGCCTGGGCCCCCGACGGCAAGACCCTCTACTACGCCTCCTACCTCTACGGCCAGCCCTCCCTGCTGGCCCTGGAGTGGCTGGAGGGGCGGGTGAGGCGCCTGGTCCCGCCCAAACTCAAGACGGCCACCGCCCCCGCCCCCAGTCCCGACGGCGCCTGGCTCGCCTTCGCCGGAGCCGGGGCCGACGGCAACACCGACATCCACCGCCTCGACCTGGCCACGGGCGAGGCCGAGCGACTCACCTTCGCCCGCGGGATCGACACCGACCCCGCCTATGCCCCCATGGGAAACGCCATCGTCTTCACCTCCGACCGCGACGGCGCCCCGCACATCTTCCTGATGGACCCGCGGGGTCTGGACGCCCGCCGCATCACCATGGAAGGGGGCTACAACGCCGAGCCGCGTCTCTCCCCCGACGGGCGCCTCCTGGTCTATTGCGCCAAGGAGGGGAACAAGTTCCAGGTCTATCTTCAGGACCTTCTGGGCGGGGACCGCGTCCGGCTGACCAATTCCGGGAGCAACGAAAGCCCCTTCTTCAGTCCCAACGGCCGCCGCATCCTCTTCGCCTCCGACCGCTCGGGCCGGTTCCAACTCTACACCATGGACCTCAACGGCGGCCAGGTGAAGCAGTTGACGCGCGAAGGGACCAATACCCAGGGGGCGTGGTCGCCGTATCTGAAATAGGCGGGAAGGCCGGAAAGCGGGAAGGCGAAAAGGTCCCCCACCCATCTGGTTTGTCTGGTTTATCTGGTCTTGACAGGCAGGCCGGTCCGTCGAGTCCCCGGGACATCGTAGCGCCATGCCCCTCAGCGAAAACCATCGAACACAGAATGTTTCTGGAGCAAGAACGAGGGTCGAGAGACCAAGGACTTTGGATCACGGACAAGGGACTTTTCCCCCGTCGCGCCGACAAGAAAGCGAATGGGGCGCCCGGCGGCGCCCCATTCGAACTCCGAACCCTGAAACCGGCGACCCGGCGGATCGCCCCTACAATTTCGTCGTTTTCTCCACGAACTTCAGCCCCACCTGGCGGCTCATCTCGCGCAGGACTGGTTGGTAAATGAGGGGGTCCACCGGGATGTGGACCCCGGTCTTCTTGATCTTCCCCTTCAGCATCAGGCGCGTGGCGATGGCGGCCGGCAGGGAGACGGTCTTGGCCATGGAGGTGTCGCCGTGGGGGTCGCCGAAGGCCAGGAGGGTGGAGGTGATCTTCTCCTTCTTCTTCGTCTTGGGGTACTCGGCGACGAACTCGTGGTGCATGACGCACATGTCGCGGTCGGACGGCTTCAGTTCCAGACGGGGCTGGAGGAGCCCCAGGAGCAGGTCGAGGCGGGTGCTCTTCGCGGGGGCGATCGCCTTATCGTCCAACAGCCCCATCCAGGCGAACTTGTCGAGGATCTCGTGCCTGGTCGAGAGGTTCAACTTCTCCGCGAGGGCCTTGCGGACGCCCTCCTCCGTGCACTTCTTCGAACAGCCCATGAGCGAACAGGTGTAGTCGCGATAGGTCCTGCCGGAGAAGTCCTCCTCGTCCATCCGGAACATGTCCAGTTGGACCATCTTGAGTAGGAGGTCGCACCACCCGAGGTTGCGGAAGGTGCCGCGGTAGAGGGTCTTGATGTGCTTCAGTTTGTAAACGGCCTTGTACTGCACCGAGTCGCGGTTAGGGTAGGCCTCCAGGTGGCCCAGGCCGGGGACGTCCACGATGTGGTGGTCGGCGAAGTAGAAGGCGTTCGGCACCTCCACCAGCCGCCCGTCCTGCAGGTAGCGCCCCTGGTTGCGCCCGGCCATCAGCACCCCGCGGGGGCTCCAGGAGAACTTGTAGCCCAGGGGGTTGTCGTTGGCCTCGGGGGCGGGGAGGCCGCCGCAGTAGGACCTGAAGGCGGTGATCCGGCCGCCCTTTTTCTCGACCTTGTGGATGATCTCCATGGCCGACATGTGATCGATGCCCGGGTCGAGGCCGATTTCGTTGAGGATGAGGATGCCGGCCTTGCGGCAGGCGGGGTCGAGGGCGGCCATGGCGGGGCTGACGTAGGAGGTGGTGACCATGTCCCTCTTGTGCTTGATGCAGTGCTTCGCGATGGCCACGTGGTAGGTGTAGGGGACCAGGGAGATGACGAGGTCGCTGGCGGCGACGGCGGCCTCCAGTTCCGGCGCGCTGTCCACGTTGAGGGCGAAGGCGCGGCCGCGGGGGTGCCTTCCGACAAGGGCCTCGGCCTTCGACACCGTGCGGCTCCCGACGTGGAGCTCCACATCGCCGGCCTCCAGGAGGTAGTGGACCAACGGACGGGTGACCAGCCCCGCCCCGAGCAACAGGACCTTCTTCATTTGACGCTCCTTTCCAGGTGGGTGTATTCGGGAGTCAGGCGCCCCCGGTGCAGGATGACCGCCCGCTTGACCGGATTGGGGAGGACGACGCGCTCGAAATCGGCCGAAAAGTCGGCCTCGGCGAGGGCCGGGACGAAGGGGAGGAGGATGCGGGAAAAGAACTCGGTGGACTCCTTCGGGATCTCGCAGGGGAGGTTGTCCACGGCCAGGACGACGGGGCCCGTGCCCGCCACGCCGTCGCGGGCCTCGCCCGTGGCCGGGTCCCACACATAGACGGGGTTGCCCGGCGTGGTGGTCCGCACGTTGCATTCGATGGATCCCTCGGTGTCGCAGGTGATGTCCCCCAGCACCCGCAGGGACGGGGGACCGGCGGCCCAAAGGTCCCGAAGGGCCTGCTGGGTGACCAGGCGCGGATAGCGCGCGTCCCAGTAAATGCAGTTGTAGAGGACCGTCAGGTGGGGCAGGAAGCGCCCGAAATCGGGGCGGTAGCGATCGGGGTTCCGGTAATACTCCTGCAGGTCGAAGGGGTGCCCCTCCTCGGCGGGGCGGACCATGTCCTCCTCCTCGAAGACCACCTTGTAGACCTTGTGCCGGGAGACGCCGTTGGAGCGGAGGCGGAGCAGTTCCTCCGGGGTCACCTCGACGTAGGGGAGGCGGTGGAAGAGGGATTGCGCCCCCTGCGAGACATGGCCGTAGCCGGCGAACCCCACGACCAGCGGGACGAGGGAGGCCGGGAGTCCGTCATGCTCGAGGCGCTCCGCCACCAGGTCCAGGTCCTCCTCGATCTCGTGGAGGTCCAGATAGGTGTGGGTGGGACGGATGCGGTCGAAGGCGTTGGGGATGTCCTCCCAGTCGAGGCGCTGGCCCAGGGCCCACATCCCATCCACGAACCCCGCCATCCCCGCCTGAAGGCCGAAGAAGACGAGGCGGCGGTCGGAATCATCCACGATGCGCTCGTAATCAATGAGGGTGCACCCCCGGTCCATCAACACCCTCAGCATGGGCATGTTGTATTTCTGCCCCTTGATGACGTGGGCGAAAAAGACGTAGGTCTTTCCGGGGAGGAACTGCTCCACCGGCATCTCCTTGACGCCGAAGACCACATCGCAGGGCGAGAGGTCGTCGGCGAGGAGCGCGCCGGCGTGCTGGTACTCCTTGTCGCGGAAGGCCCGGATGCGCGAGGGCTGGACCAGGACCTGGATGTCGTGCTCGCGGATGAGGGGGCCGATGTGGGCGGGAGCCAGCGGCGCTCTCCGCTCCCAGAGGTTCTTGTCCTCCCGTCGGATTCCGATTAATTTCTCCATAATAGTGTGTGAATTATAGCAAAATCACTCCCGCTCCGCAAACGCCGTTTTTTGACAGCCCCCCGGTCAGACGGTATAATGCGGCCATGCTCGGGCACCTCTCCCGCGAGTCGCTCGCGGAGGTCCTCCATTCCCTCCATCTGGCCGCCCACAGCGGCCAATTGTCGCTGAAGCGGGAGGAGGAGGAGCGGCAGGTGTTCTTCGAGGGGGGGGAGATCGTCCATGTCTCCTCCTCGGACCCCGCGGAACGCATCGGCCAGTTCCTCCTGGCCCGAAAGGCCATCGGCCCCGACGACTACGCCCATGCCCTCACCGAGGCCCGCCACGGGCTCCTGTTCGGGCAGGCGCTGTTGAGCCGCGGGGTCCTGGCCAACGCCGACCTGGAGGAGCAGCTCGTCCGGTTCAGGTCCTGGCTCCTGTCCCGGTTCCTCCCGTGGAGCGACGGCGCCTACATTTTCCAGTCCGGAAGGGGCCTCGTCCCCCCCTCCATCGCCTCCCCCTCTCCCTACGCGAACCTCTTCCTCCATGCGGCCCGCCAAATGGAGGACGCGGAGCAGCTCCTGAGGGACGCGGGGGGGGAGGACCAATTGGTGGGGTTCACCGCCAATCCCCGCCTGCTCTTCCAGAACTTCGCCCTGACGCCCGAGGAGTATTTCGTCATCAGCCGCATCCAGGGGATCCTCGCCGTCCGCGAGATTCTCACGCTCGCCCCCCTCCCCCGCCTCAAGGTCCTGCAGATGCTTTATGCCCTCATCGCCTCCGGCGTCCTGGAGCGGTACGACCGGGCCGGAGCCCTGGAGGTCCAGTTCAATCGCGGCATCTCCGCGGCGGTCCTCAACCTGGTCGTGGAAGCGGCCGCCCCGGCGACGCCCTCCCCCGGGGAGCGCCTGACCGACCGGCAGAAATGGCACCGGGAGTTCATCCTCGCCCTGCAAACGAGGGCCTCCTCCGGCGACCATTACGCCCTTTTCGATCTCCCCCAGGGGGCCCCCCAGCAGGACATCCACGCCCGGTTCCTCGAGTATTCGAAACTGGTCCATCCCGACCACGGCTTCCAGCCCCACCTGGCCGACCTGCGCCCGGTGATGCAGGACCTTTTCGCCCGCATCGAGGCCGCCTTCAACACCCTCGCGGAGAGCCATACCCGGGCCATCTACGACCGGATCGCGCCGGAGAAGCGCGCGGGGGGCAAGGAGACGCTCCAGCAGAAACTCCTGCAGCAGGAGATCGTGAGGAAGAACCTGGAAAAGGCGCGGGAGTATCTGGACCGGGAGGACTGGCACTCGGCGTTCCAACTCCTGAGGGACGCCCACCGCTTCGACCCCGACAACTCCGACATCCTCCTCCTCCTGGCGCGCTTGGAGATGAAGAACCCGCTGTGGGCCCGCCAGGCCGCCGAGCGCCTCGCCGACCACCTCCATCGCTTTCCGATGCTGGAGGACGGGTGGCTCCTCCTGGCGGAGATCTACCGGAGCCTCAACCTTCCCCTGCGGGCCCGCGCCGCCGCCGAGCGGGCCCGCGACATCAATCCCAAGAACGCGCGGACGGAGGAACTCCTCCGCGCCCTGGCCAAGGAGGCCCCATGACCCGTTTCCTCGCCCCCCTTCTGCTCCTCGCCGCCACCCTCCTCCCCGCCCAGGAGGCGGGACTCTACGTGCGATACAGCCAGTGGTCCACCGACCTCTCGGGCGATGTGGAGACGGATGAATTGTGGGACCTGACGAAGGACCTGGCCCTCAAGAGCGACAACCCCCGCTCGTACGGGATCCTCTACCGCGGCGTCCACCACCGTTTCTCGGCCGAGGCCTGCGATTCCTCCGTCAGCGAAACGATCACGGCCGGCGAGGGGCTCGTCATCGCCGGCGAACCGGTGGAACCCGGGACGGAGATCCGGACCAGCATGGAAATGCGGACCCTGGGGGTGGAATACTGGTACCACCTGGTCAGCGTCCCCTCCTTCCGGACCGGGATCATCCTGGGCGCCGACCGGTACGAGCTCGAGACCCGCATCCAGGACCTCCACTACTCCGAGGACAAAGTGATCCCCTATGTCGGCCTGGGGATCACCGCCCTCACCCCCCGCCAGGGGATCTACATGGACGTGGCCCTGACCGTGGGGGAAGGCAGCGGCGCCTCGCACCTCTCGGGGCGGATCGAAACGGGGATGGACATCGTCTCCGGCCTGGGCCTCTTCGCCGGCCTGCGGAAGGTCAAGGTGGAGATGGAAGGCAAGAACGCCCAGTGGGACCTGGAAAACTCCAGTTACTACCTGGGAGCACAGATCCACTTCTGAGATCGTCCATGGTCCGTGGTCCGTGGTCCTTAGTCAATTTTCGTTCTTCGTTCCTCGTTCTTCGTTCTTCGTTCCTCGTTCTTCGTTTTTCGTTCCTCTTGCGCCGCTGCGCCTTCGCGATCCTGCCCCTTATCGCGGTCTTTGAGGACGGCCGCATCCTGAAGGTGGAATCGTTCACCCATCCCGAGGGGGCCTATGTCCTGACCCTCCCCTCGGGGGGGCGCATCAAGGTCCAGGAGCGGCGGGTGGCGGCCCTGGTGGACGACGAGATCGTCGAGACGCCGCCCCCCCCCTCCTCGCCGGGGTTGACCGTGACCCCCTTCGAGGACCGTTTCGGGGCGATCCGCGTCCCCTACGGCGACCTCCTGGCCCAAGAGGCCCGCGAGCACGATCTCAACCCCCTTCTCCTGGCCTGTATCATGCAGGTGGAATCGGCCGCCAATCCCCACGCCCTTTCTCCCAAGGGGGCGATGGGGTTGATGCAGTTGATGCCGGGGACCGCCGCGCGGTTCGGGGTGAAAAATCCGTGGGACCCCGCCCAGAACATCCGGGGGGCCAGCCGCTATCTCCAAGCCCTCGCCGGCCGGTTTTCCGGCCGGGCCGACCATGTTCTGGCCGCCTACAACAGCGGCGAGGCGGTGGTGGAGCGGTATGGAGGCGTCCCCCCCTACAGGGAGACCCGGGAGTATGTGCGGAAGGTGGTCGCTCTCTACCTATCCAGGGTGGCCGCATTGGCCGAATCCTCCTGATTGGAGCAACATCGTTGCCGTTGCCGCAATCAGGTTACCTGCATGATTTACCTCATCCACATGAGCCCTCTCCCCCATTTAAATTAAATTGTAAATAAGTCATTCAATATCAGCACCATGGAGATAGTACCCGCCAATCGTCGCTTGTAATGGCCCTCTCCACCCCTGTCGGCATGTCGTTTGCAATAGAAATTGGGAACCCAGTTTGAGCGTCAACCTTAATTCATCCGGGAGGCCTCGCGTCATGAAAGATCATCAGCTTCTCGAGTTGACCAACCTGCTTCTGGATGCCGCATCCAAGCCGGAGGCGTGGGGCCTCGTCGTGGAGAAACTGGCCGAACTGGTCGACGCCCCAAAGGGGGGCATCGAGTTCACCGATTTCACCGACCGCGGGCGCACCCTCCGGGCCGATTACGGCCTGGGCCCGGAGTTCCGCGACCAGTACGAGCGCCGGTTCGCCGCCATCAACCCCTTCGCCCGGAAACTGGGCCTGTTCCAGCCCGGCGTCGTGGTGACCGGCGACCAGATCATTCCCCGGGAAGATCTGAAAAAGACCGAGTTCTACCGGGAGTTTTTAAGCCCCCACGAAATCGAGCACCTCCTGTGCGTCCTGCTGCTCAGGGACAAGCACTTCTACGGATTCCTCAATCTGGCCCGCCCGTGCGGGGTGCGCCCCTTCAACGGACGGGAGGCCACCCTTCTGCAGTCGCTCGTGCCGGCCATCCAGCGCGCCCTGGCGGTCAACCGCGTCCTGGCCAGAAGCGCCTCCGAACGGACGGTGGCCGACTCCCTTCTGAACAGTTTCAACCGCGGCGTCGTCCTCCTCGACGAGACCGGCCGGGTGATGACGATCAACCGGAGCGCCCTGAACATCCTGGAGGGACGCGACGGCCTCGCCTTCGAGGACAACGGCATCCGCGCCGTCCTGCCGGAGGAGAACCTGCGGCTCAAGACCCTTCTGCAGAGCGCCTTCGGGGAGGACTCCTCCCGGAGGCCCGTCACGGACCGGACCATGCTGGTGAGCCGCGCCTCGGCGGCCACCCCCCTTTCGGTCCTGGTGGCCCCGCTTGCGAAGGCCGCCTCCCCCTTCCTCGAGCCGCGGGCCCGGGCGGCCGTGTTCATCAGCGACCCCGAACGGTGCCCCGACTGCGCGCAAGGCATCCTCAAGGGGCTCTACGGATTCACCGAGGCCGAGTCCCGCCTGGCGGTGTGCCTGATGCGGGGGTTCTCCCTGGAGGAATCCTCCGCCCACCTGGGCATCGCCCTCAACACCGCCCGCACCCACCTCAAGCGCCTCTTCACCAAGACCTCCACCAACCGGCAGGGGGAACTCGTCCATGTCCTTCTGGAAAGCCCCGCGACCATCGAGATGCAATAGCGGTCCGCAAGGACCTTGCGAGTTTTGGCATTTTAACCAATTTGGGGGACGACAACGCCCCCGAAGTGTGCCTATAATTCCGTGCCTGGCCATGCGGGCCACGCGCGATGATCGAAGGTAGTGGAGCGGCCCCATGCCGCTTGGTGGGAACGGAGAGGACGAATCGGGATGCCCCTCCCTTCCCCAAGGAAGCGAAAGGAGGCATCGATCCGTCGAACATCCGGGCCGGGGCCCCCATCCACACCGAGCCCGACACCGACGCCCCGTCCTACTCCTGGACGACCTCCGACGGGCCCATGACTCCCGGCGCCTGCTGGTTCTACAAGGTCTACGGCTACAAGGTCCCTTGCGGGGAGAGCAACCAGGGGGAGAATTGAGGAAGAGATGGATCAGGTATGGCCTCTAATAAGAGCGATCCGAGCCGATCGCACCGGTACCGTGACTTCCACGCCGACCGGGTCCGGGATCGGACCCGGTGGCGGGCCTTCCTCCTGTCCGTGTTCGTCCTGGCCGGCGCCGCGGCCGTCTATGCCTTGATGACCATTTTCAATCGCTGACGGGCTTTGACCTGAAATAGAAAGCCATCCCCGGCGCGTTATACTATAGTCGCCGGGGTTTTTGTTGGAGGCGACGAGGCGGGAAGAATCGCCTTTGACTTTGATTTTAAAGGAATTATTGCTTGTCCAATCCAAGGGAAGAGGTATCGGCGATGGTGCGCCACCCCGTCCTGGATGCCCTTTTATCCAGCGTCTCGGATGGGGTGTATTGCACCGATGAGAGCGGCCGCATCACCCTCTGGAACCGCGCCGCTGAGGCCATCTCGGGATATCCGGCCGCGGAAGTGCTCGGCCGCCGGTGTTGCGACAGCATCCTGGTGCACGTGAACGAAAGCGGCGACCGCCTCTGCCACTCCATCGGCTGTCCCATGCAGAGGGTCTTTGCCTCGGAGACCGCCGCGGAGATGGAGGCCTTCCTCCTCCACAAGACCGGGCACCGGGTCCCGGTCCGAATCCGCGCCCATCCCCTGCCGGGACCCGACGGGCGGCCACAGGGCATGGTGGAGGTCTTCACGGACCTCTCTCATCACCAGAGCGCCCGGGAGCGGATCGAGGAACTGCAGAGACTGGCCCTCCTCGATCCCCTCACCCAGGTCGGCAACCGCCGCTTCGGCGAGATCCATCTGGAGGCCCGCCTGCGGGAGCTGAATCGTTTCGGCTGGACCTTCGGCGTCCTGTTCGCCGACATCGACCACTTCAAGCGGGTCAACGACCGCCATGGGCACGACACGGGGGACAAAATCCTCCAGATGGTGGCCCGGACGCTGACCCACGCCCTGCGGACCAACGAATCGGTCAGCCGCTGGGGAGGGGAGGAGTTTCTGGCCATCGTCATCAATGTCTCGGAGGAGCAGTTGAGGGGGGTGGCGGAAAAAGTCCGCGCCCTCGTCCAGCAGAGCGCCCACCTTCATCGGGGGGAACCGATCAGGGTCACGGTCAGCGTCGGGGCCACCCTTGCCGATCCCGGGGACACGGTGGAAACGCTGATGCGCCGGGCCGACCGGTTCATGTACCGCTCCAAGGAATCGGGCCGCAACCGGGTCACCACCGCCTTGCAGGCGGCCACGAAGTAGTTCCCGTCACTTCCGGCGCGGAGCGTTCCCCGCCCCCAGTTCCTTCGCCACCTTTTCCATCACTTTCCGATCCAGGACGGACAGGGGCAGGTCCAGCGCTTCCCCGGGGGTGACGAAGCGCTCTCCCTCATAGGCCTCGCCGCCCTCCGCCACCACCACGGGAACGGCCGTCAGGGTAAAACCGGAATAGGCGTGGATGATGGGATCGAGACGCTTTCCACCCCGGGGAACGCGCCCGAGGAGGGGAAAACCCCACAGCCCCCCCAACCGCTCCCCTTCCCCCCGCTTGACCAGGCCAACGCGGCCGCCCCTGACCCGGACCAGGGCCGCCTTCCGCTCCCGGCGCGGCCGGGCTTTCGGAGCGCCCGCCGGATAGGCCTGGGGGTCGCCGGCGGAGAGCGCGGCGCACCACCGGCGGACGGGACACGCCCCACAGAGGGGCCCCCGCGGCTTGCAGACCCTGCGCCCCAGTTCCATCAGGGCCTCGGTGAAGGGGCCGGCCCTCCCGGCGGGCATGAGCGGCTCCAGCCGATCCCGGGCCTCCCGGTCGCCGAGGGATGGCAGGGCGTACAGCCGGGCGCCAACGCGGCGGATGTTGCCGTCCACCCCCAGGACGGGGGTCCCGTAGGCCAGGGCGGCGATGGAGCGGGCCGAATAGTCCCCGATCCCCGGCAGGGCCCTGAGGCCCTCCACGGTCCGGGGCAGGACGCCGCCGCAATCGCGCACGATCGTCCGGGCGGCCTTGAGGAGGTTGCGCGCGCGGCTGTAATACCCCAGCCCCTCCCACGCCTTGAGCACCCGATCGGCATCCGCCCGGGCGAGGCGGGCCACCGTCGGAAAATGCCGGAGCCACCGTTCCAGATAAGGGACCGCCGCCGCCACCTGCGTCTGCTGGAGCATCACCTCGGCCACCCAGACGACATAGGGATCCCTCGGTTCCCGCCGCCACGGGAACTCCT
Source organism: Holophagales bacterium UBA2201 (assembly GCA_002327305.1). GTDB lineage: Bacteria > Acidobacteriota > Thermoanaerobaculia > UBA2201 > UBA2201 > UBA2201. The sequence goes on along the minus strand of DCUZ01000079.1, from coordinate 23,968 downwards.
CCCGGTCCCGCTCGAACCAGCGGAGAAGGGGGCGGACCCAGGGTGCGTCGGCCGGTTTTTTCCGTTTCATGGGTCCCCCATCATACGGAGGCAGGCCCCAAAAGTAAAGGGCGCTTTATCCTGAAACCTGGAACTTGAAACCTGGAACGAGATTTCTTCCCCCCGCCCCTACCGGCACTCCTCCCCCGTCAGTTCCCTGGCGATCCGGCAGGGCTGGATCAGGCCGCCCGGCGCTTTGAGCCCTTGCACCGAAAGGGAGGTCTCTTTCAACAATTGGCGGACCTCGGTCGGAGTGAGGTCGGGCTTCATCTCCAGCATCAGGGCGACCACTCCGCTCACCTGCGCGCAGGCCATCGAAGTACCCGTGAAAAAATTGTACCGGTCCAGGGGAACGGGGGCGAAGATATCCTTGCCGGGGGCGGCGACATCCACCTTCCCGCGCGAAGTGGACGGGAGGAGGCCGCCGTCCTCGTCGGTGGCGCCCACGCTGATCACACCGGGCAGGGCGCCGGGGAACGCGGGGGGGCCGTCCGGGCCGCCGTTGCCCGCCGCCGCGACCACCACGATGCCGGCGTCTAAGGCCGCCTCGATGAGGAGGGTCAGGAGGGGGTCCTCCTCGCCGCCCAAACTCAGGTTGAGGATGTCGGCCTTTTGACGGATGGCGTGGTCCACCGCCCGGGCCAGGGTCCAGGTTTCGCACATCGAGAGGGGGTTTTCCCGGTTCGCCTCCCCGCACGCCCGCAGGGCCAGGATCCCGACGCCGGGGGCAATGCCGACGTACCCCTTCCCCCCCCCGCCGCCGCTCCCGATCAGCCCGGCCACGGCGGTCCCGTGGATCTCATCCCGGTAGCCGCCCCCGATGAAATTGACCTTTTCTTTGATCCGCTCCCCCAAGTCGGGATGGTCCGCGGCGATGCCGGAATCCACCACGGCGACGGTGACCCCTTTTCCCGTCCACCGGGCGTGGAGTTGATCCAGACGGAGGTCCTTGATGGGATAGAGATAATCGCCGTAGGGGGGAACGCTTCCCGCCAGCGTGGTGAACAGGCGGTTCGGGGAGGCGAGCCGGACGAAGGACTGACGGGACAGGAGGGTCACGGTCTTGGCCGCTTCCTTCGCGTTCCCGGCCTGGACCAGGATGAGGGTCCCTCCAACGCCCGCCAGGGCGGTCTCCCCGGCGATGGAGAGCCGGTTCGCCTTCAACCACTGCCTGGCCTCGGCCAGCCGCTCGTCCTCGATCAGGACCACGACCTGGGGCGGGGCCTCCCGGGCCGGGAGGAACCGGAAGGACCCCCACTCGCTCTCGACGAGGGTCCGGCGCAACTCATCCTCGGCGACGATCTTCCAGAACAGCACCGTGTTCGGGGGCCAGTTGCGGGTGACCTCCTTCGGCAGGGCGTAGGAAGCGCCTCGCGTCAGGGATTTGAACAGCGGCTCCTCGTCCCTATTTCGGGCCACGATCAGGTTGAAGAGCGGCAGGTCGCCGTCGGCCTCCCACCGGAACGCGATGGCGCCCGAGTCGATGGCCTCGTCCGGACCCGGGGCGACGAGGCGCACGCCCAGGGCGGCCGGCAGGACGGAATAGGAGATCTCCGGAATGGCGAAGGAGGTTTCGGGGCGGTCGATCACCAGGGTCACCGTGTGGGGCCCGGGCTCGAAGGCGGGCAGGGGCGGCGAGACCACCGTGATGGAATCGCCGAAGGAGGCGTTCTCGTTGAACACCGCGAGGATGCGGTCGTCGACGCGCCAGGCGCCGGAGATCAGCCCCGTGCCGGTGATCCAGAGGGTGGCGGTGGCCGCGAGGTTGCGCTCCCCGCGCGGCACCACCACGTGGCCGCCGTCGCCCTCGAAGAACACCATGACCCTCCGCAGTCCGAACACCGCCCCGGCCGTTGTGGTGAACTGGCCATCGGCCCGGGCGGTCCAGACGCTCCGGCCGTCGGTGAACGACCGGCGAACGCCTACCCCCACCGCCCCGGCACGCTTGGCCTCCTGGAGCAGGTCGGCCGGGATGAGGACGGTCTCCGATGCCTGGCCGGCCCCCCGGATCACCTGCACGGCAAGGGGCTGGGGCTGGCTTGAGACCACCACCTCCCCGACCAGCAGATCGTACCCGGCGGAGGAGAGGGAGAGGTCGGCGCCGTGGCTTTCGGAGAACTGGTAGGTGAGGTTGGCCCGCGCCGCCGCCGCCTCGTTGACGCCGAAAACGGGCGGCATCACGGTGACGGTCAGGGACGCCGACACCACCGTCAGGACGAGGGGGAGGGACGCCTGCTGGGGCCCCGGGTTCCGGCAACCATCGGTCACCCGGACCGTGAAGGGGAACTGACCGGCTTCGCCCGGGACCCCGGAGAGGAGGCCGGAGACCGACAGGGAGAGACCGGAGGGGAGGCGCCCGGAAAGGAGATCCCATTGATAGGGGGGGACGCCCGAGGAGACCTGGAAGGTGTGGGAGTACGCCATCTGCAGGACGCCCTCCGGAAGGGAGGCGGGGACGATGACCAGCGGTGGGCAGGCGGCCGTGGTCACCACGATGTGGAACGCGCGGGACGCGGTCTGGGGGGGGACGCAGGAATCCTGCACCGACACCGTGAAGCCGAAGGCCCCCTCCTCGGACGGGGTCCCCGAAAGGGCCCCCGAAGAGGGGTCGAGAAGGATGCCGGGCGGCGGGGAACCGGAGGAGATCCTGAAGGTCAGAGGCGGGACGCCCCCGGAGGTCTGGACCGGCGAATAATAGGGGGCCCCCACGGTCCCGTTCGGCAGGGCGGCGGTGACGATCGCCAGAGGGGGACAGGCGGGATCAACGATCAGGGTCAGGGAGGTGCTGACCCATTGGGAACTGGGACAGCGGTCCTCCACCGCGACGGCGAAGGTAAAGGTCCCCGCGACGGAGGGGGTTCCCGAAAGGAGGCCCGTGGACGCTCCCAGGGCCAGCCCCGGGGGGAGGGACCCGCCGGACAGGGACCATCGCAGGGGCGGCACCCCGCCCGAGGCCTGCAGTTGGACGGCGTAGTAGGCGCCCTGGGCGGCGTTGGGCAGGGCGGAGGTGAGGATCTGCAGGGGCGGACACGGGTCGACCTGCATGGTCAGCGTAGCGAAGCCGTCGCAGGGGGGGTCGGTGGCCGTGATGGTGTACACCCCCGGCGACAGATAGGCGTGGGTCCCCGAAAAGACCAGGCCCTCCTGGGTGAGGATGGTCCCGTCCCCGAAATTGACCGTGATCAAGGGAAGCGACAGCACGCAATCCGAAGTCGCCATGACATCGAAGGTCTGGCCCACCCAGACCGGGTTGGCGGAGGTGCTGAGCGTCACCGCCGCCCTCAGGCCGACGGCGCCGAAAAGGAGGAGGCAGAGAACCACGGCAAGGCATTTATTTCGCATAAGCGGTCCTTCCTGAGAGGTTCAAGGCGGCGTTGAGGAGGATCTGAAGGGTGCTTTGCGACTGGCCGGCGAAGGCGGTCCGGACCTGCCGGAAATCAAGCGACAGGACGCTTTGGTCCAGCCCCTTCACCTTCCCGAGCGGCCGGTAGCCGAACCGGAGGTGGGCGGCGCTCATTTCCGAGGCGTCCGCCCGGTCGTTCGCTTTGGAGCGGTTCCACGAGCCCCCGAAATCCATCGTGAGCGCGCTCTGGAAGAACCGCGTGCGGAAATCCAGGTTGGCGGTGGCCTGCCGGGCGTAGTCCTGTTGGGGGTGCGGCCGGACCCTGTTGTATTGGAGCGAAGCCGTGATGTCCAGCCAGGATGCCGCGGAGACCGAGTACATCAACTGCTGGCCGAGCATCCGGTTATCGCCGTTGAGCGGGCCCCGGTCGTCCATCATCGAGCCGTTGACGCCGTACTGGAGGTACTGCCTCCCCTTCCGCAGACTGATCCCGGCCGAAACCGCGTGGGTCATCAGGTCCTGCCCGGTGCCCGTCCCCCCGGAATCGGCCGACTGCTTGGCCCCGTTGTAGGAAGCATTGAGGTTCCACGCGGTCCCCAATCCCTGATTGACCGACAGGCCGCCCCTCCACTGCCGAAGGGGAGGGAACCACCCGGTGCCGCTCAGATTGTCGTGCTGGTAGCCCAGGGAGAGGCCCGCCATGGTCCTTCCCTTTCTGAACTGGACATTGGCCGAGGCATCCTCCCGGTCCGTGGCCAGGTAGGGAACGCCCGGGGAACTGTAGCCCTCCTCGATGCGCTGATAGGAAAATTGCAAGGAGAAGACCCGGCGCTGGGTGCCCGCCTGCATGCGATAGGCCCTGGGGTCGCCGCCCTCCCCGCCCTCCCGCCGCCCCTGGGTGATCTCCGCCAGCCCCGACCACCCGCCGGCCGTGAAACGGCCCCCGATCCCCGCCACCTCCCCGGTCGTCGGGGCTGCCTCGGTGCCGACGTTGTAGCTGGCGGCCTGGGGTTCGCCCCCCTTCAGATAGGTCCCGTAGAGTTCGATCCCTTCCAGGATTTTCGTGTTGAGGCGGAAGCCGTTGATGTGGGTCTCCGTGTCCATCCCGGGGCCGGCGTTGCCCCGCCATCCGAAGGGGCGCCGGGCGTCCAGGGAAAAGACCTCCAGGCCGACGCCGGCGGTGTCAAGGCGGAAGGACCCTCCCCTCGTGGAATAGCCCGCCACCGTCAGGGGGGACTGGTCCACCATGATCTGCCCCACGGAGGCGTCGAACTTGACCGATTTTTTCTCGTATTTCAACCGGTACGAGGCCGAGGAGAGGTCGAACTTGTTCTGCGAAGGCGGGGGGGGGGCGGGGGTGTTGTAGATCGTGGTCACGCTCAATTCCTGCTCTGCGGCCCCCTTCTTCGTCGTCACCTGCCCCTGGACCGTCCCCGCCTGCGGGTCGTCGGGCTCCGGAAGGTTGTCATGGAGGAGGGTGGCGCCGGCCTGGTAGGAAAGGGCCCCGGAGGCGCCGAACTCCCGCCTCTGCCGCGCCTTGACCGTGAACCCCTTTTTCAGGGAGGGGAGGGGGATCCGCTGGAGGTCCTCCCCGGAAAAGACCAGTTCGTGCGGCCCGTCGGAGAGGGATCCGGGGAGCCGGACCGTGACGGCCCCCCCGGCGACCTGGAGAAAGGCGGTCACGTCGGTGCCGTCCATCTCCACCCGAAGCGTCGAGGCATCCACGTGCGGGGCGATCCGGCAGGTCACTTCCACCTGGGAAGAGTCCGCCGGGTCCGCCCCGGGGAAGGTCATTTCCGCCCAGGGATCAGCCCCGAAAAGAGCCGAGGCTGCCCAAAGCAGGAGGACGGCGGGCAGGGGTTTCCTCATAGGTTCCTCTCCATGAACTGGACAATGGGTTCCCGTTGGAACCGTTCCAGTTTCTCCGGGTCCGGGTCGGTGAACCGGACCCGGTACAGCCCGATGCGGTTCGGCCCCTCGGCGAACTGGGCGCGGTAGGCCAGCAGGAGGGTCCGGATCTCCCGCTCGGTGGCCTCCGGTTCGAAGATCACGTTGTAGGTCTGGACGGCCTCGGCCGCGGCGGCGCCCGAAACGCTCAGCCCGCGGTAGCCCTCCTTTTGGTCCAGGTGGATGCCGGCGATAAAGAGGCCGAGGGCGACGATCTGGAGCGCCACGATGAGAACGGCGGCGGGCTGCCAGGCCCAGGCGGGGATCCGGAGGTACCGCGCGGAGGCGCGGCGCAGGGGGATGTAGAGGGTGGAGCGCTTCCTCAGTTTCGCCGCGAAGCGGGCGGGGTCGCCGGAGGCGCCGGCCTCCCCGAAGGCCCGTCCGGCGGCGTCGAAGCCCCGCTTGACCTCCAGCCAGCGGAAGAACTCCTCCCGCATGACATTGTCCTTCAGCAGGGCGGCCTCGACGGCCTCCTCCTCCTCCGGGGCGAGGGTGCGGTTGAGGTAGAAAGGGATGAGGGAGGCGACGCGCTCATCCATGGCCCTGCTCCGGCATCAGCTCCCGCAGTTTCCGGCGGGCGTAGAACACCCGGGTCTTGATGGTCCCTTCCGGGCACCCCAGGGCCCGGCCGATCTCGGCGTACGACAGCCCCCCGACGAAGGCCATCAGGAGGACGCTGCGGTGGTCCTCGTCAAGGGCCCGCAAGGCCCGGTTGAACTCCTCCACGGCTTCCCGGCGAAGGGCCTGCCGCTCGGGATCGCCGGCCGGAGCGGCCTCCGCCGCGTCCTCCAGCGGGACCCAGGCCCGGCCGCGCCCCATGACATCCAGGGCGCGGTGGCGGGCGATGCCGAAGATCCAGGATTTCAGGGACCCCTCCCCCCTGAACTTGGAGGCGCTTCTCCAGGCCTCGGTGAAGACATCGTCGCGGATCTCCGCGCAGAGGTCCGGATCGCCCAGGTGATGGCGCAAAAAGACCCAGACTTCCCTGGCGTAACGGGTGTACACCTCCCGCATGGCGTCCTCCTCCCCCCTCAGGATGGCCTCGACGAGCGGCAGATCGGGATGCGCCTTCCCCGTCGTCATCCGGCGCTCATCGCGGCATGGTGTAGTCGCCCCAAGGACGAGGAAGGTTCATCGTGGACGATGGTGTCGGACCCGCCTGATGGGGCGTCTTGCTTTCCCATTGATCCAAGTGTAATGAAAATCCCCCCCATAGTCAAATGCCGTCCGCGCCGGACGGATCGGACCGCCGGCCAAGGGCGGAACCGGCCGTCCACCGTCTTTCCATGCCCCTGGGGCGGGGCCATTTGACATTCGCTCGCGTTCTGGATTATGCTGGATGGTGATGAGCACCGACCCCCGCGCGGTGGACCCCGCCGATGGATATCCGATGAACCTTCCGTCCCTTTTCCCGACTATCATGAGAACCGGCTATTACGCGGCCCCCAGGCCGCTGTAGCAGAAAAAAATAAAGGAGAAAGCGCTATGAAATCGCAAGTCCGTTTCGTGCTGTTCACCCTGTTCCTGGTCATGGTCGCCACCAGTCTGTGCTTCGCGCAGACGACCCGGCCCAAGCCGCAGGAGAGGCCCAAGGCCCCCGCTCCGGACGCCCCGGCCCCCGTCCCGCTGGATCCAGTGGCGAAGCCCTTGGCCGTCGACCCGGCCATCGCGAAATATCCGAATCTTCAGAAAGTGCCGAACCTGTTCCAAGACGGCCTGCAATGCCTCCTGGGCAAAGCCTCCGAGATAAACGCGGCTTATGCCGCCGCGGCCGCGTCGGGATGCGAGAAGTATTCCGCGAAAGAGGGGACCTTGTACGGCTGCCATAATAAAGTCGAGTACCAAGCGTGCCAGGCCGCCGCGGATAAGCTTCAAACGATTTTCAAAAACTGCAAGCTGACGGAGCCGGGCACGGCGGACTTTTTTGGCGGCACGATTGCGACCCCCGGATGCAATTCGCTCGGGATCGCGTGCGTCGCGCCTATTTATTAAAAAGTAAATCATCTCTTCTGAAATCCGAAAGTTGGCGCGCGAAGCCCCCAACCGGGGGCTTCGCGTTTTTCATCGTCTGAACGATCATCCCATCCCGCACAGAACAGAAAGGGCGGCCCGCCATGGCCCGCCCGATCCGCTTTTTGCGAACTACGCGCTGCGCGATGCGCGCTACGCGTTTTAATGTTCCTCCGCCAGCGCCCCGCCCACGTAGACCATGAAGAGCATGATGAAGATGAAGGTCTGCATCGTGGCGGCGATGATGCCGATGAGCATCACCGGCCAGGGGGCGAGAACATAGGTGAGCGGGGGAAGGATGTTGGCGATGGACCCCGACACCGTGTGCTCCCCGTACATGTTCCCGAAGAGGCGGAGGCCGAGGGAGACGGCGCGCACCAGGTGGGAGATGATCTCGACCGGAAAGATGATCACGGCCACCGCCAGCATGGGGCCCATGAATTGTTTGACGTATTTGGCCCCGTGGTGGCCGATCCCCTGGAGGTTGTAGAGGAGGAAGGCGGTGATGGAGAGGGCGAAGGTGGTGTTGACGTTGGAGGTGGCGGGGTTGAGGAAGAAGAAGAGCCCCGACATGTTGCAGAGGAAGATGAAGAGGGCGAAGGCGCCGGTGATGGCGAGGAAGCCCCGGGAGCGGCCGTGCCCGATGTTGTCCTCCAGCAGGTCCATCAGCCCCCCGGTGATCAACTCCAGCAACTGCTGGAAGCGGGTGGGGACGCCGGGCGCCTCCCCCTCTCCGCTTTTGAGGATCATCCGGCGGATGAAGGGGAGGGTGACGGCCAGGAGGAGGAGGACGAAGAGGCCGTTGAGGACATGGTCCGGGACGGCCCAGCCGAAGGCCTTCTCCCACCGGGGGTTGACGAGGGAATAGAAGACGGAATGGTCATGCATGGAACGCCTCCACGACCGCGCAGGTCACGAGGCCCCCGACATAGCAGGAAAAACCCGCCAGGACCCACAGGACGCTCCCGGGGAGAAGCGCCAGGGCCATCGCCCCCGCGGCGATCCCCGCCAGGGCCAGCGCCGCCTTGGTCCGGGGCCGGACCTCGCCGGGCCCCAGCCCCCGGACGAAGCGCTCCAGCAGGAAGAACGATCCCAGCCCCAGCGCGGCGCCCCCGGCCACGCCGGCCGCGGCCGGCAGGTTTCGCCGGACCGTGAGGTACGCGCCGATGGCGGAGGCGGAGGCGAGGGTCAGCCCCACGAGCAGTCCCTTTTTCACCGGGCCAGCAGGGGCGTCTCCAGGAGGAAGCGGGTCACGGCCATGGGCCACAGGCCGAAGAGGATGGTCCCGGCCACGCAGACCCCCACGGCCAGGACGACCGGCCATCCCCGCCGCTCCGTTTCGGGCTCCTCGGGGGCGATGTACATGTTGACGACGAGGCGGAAGAAGTACCACGCCGAGACGGCGCTCATGAGGATGCCGATGACGGCCGGCAGAATGAAACCGCCCTGGATGGCCCCCCCGAAGAGGAAGAACTTGCCCACGAACCCGGCGGTTCCGGGGACGCCGATGAGGGAGAGGAGGAAGACCAGCATGGCGAAGGCGATCCAGGGATGCCTCCGGCTCAGCCCCCTGAAGTCGTCCACCCGCTCGCCGCCGTACTCCTTCGTCTTGAGGAAGAGGACCACGCTGAACGCGCCGGTGATGGCGAAGAGGTAGGCGAAGAGGTAGTAGAGGACCCCCGTGGCGCCCCAGGTGTTCTGCGCCAGGAGACCCAGGAGGACGAACCCCGCCGATCCGATGGAGGAGTAGGCCAGCATCCGCTTCACGTTGTCCTGGACGATGGCCATGAGGTTGCCCGCCACCATGGTGAGGACGCAGGCCAGCCCCAGCAGGATGCTCCACTCCCGCGCGGTCGTCCCGAAGGCGGTGGAGAAGATGCGCAGGAAGGCGGCGAAGGCGGCCGCCTTGGGGCCGATGGAGAAGAAGGCGGTGATGGGCGTGGGGGCCCCCTGGTACACGTCGGGGGTCCAGAGGTGGAAGGGGACCGCCGCGACCTTGAACAGCATCCCGCAGGCCACCATCACCATCCCCGCCAGGTAGAGTTTCCCGGGCGGGGTGGGGAGGAGGCGGGCCGTTTCGATCAGGTTCAGCGTCCCGGTGGCCCCGTAGATGAGGGAGATGCCGTAGAGGAGGACGGCCGAGGAGAAGGCCCCCAGGACGAAGTATTTCATGGCGGCCTCGAAGGAGCGCCCCTCGCCCCGGGCGTAGCCCGCCAGGACATAGGAGGCCAGCGCCATGGTCTCCAGCCCCACATACAAACTGAGGAAGTCGGTGGAGATGATGAGGAAGACCATCCCGACGGTGGCCAGGAGGAGGAGGGCGGCGTACTCCGTCATCCCCCACCCCCCTTCCCGGATGTAATCCCAGGAGAGGAGGAGGACCAGGGCGGTGGCGCCGAAGACCACGAACTGGAGGAAGAACCCCGCGGGATCAAGGGTGACGGTGCCGTCGAAGTAGGGCAGACCCCAGGCGGGGGGGCGGATGAGGGCCAGCGCCAGGGCCGCGGCGGCCAGGCCGCCGAGGGCGACCCCCAGGGCCACGCCGTCCCGCTTGAGGTTGACCAGCCGCAGCAGGAGGAGAAGGAGCCCCGCCGCGGCCAGAAGGATGGCGGGGAGGATGACCGTCATGTCACTTCCCCCCGATGGAGCCGTAGTAGCCGGGGTCAACGATCTGGACCACGTATTTGACCGACTGACTGATGCGGTCGAAGAAGGGCTTGGGGTAGAGGCCGATCCAGAACACCAGGACGACGAGGGGGATGAGCGTCCACTTCTCCCGCCAGGTGAGGTCGGTCAGCCCCTTGTTCTTTTCGTTCTCCAGTTTCCCGTAGAAGACCCGCTGGTACATCCACAGCATGTAGGCGGCCCCCAGGATGACGCCGGAGGCGCCGATGGCGGCCCAGAGCCAGTTGCGGTCGAAGGCCCCGGCCAGGATGGTGAACTCGCCGACGAAGCCGTTCATGGCCGGAAGCCCCATCGAGGAGAGGGCGATGATCATGAAGTAGATGGCGTAGTTGGGCATCTGGTGGGAGAGGCCGCCGAACTCCTCCATCATGCGCGTGTGGCGCCGCTCGTAGATGATGCCGACCAAAAGGAAGAGGGCCCCGGTGGAGATGCCGTGGTTGATCATCTGCAGGGTGGCCCCCTCGAGGCCCTTGGGGTTGAGGGCGAAGATCCCCAGGGTGACGAACCCTAGGTGGGAGACGGAGGAGTTGGCGATCAGTTTCTTCATGTCCCCCTGCGCCATGGCCACCAGAGCCCCGTAGACGATGGCGATGAGGGAGAGGGCGACCATCCACGGGAGGAGCTTCCAGGTGGCCTCCGGGAAGATGGGGAGGGAGAAGCGGACGAACCCGTAGGTCCCCATCTTCAGCAGGACGCCGGCCAGGATGACCGATCCGGCGGTGGGGGCCTCCACGTGGGCGTCGGGGAGCCAGGTGTGGAACGGGAACATCGGGACCTTGATGGCGAACCCGAAGAAGAAGGCGAGGAAGATCCAGAACTGCAGTTCAGCCGGGATGCCGGCGCCGATCTGGTGGAAGTGGAGGATGTCCAGGGAAACGGGGTTGCCCAGCCCCTTGAACCCCAGGAACCCGGTGGTGTTGTAGAAGTAGAGGGCCAGGATACCGAGGAGCATCAGGACGCCGCCGACGAGGGTGTAGAGGAAGAACTTGATGGCGGCGTAGAGCTTCCGTGGGCCGCCCCAGACGCCGATGAGGAAGTACATGGGGACCAGCATCAATTCCCAGAAGAGGTAGAAGAGGAAGAAGTCGAGGGAGCAGAAGACCCCCAGCATCCCGGTTTCGAGCAGGAGGAGGAGGGAGTAGTACTCCTTCTCGCGGTTCTGGATGGCCGTAAACGAGCTGTAGACCGAGATGAAGGAGAGGAGGGTCGTCAGGAGGATCAGGAGGAGGGCGATGCCGTCGATGCCGAAGTGGTAGTTGACCCCCAGCGAGGGGATCCACGAGCCCTTCTCGATGAATTGGAAGATCCCCTGCCCCGAGGCGCCGTGGTCGTAGGCGAACCACAGGGGGATGGACAGGAGGAAGGTGAGGCCCGAGATGCCCGTGGCCACCGCCTTGACCCCCTTGACGTTCTCCTTGTTCAGGAAAACGATGATGAGGCCCCCCAGGAGCGGGAGATAGGTGAGGATGGAAAGGATCGGCAGGGTTTTTACGAAGTCCATAGCGCCCTCTCTTTATTTGAGCAACAGGTAGAGCCCGAGGGACAGGAACACCCCCAGCGCGAAAACGAACACATAGTTTTGGACCACCCCGGTCTGCACCCTGCGGAAAAGGTCCCCGCAGAACTTGTTCAGCCAGGCCAGCCCGTTGACCGCCCCGTCCACCACCCTCAGGTCGAAGAACCCCGACAAGAGGGAGGTGCCCACGGTGGCGTGGCGCATCCCGTTCACCGTCCCGTCGATGACCCCCTGGTCGAAGGCGGCGGAGGCCTTGGAGAGTTTGATCGTCCCCCCCACGGCCGTGGCGTCATAGAACTCGTCCACATAGTACTTGTTGAAGACGGTCTTGTGGAGGCGGGGGAACGCGGCGGTGAAGGCCTTGATGCGCTTCCATTCGGGATCGGCCTTGTACAGCCACCAGGCCAGGGCGATGCCGCCGCACGCGATGAGGATCGAGCCGAAAATCAGGATCCATTCCATGGAATCGCTCAGATGAAACGTCGTTTCAGCCAGCCCCTCCACTTCCGGCGTGAGGGGATGGAGGAATTTTTCGATAACGTTCGGCACATGGAACAGATGGGAGATGACGGCCGGGACGCCCACCAGGCCGACCAGCAGCGACCCGATCCCTAGGACCTGCAGGGGGAGGGTCATGCTCCTCGGCGACTCGTGCGGATGGCCGTGCCCCCGGTATTCGCCGTGGAAGACGATGAAATAGAGGCGGAACATGTAAAACGCCGTCATGAACGCCGTCACCGCGGCGAGACCGTACAGCAGGTAGGCCCAGCCGTGGTGGTGTTGGGCGAAGGCGAACACCGAGGCCAGGATGGCGTCCTTGCTGAAGAACCCCGCCCAGATGGGGATCCCCGCGATGGCGAGGGTGCTGAAGAGGAAGGTCCAGTGGGTCGTCTTCATCACCTTCTTCAGCCCGCCCATTTCAAATATGTCGTTGGTGTGGCAGGCGTGGATGAGGGACCCGCTCCCCAGGAACAGACACGCCTTGAAGAACGCGTGGGTGAAGACGTGGAACATCGCCACCGCGTAGGCCCCCACCCCCGCCGCCAGGAACATGTACCCCAACTGGCTGATGGTGGAGTAGGCCAGCACCTTCTTGATGTCCGTCTGCGCCAGCCCCATCGAGGCCGCGAAGAGGGCCGTCAGCGCTCCCACCACCGCCACCACCGCCATCGCCGTGGGGCTCGCCCGGAAGAACAGGTTGCACCGCGCCACCATGTACACCCCCGCCGTCACCATCGTCGCCGCGTGGATGAGGGCGGACACCGGCGTGGGGCCCGCCATGGCGTCGGGGAGCCAGACGTAGAGGGGCAGTTGGGCGCTCTTGCCCGTGGCCCCCACGAAGAGGCACAGGGCGATGATCCCGGCCACCCCCAGGTAGGCCCCGGGGTCGGCCTGCAATTTGGCGAAGACCTCTTCATACCGCAGGGTGCCGAAGTGGGTGGCGATGAAGAAGATGCCGACGAGGAAGCCGAAGTCGCCGATCCGGTTGACGATGAAGGCCTTCTTGCCGCTGTCGGCCGGCCACTTCTCCTGGTAGTAGAACCCGATGAGGAGGTAGGAGCAGAGTCCCACCCCCTCCCACCCCACGAACATCAGGAGGAAGTTGTCCGCCAGGACCAGCGTCAGCATGGCGAACATGAAGAGGTTGAGGTAGGCGAAGAACCGGTTGTACCCCTCCTCGTGGGCCATGTATCCCATGCTGTAGATGTGGATCCAGAACCCGACGAAGGTGACGAACGCGACCATGAGGGCCGAGAGGGCGTCCAACTGGAACGCGAAGGGGATGTCGAGCGGGACGGCCGTCTTCAGGGGAAGCCAGACATAGAGCGTTTTGACGAAGGGATGGTGGGAGCCCATCGTGAGGAGCCAGTCGATGATGGCGCCGAACCCCAGGACCGTGGAAAGCCCCACGCTGGTGCACCCGATGATGGAGACCCATTTCCTGGGCATCCGGGACCAGGTGAACCCGATGAGGAGGAACCCCAGGAGGGGGAAAAGGGGGACAAGATAGATGTATTCTTTCATGCCCTATCCCTCCATCCCGCGCACCTGGTCGGCCTCGACCGTGCCGCGGTTCCGGTAGATGGCCGTGATGATGCCGAGGCCGATGGCCGCCTCCCCCGCCGCCACGGCCATCACGAAGATGGCGAAGACCTGCCCGAGCATGTCCCCCCACTGGTGGGAGAAGGCGATGAGGTTGAGGTTCACCGCGTTCAGCATCAGTTCGATGGAGAGGAGGAGGGTGATGAGGTTCTTCCGGACCATCACCCCCACGGCGCCGATGCCGAAGAGGCAGGCCGAAAGGACGAGGTAATGGGTCGCCGTGATCATCGCTTCACCCCCCAGGATGCCATCAGGATGCCGCCCACCATGGCCACGATGAGGAAGAGGGAGATCACCTCGAAGGGGACCAGGTAGGTGCGGAAGAGGACCTCGGCGAGGGCCTCGGTGTTGCCCCCCGCGGCGGCCTGTGCGGCGCCCAATCCGGCGGGGACGCCCAGGGCGGGGCGGAGGAGGAAGGCCAGGAGCGTCGCCGCCAGCCCCAGCCCTAAAACGACGGCCGCGGGCCACTGCGGGTGCCACCGCCTCCGCTTCTCCTCCTCCCGGTAGGCCACGAACATGATGGCGAAGAGGAAGATCGCCAGGATGCCGCCGGCGTAGATGACGATCTGCGCGGCGGCCAGGAACTCCGCCCCCCGCAGGAGGAAGAGGGCCGCCACGGAGAGGAGGGTCAGGAGGAGGGAGACCGCGCCTTGGATGGGTTGGCGCAACGCCACCACCCCGACGGCCCCGAGGAGGGCCAGCGCGGCGAACAGGTAGAAGAAGAGGGCGTGGACCGTCATGCGTCCTCCTTTTTGGGCGGCAGGATGCAGGCGCAGGGGTCGGCCGCGTCGGGGGGCCGCAGGTGCTCCGGCCAGCCGCCCCGTGCCGCCCAGTATTCGTCCACGGCGTGCGTCAGGCGCTCCCGGTCGAAATAGAGGGCGTGGTCCCGTTCATAGGCCGCCCACTCGTAACTGCCGGTCCGCAGGGTGAGCATCTTCCCCTTGTTGGGGCACACCGATTCGCAGATGCCGCAGAACATGCACCGCTTGATGTCGATGTCGAAACGGTCCACCACCTTCCGTTTTTTGCCCTCGGGGGTGGTCTCGTCGTGCACCTCCATGTGGATGATGTCGATGGGGCAGGCGTTCTGGCACATCAGGCACCCGAGGCACGTGTTGACGTTGAGCCGGAACATCCCGCGGAAGCGCTGGGGGACGGCCAGCTTCTTCTCCGGGTACTGGACGGTGAACTTCTTCCGGGGGAAGTGCTTGATGGTGGTCCACAGCCCCAGCAGGAGGTCCACGAGGAGGAGGTCCTTGAACTTCATTTTAGCAGCCATAATTTCACCAGGGCGAGGAGGATGAGGTTGGCCAGGGCCAGCGGGAGCATCCACTTCCACATCAGGCCCATCAACTGGTCGAACCGGTACCGCGGGAAGGTGGCCCGGACCCAGATGTAGAAGAAGATGAAGACGAAGACCTTGGCCAGGAACCAGAAGAGGGGCAGGGAGGGGAGGTGCTGCCAGACGGCCAGCGACGGGAACGGCGGCAACCAGCCCCCCAGGAACAGGATGGTGGAGAGGCAGGAAACCACCAGGATGTTGGCGTACTCGGCCATGTAGAAGAGGGCGAACTTCACCCCCGAGTACTCGGTGAAGTAGCCGTTCACCAGTTCCGACTCGCACTCGGGCAGGTCGAACGGGTTGCGGTTGGTCTCCGCCACGCCGCAGACGAAGTAGATGAAGAAGGCCAGGAAGCCGGGGAAGGCGAACCAGACGCCCATCTCCCGCTGGGCCTCCACGATGCGCACCAGCGACATGGAGCCGGCCAGGACCAGGACCCCGATCAGCGCCAGGGCCTGCGGCACCTCGTAGGAGACGATCTGGGCCGCGGAGCGGAGGGCCCCCAGGAGGGAGTACTTGGAGTTGGAGGCCCAGCCCCCCAGGACCACGCCGTAAAGCCCCAGCCCCGCGAACCCGATGACGAAGAGGACGGCCACGTTGAGGTCGGCCACGAAGATGGGGACGGGCTCCTCGAGAAGGCCGAAGAGCGTTGTGGTGTCGCCCATGGGGATGAAGGCGAAGATGGCGAGGGCCGGCACCATGATGAGGATGGGGGCCAGGAGGTGGAGGAAGCGCATGGCGCCGTCGGGGACCAGGTCCTCCTTGGACATCAGTTTGAACCCGTCGGCCAGCGGCTGGAGGATGGCCTTGGGGCCGGCCCGGTTGGGCCCCACCCGGGCCTGGATGTAGGCCAGCACCTTCCGCTCGAGGAGGGTGGCGTAGGCCACGATGGTGAGGACGATGGCCAGGATGACGGCCGTCTTGACGGCGGGAATGACGACCCAGTTCAACAGCTCGGGGCTCATCCAGCTCAAAAGTTCGGGACTCATCGGTCGATCTCCCCCAGGACGATGTCGAGGGTCCCGATGACGGCGACGACGTCGGCCACCAGGTGCCCCTTAACGAGGGCGGGCAGGACCTGCAGGTTGACGAAACAGGGCGGGCGCACCTTCACCCGGTGGGGCTTGTCGGTGCCGTCGGAAAGGATGTGGTAGCCCAGTTCGCCCTTGGGGGCCTCCACGCTGAAATAGACCTCGGCGGGCTTGGGCCGCAGGACGCGCACCCCCTTCGCCACCACGTCGCCGGGCTCCAGCTTCTGGATGCACTGTTTGAGGATGCGGCTGGACTGCCGCATCTCCTCCATCCGGACGAGGTAGCGGTCGTAGGTGTCGCCGTTGCGGCCGACGGGGATGTCGAATTCGAGTTCCGGGTAGATCTCGTAGGGAAGGGCGCGGCGGACGTCCCACTTGACCCCGGAACCCCGCAGGGGGGGGCCCGTGAGGCCCCAGTCAATGGCCTCCTCGGGGCTGATGACGCCGACGCCGATGGTGCGCTGTTTCCAGATGCGGTTGCCGGTGAGGAGGTCCTCGTAGTCCCACACGGCCTTGTCGAAGACCTCGATGAAGCGCTGGAGCTTCTCGATCCACCCCGGGGGCAGATCGTCGTAGACGCCCCCCACCTTCATGCAGTGGAGGGTGAGGCGGGCGCCGCAGAACTCCTCGAAGAGGTCCAGGATGTATTCCCGCTCGCGGAAGTTGTAGAAGAAGGGGGTCATGGCCCCGATGTCGAGGGCGTGGGTCCCCAGCCAGATCAGGTGGGAGGCGATGCGCTGGAGTTCGTCCAGGATCACCCGGACGACGCGGGCCCGCCGGGGCACCTCGATCCCCAGCAGTTTTTCCACCGCCCCACAGTAGGCGTGGTTGCTGGTGGCGGCGGCGGTGTAATCGAGCCGGTCGGTGTGGGGGACGTTGCCGCTGTAGGTCTGGCTTTCGAAGATCTTTTCCGTGCCGCGGTGGAGGTAGCCGATGACGGGACGGGCGCCCACGATCTTCTCGCCGTCCAGTTTGAGGATGATCCGGAGCACCCCGTGCGTGGCGGGGTGCTGGGGGCCCATGTTGATCTCGAGTTCCTGGATGTCAAGCATGGGGCGTCTCCTTGGGTTTCACCGGTCCGCCGCCCTCCGGGTAGGTGTCGGGGTAGATGGCGGCGCCGGTGTCGATCCCCTCGATGGGGAACTCCTTGCGCAGGGGATGGCCGTTGAACCCCTCCCAGGTGAGGATGCGCTCCAGGTCGGGGTGGCCGGCGAACCGGATGCCCAGGAGGTCCCACGCCTCCCGCTCCATCCAATTGGCCGTCTTCCACACGCCGGTGACGGTGGGCACTTCCACACCGTCGGCAAACTCCACCTTCAGCCGGAGGCGGCCGTTGGTGTCCCAATGATGGAGGAGGTAGGAGAGGGCGAAGGGCTTGTCCGCGACCTTGGGCTGGTGGATGCCGGCGATGTCCACGAGATAGGTATAGCCCTCCGCCTTGAGACGGGCGCAGATCTCGGCGACGGCGGCGCCCTCCACCCACACCGTCAGTTCCCCGGCGTAGGTTTTGGCGTCGAGGACGCGACCTCCGAAAGCGGCCTTGAGCGCGGCGGCCCGGGGATTGGCGGCGGCGTCCTGCCACTCGGGCTGGCCCGGCTTTTTGACGGCCGCGGGGGCGGGCGGGTTACCGGCGGGCGGGTTCTGGCTCATACTGGCCACGCTCCTTCCCGAAATTGCGGTACCGCATGATCTTGTCCTGCAATTTCATGAAACCGTAGAGGAGGGCCTCCGGCCGCGGGGGACATCCGGGGACATAGACGTCCACCGGGATGAGGCGGTCCACCCCCTGCGTCACGGCGTAGGTGCGGTAGGGCCCCCCGCAGACGGCGCAGGAGCCCATGGCGAGGACGAACTTGGGCTCCATCATCTGATCGTAGAGACGCTTGACCACGGGGGCCATTTTCTCGGTCACGGTGCCGGCCACGAGCATGAGGTCGGCCTGTCTCGGCGAGCCGCGGAACGCCTCGGCCCCGAAGCGGGCGAGGTCGTAGCGGGGGTCCATCGTGGCCATCATCTCGATGGCGCAGCACGCCAGCCCGAACTGCATGGGCCACACCGAGTACTTGCGGGACCAGTTGAGGACATAGTCGGCCAGGTTCAGGCCCATGTGAGGGCTCCTTCCCGGTACGCGTAAACGTACCCCACGACGAGGATGGCGAGAAAGACCACCATCTCGATGAGCCCGAAGAGCCCGAGGCGCCCCAGGGAAACCGCCCAGGGGAAGAGGAACACCGTCTCCACATCGAAGATGACGAAGAGGATGGCGATGACGAGATACCGGATGGAGAAGCGATAGGCGAGGGCCTCCTTCTTCACCGGATTGCCGCACTCGTAGGCCTCGGTCTTTGCCGGGTTCGGACGCCGCACCTGCAGGAAAAGCTGGATGGCCAGCATGGCGAGGGGAATGGAACAGCAGATGAGGCCGAAGATCAGGATCGGGATGTAGCGGTCCATGGCACCGTCCTTATCTCGTATTTCAATAGCCGCATAGCCCGGCGGGCCCCCTTCCCTCCTGGGTGGAACCGGCCGCGCGATGGGCCGGGCAGGGGCCGCCGTTGTGGAAGCGCGTTATTTTACCAGAAAGACTGGGGAATGTCCCAACCAAGCGGCTTTTGTATTCCTTTATCGCCATTCAGAAAATTGCGCCCTCTCTCCTTTCACGCCTCTGCGGGTCAATTCCACCGTAGGAATAGCATCAATGCGAGCGCGACGAGCGCGGGGGGCAGGGCCGACCCCCCCGGCCAAGGGGCGCGGGGAGTCCCGACCCTGTCGGGAGAGTGCCCCCGCATAAACTGCGCGGGGGAATGTCCCGATGCAAATCGGGACACACCATGTGAGGGCGGTCCGGCCCGGGCGAAGCACGGGCGGGCCGGTAAGCCCGGCATGATTGGAGCGACCCCTGACGCGAGTCAGGGCCGGCTTCGGAGAGGAAATGATGCCGGGCTGTGAGGCCCGGAGGCCGCGCGCGGCCGAGCCGGACCGCCCTCTTGGCCCAAGGGTGCAGGGGGCGCGGCCATGAGCGCCCCTGCGCTTAGTTGGGCGGGTGCCGCGTCCCGTAGTTTGCATAACGCACGCGTTATGTAAACCCGTAGGGCGAAGCGGCGGGCTCCGGGGCAGGGGAAGGTCCGATAATGGCGCATTATCGGACAGGGGCCGATGCAGGCGGCGTGCCGGAAGGGGAAATTGGGGCCACGCCGGCGCGCCGCCTGCGGCCCCGGCTTCCCCGGTCCCCCGCGCAGGGCGAATGCGCTGCGCAGGGGGAGCCCCGGACCCGCCGCCGCGGAGCCTGTCCTGCCGACAGGCAGGGGGACGTGGGGAGGGCCGGATCGGGCCGCGAAGCGGCCCCACCGCTGTCCCAGGGGCGGACGGGTCCCTGGGTGGTCGGCGCCGTGCCCTCGTTGCACGGCGTGTGACGGCCGCGTGGCTTTGCAGGTCGCCGGATGGCACATGCGCGAGCGTGCGAAGCCGCGCGGCCGGCGCAGCGGTCGGGGTTAAATAATAGGGGCTGGCTTACCCCCGCAGGCCCCGGCGGCCGCCGGGGCGCATACCCCGGCCGGCCCCTACCATTTCAATGTGCGTAAATCTTCTCCATGCTTTTATAACCCTTTTTCAAGTTCTCCAAAACCCGCTTGGCCTGGTGGGTACTGGTCAAGGGAAACTTCTGAAAAAGGCTTTCCAAGGTGGCCTGGGCCTTGTCCGGCATTCCCTGCTTGATCTGGCACTCGGCCATTTCAAACATTGCATCGTCCACCATCCAGTCATCGGGGTACTGAGCGATGAATTTTCCCATCTGTTCCTCGGCTGCCTGGAAGTTCTTTTGATCTCTTAGGATTATCCCAAGGGTGTAATTCATGTACCGCGAATAGACGCTTTTGGGGAAACGCTCAAGGAATTTCCGCGCCTGGGATATGTAGAACTCCGGCGTGTCTTCGCAAAATACCTCAGTATCCTTTGAGCAAGCACGGAAACATCCGTAAAAGGGCGTTTGGAGCATTTGATGCAGCCTTGGGACTTGGAAATAATCAAGGGCTGATTTCTCAGAATCAGCAGGCATGACAATATTTATTTCTAAAGGCTCTGGATATAAGAATTGACAAGCACCAAACTGCTCGCTTGGCGTTTTAGGATTGCATTCACGCCAATAATATGATGCACTAACGTAGTATTTTTGAGGTGTCTGGGCCGTATTACCGAGAATGAAATCGCCGACTATCGTTTCACCTGGTTTTAAGTAAACAGGACTGCCGTATACTCCTCCTTCCCATCCACAGTTTGCCAATGAGAAATCACGTTGAATGATCCCATGAGATTCTTTTTCCGCGAAGATGGCAGCACCGACGCTTGACGTTTCAAAACGCAAGGCTTTTTCGTGTATGGGGATATCCACCGCTGTCTCATTTTTTAAAACAAATCGGACAGCGATTGATTCTCCAATGAAATATTCAGTTTTGTCAGTGCTGATTGTGAAAGTTGGGGCTTTAGCATTCTCAAATATTTTCCAATTTGCAACTCTTTCACCTTCTTTCGCATAAGAAAAGAAAGCCAATAAATACAAGGTCGAAAAAAACATTGATCGCGCTATCATTGTTCTCCTCCTTAGTTAGGGATTTGTGCACATGAAAACGCAGGGGTCCTGCGTACTAAGCAACGTGTTCCACTTCCCTGGAAATTCGCTGCATTTTCTGATCCACTTTATGTGGCAATTTGTAAAATAAGGCTCTGCTGGTATAGCTTGCAACATCACGGCACCAAAGCCATCAGGCAGCCTGAACCAATGGCCGACTTCATGCAGTACGATATAGCCAAGGTAAAATATGTCATCGGTACTGTAAAAAGAGCAGACATCGCGTATAACCTCATAATGTGTGGATGTTGCAACAGACTGTAAAGTATTGTCGCCCATAATGATGGCGGCGGTAAATCCCGTTCTGCCGAAACCCACATTATCGGGGTCCCAGTCTTCAGTTTTGGGTCCCTCATAGCTTCCGTACAAGTATGCTTCCCAATGGCCTTGTTCGCTGTTGGGGACATCCTTATTGCTTAAGTAATCTTGTTGAAAATAATCTTGAGGCAATGTGAGATGGTAGCGGAAAACCATGCTGGAATCCGTCTGGCTGGCCGGGAAGACATCAATATAGGCCGGTTTGAATGCCCCCGCCATCAGGTCCATGAGCGGCTCGGGGATGTCGGCGCAGACGGCGTCGTCATCATCATCGTCCATGGGGCCGTCGCACTGCCCCATGGAGTCAAGTTCCACATAGAGCTTCTTCCAGACGGTGATGGTGGGGGATGCCGCCTCTATCGAGCCGTAGACGGGGATGGTGACCTGGGCCGTGACCTTGAAGTCGTCTCCCGGATAGCCCGACATATTGAGGATGACCCTGGAGACACCGCTGATGACCTTGGTATGGACGGTGAGGCTGTTGCTCGACGCGCCTTCGTCCATGGTGTAGACATCGTAGTCGTCCCACTGGTAGGTGGTGGGATAGTTGCCGAGAGTCAGCACATTATCGTTGCCCGTGGCACCGTTGGCGTCAATCTGGGTGTCGTCGGAAGGATCGTCGGGGTCCTCCACCGTCCAGGTGACCTTGGGGGCGTAGGGATAGGGCGGGGAGGCGGGCATCGTGTTGGGAATGAGGGTGTCGGGATTCATCCGCGCCTCTAAAATGATGTATTGCACCCCCGGCGAATCGGAACTGGTGACGGGATCGAAATCGGCGTAGACTTTTGTGGGGATGGAATAGTTGGTCGTGCCGTTCCACGCTTGAAGCGTGATGGAGGGTTTTGAAATCCTGTATACACGCTCCCGTTCGGCCACGACGATGTAGGGTCCGTCGGCATCCGTCCCGGTATCCACATCGTAAGGGCGGTTGGTGAGAAGTTTGGCGAAATCGAACAGGACGTTGTTGACGGGATCGTAGACGCTCGCCGCCTTGGCGGTCAATCCCCTTCGGGCCATGACGATCCACCCCTCCGAAGTCAGGGTGTTCGCCATGCCCGTGGGGCCGCTGAGCGCCGTGCTGATGATCGTGCTCGTTCCCCCGGCCGGGAGGGGGATGCTCCGCAACCGGCTGGCCTCGGTGAAATAGAGCTTGGTCCCATCCTGGCTCTGGATGGCGCCGTTGGACTGTGTATAGGTGAGGCCTTGACTATTCAGTCTCTCGATGGTCAGGTCCGTATTCACCCTTTTGAGACTGCCGTTGATATTGTCGAGGGTGTAGAGATTGCCCGAGGAGTCAATACCCAGACCGGCAACGGAGGCGCTGGGCTCGGAGCCGTAGTGGGTGTCGGCTTTGTACATGGAAACGCCCGATCCGGGGGTGTACTTGTTCACCGGCCCCAGGCCCCCGGCGGACGAGCCGCAATAGAGGTTATTGCTCGCGTCCTTCGGGAGGCCCACCGGATCGTTGTTCACCCCGCCCAAATCGGTGAGGGTGCCGTCCGTGTTGACCTGGTAGAGGCGGTCGCTGGTCCCCATGACAGTGAAGACGATGGGGGTATGGGTGGCGTCGGCCATGACATCGTTGACGGCGACGGAGGAGATGTCCGTGAAGCCGGAGGCCAGGAGAACGGTGAAGGGTTTCGCGTTGCTCACCCTCCCGTAGACCGTGACCGTGACGGGTCCCCCCACGGCCCCGGAGGGTACGGTGACCGTGAGTTGCGTCGCGCCGGCGGCGGAGACCGAAGCTGACACGGAACCGAATTTTACGGTGTTGTCCCCCGCCGTGGCGGAGAACCCCGCGCCGTCAATGGTGATCGTGGCTCCAATTGCCCCCTCCGCAGGGGTCAACAAAGTGATGACCGGATTACTCAAGATGAACGAGGAGGAGCCGTTGGCGTAGTAGTTTTTCATATCCTTGATCGTGGCCGAAATGGAGTGATAACCGTTCACCAACGCGGTGGATGGAGTGTAGGTGTAGGCCCATCCCTGGGCGCTGCCCGGGCATTCCGTCACAACATTCTGGGTGAACGTGGTGACCGTACCGTCCACCTGGATGACGACGCTGTCGCTGACGAGGTCACCGAAACCGTCGGCATCGCAAAAGAGGACCTTCAGATCGGGCGTATCGTCGTAGATGGTGTCCCCGTCGGCGGGCGTGAAGGTGATCTCTGGCGGGGTGTTGCCTTGCTGCCGCGTTACGGAGGTCTGGACGAAAGCCACGTTGCCGGAAGCATCCATGGCCGAGGCGGTGATCGTGTTCCCGCCGATGAACAGGACCACGGGGCTGGCCGAAAAGCTGCCGGAGGCGAAGGTGGCCGGGAGGGTGTTGACGGAAACATAAGTGGCGTTGGTGTACGTTCCGTTGACCTGCACGGTGCGCGCGGATGTGGGGCTGGAGGGGGTTGTGCCCGTGATGGTAATCGTGGGCTTCGTGGCATCGGCCACCGTGTAGAACTCAACGGCAATTCCGTTGGTCAAAGCACCCCCATCCGTGTAGGTGGTACCCGAGGAGCCAGTAATGAGCATGTTGGGGTTGCTGCTGAAGTAGGGAACGGTGTCCTTGATGGCGTCGAATGGGGAAGTCCCACCCGCCCAATTCAGCACCACGTCGTTACCGCTTTTGGAACAGGTAAGAGTGGGCTGTGCCATGCCCACGGCGGCCAGGGCCAGGAACAAGAATATGAGAAGACGTCGCTTAAAGAGCATTTGACCCTCCTTTCAAGTCTACCATGAATGACGCTGGGCCGGGGCGAATCCGTAGGGATCGGCCCCGGACGGTTAAGGACAACAGACACGCCCCCCCCACCCGAGAACTGCCTCTACACAGTAGGGGCAAGGAAACGGGGTTTTACCTACCTTGACTTTGAGCATGGGCCTAAGAAGGAGTAGCCGAAAGAGGGGGGTTTGACTAATCGCCTTGGGTTTTCCGTTCCAACATCTGCTAAAAATGCGCTTGAAAAGGGCCCGTTGGATATGCCTTCGGCGTCCCTCAGCGGTTCCTGGGCCTTGG
>DCUZ01000040.1 GCA_002327305.1 Holophagales bacterium UBA2201 | reverse complement strand
ATGATCTGCGTCACGCTGTTTTCGACCGTCTCCGCCGAGGCGCCGGGGTAGAATGCGGTGATGGCGATGGAGGGAGGGGCGATGGGGGGATACTGGGCGATGGGCAGATTATAGATCGCAAGGCCACCCGCCACCATCAGAGAAATGGCGATGACCCAGGCAAATACCGGACGGTCCAGAAAGAATCTTGATAGCATCTTTCGCCTCCGTCAATTCGATGGGGGGGCCGCAGGGCCCGATGGAGCGCCCGATTTCACACCGGCATCAAGGGGGACTTCCCTCACGGCATCGCCGGGCCGCACTTTCTGAATCCCCTCGACGATCAGGCGATCCCCAGGAGACAAGCCCTTGGCGACGAGCCATTGATCCCCGATGGCCCGATCCAGCTCCAAACCCCGCGCCTCCACTTTCCCGGCCGGGTCCACGAGCAGCGCGATGGGGTTCCCCTTGTGATCCCGGGTGACCCCCTGCTGTGGGGCGAGGATGGCCCGCTCGTTGACCCCCTCTTCCACGATTGCCCGCACGAACATGCCGGGCAGAAGCATATGGGCGGGATTGGGGAAGACCATGCGCAGGGTGACCGACCCCGTGCTCGGCTCCACCGTCACGTCCCGGAATTTGAGGGTCCCCTCCTGCGCGTAGGGGGTCCCGTCCTCCAGGAGCAGTTTCACCCTCCTCTGGGTTTCCCCGTCCTGGGTGAGCCGGCCGCTCTCCAGAGCGTGCCGGAGGCGCAGGAGCTCGGCGCTGGACTGGGTCACATCCACGTAGATGGGGTCCAATTGCTGGACGACCGCAAGGGGCACGGGCTGATACGCGGCCACCAGCGCGCCCACGGTCACACTGGACCGGCCGGTGCGGCCCGAGATGGGCGATTTAATTGGGGTGTAGTCCAGGTTGATGCGGGCGTTCTCCATCGCCGCCCGGGCCGCGGCGGCGCCGGCCTCGGCCGCCTGGAGCGCGGCCGCCGCGTCGTCGTAGTCCTGCTGGCCTACGGCGTGGATGGCCGCCAGTCCTTTGAGGCGTTCGGCCCGGGAACGGGCCGCCGGGAGATTGGCTTCAGCCACGGCGAGCGCGGCCCGGGCCTGATCGAAGGCCGCCTGGTACGGCGCCGGGTCTATCTGGTAGAGGAGGTCGCCGGCCCTGACCTCGGCGCCCTCCTGGAAGAGGCGCTTTTGGATGATGCCATTCACTTGCGGCCGGATCTCGGCGACAAGATACGCCGAAGTGCGGCCGGGAAGCTCCGTCGTCAACACTAACCGCTCCGATTGGATGGTCACGGTGGCGACCTCGGCCGGACCGGGCGCCCCCCCCGTCCTTTGCTTGCAACCGGTCATCGCCAGCCCGGCGGATATAAGCCCCACGATGATTAGATGTTTGGAACAGTCGCACAGTAGCATAGCTTGCCTCCCATGATTTTTAGGTCTGTTTGAAATCGTTCGGCGATGCTGATTTCTAATCTCCCCGCACCTCTAACCCGTGGAAGAGGATATCCAATGCGAAATCCACACTCTTATTCAGTGCTTCGTCGTCGAACAAGGGGACATAGGCGAATTCTATCTTCTGAAATAACTGTTGCGTGATGAAAGCCATCAGCGACGAGTTCACATTCTTGAAAATCCCGGCCTTGCTTCCCTCCCGAATAATATCCCAAAGGATGACTTGCTCCCTTTCAAAAAAGGAAATCCTCATCTTCAAACTTGACTCAAGAAGCTCCTCCCGCACCTTCTCGGAAACCTGAAACGACCTCGTTATGTCTGCAATCATTTTGTATCGCTCGATGCAATAGGTCCTCAGCTTGCGGCGGGGGTCCTTCTCCGCTTCCACCGCGCGTTGCAAACCGGCCAACACATCCGATCCCTCCCGCTCCACTACCGCCTTAAAGATATCCTGCTTGTCTTTGAAATAGTGGGTTAACGCAGACTTTCCAAGCCCCACTTCATCCGCCACCTTTTTCAGAGCGGTCCGACGATAGCCGTGGGCTGCGAATTGTTTCAGCGCGGCATTGAGGATGTAATCTCTCTCGCCCATATTATAGCTCCTGAATATTTGAATCTATTCTTCAATACTTTATCAAAAGAATAAACGGATGTCAAGGGGGTCCTTCGTCGCGGGCGAGCGGAGCATGGCCGGGTGCTCGATAGACCCGCCGGGTCAGAATTGTTTTGAGGGTTTTGCGGTTCGGGAAGAGGCGGAGAAGGACTATGCTCTTCCCTTCCAGGAAGATGAGCGGGCGTTTGCCTGCGGAGAAAGCAGGCGCCTCAGGCGATGCCGCGGCGGGTGAAGATGGTCAGACCGATGGAGAAAAAGACCAGGCCGAACAGCAGAAGCATGCCGCACGGGAGGAGCATATCGGCGGGGCTAAAGCCTCGCCAGATGGCCCCCTCGAAGGCCAGGATACCCCACTTGACGGGGCTGAAATGGCCCACGGTGATGAGCCACTTGGGCATGATGATCAGGGGGATCATGCCGCCACCCACCATGGAGAAGACAAGTAGAAGGGCCCAGGAGGCCCCTCCGACGGCCTGCTCGGTCCGACCCAGCACCGAAATGAACATCATGACGCCGGAAAAGCAAAAGGCGGCGCAGAGCATGACCAATAGGAGGAGGCCGGGATCTCCGATGCGCACCTTGAACAGGAAGACCCCGACGCATAAGATGAGCGTCATGGTCAGGATGCAGGCTAAGAAGCACCCGAGCGCCTTGCCCCCCAGGATGTGGGCCCGCCCGATGGGGGCCATGAGGAGTCTGAGATAGGTCCCCCGCAGCCGCTCCTGCACGAGGGAAAGGGCGAAGGCCGCGGCGCAGGCGACGAGGCCCCACATCACGGCCTGCGGGAACGAGATTTCGAAGTAGGATCGGGGGCCGGCCTGGTCCTTCCGGAAATCAACGAACCGGATGGCGGGCTCCTTGAAAAAGGACCCCTTCCCGCTGGTCTTGGGGTCCATGCCCCCGTAGAAAGTGTCCAGGCTGGTCATGAAATCGCCGTATATCTTTTTCTGGGCCGGGTCCATCCCCGGTGACTGCTGAATCTCCTTCAATCCCTGTTGGGCCATCGAGCGCATCTGACCCGGGTCCTTGAACTTCTTTTGCAATCCCTCGAAAGCATTTTGGATGAGGATGCCGCGCAGGTACTCGCGCTCCGCCTTCCGGGAGGGGTCCACCGTCACCTCGATGAGCGGTTCGGAGCCGAAGAAAAGGCCCGAGCCGTCCCCAAACCCCTTCTTTAGGACGAGAACGGCGGTGATGTCCCCCTTTTTGAGTTTTTCCATTGCCGATGCCGGATCCAAGGTAATGACCTGGAGGATGTCGGTCGCATCCAGGATTTTGGCGAATTCGGCGGATCCCCCGGTCCGGTCCTCGTCCACCAGCGCGATGTCCATGCTCCCCGCCGCCCCCCCGCCGCCGGAGAAGATCGAGCCGAAAAAGAGGGCCATGAGGAGGGGGAACCCGATGACGAAGAAGAACCCCACGCGGTCCCGGGTCAACAACTTCAGGTCTTTGATCGCCGCCGTGAGCAGGATGTTCATCAGTCCCTCAGCCTCCTTCCGGTCAGGTTTAAAAATACCGTCTCCAGATCGGCCCGATGGATCCGCAGACCGGTATAGGCCGCCTTCCGGTCGGCCAGCGCCTGCAGGACGATCATGGGGTTCGGGGTCTCGAACCGGCAGAGGTCGCCGTTCCTGGTCCCCTCCAGCGGTTCCACGGCGAAGGAGCGGTCCAGCCCCTCCACCTCCACCACCGAGGGGCCGCCGTGCCGGGCGATCAGGCCGTCCACGGATCCGGAATCCATTATTTTACCGTGGTCCATCACGGCCACGCGGTCGCACAGGCGCTGGGCCTCCTCCATGTAGTGGGTGGTGAAGAGGATGGCCCGTCCCTCGCCGCGCAGGGCCTCAATGCTGTCGAAGAGATGGTTGCGCGACTGGGGGTCCACCCCCACCGTGGGCTCGTCCAGCAATAGAATGGGGGGATCATGGATCAAGGCGACGGCCAGGTTGAGCCGGCGTTTCATCCCCCCCGAGTAGGCGCTTACGCGATCCCGGGCCCGGTCCGTCAATCCTGCCAGATCAATGGCCCGCGCCGTGCGTTCCTTCAATAGTTTCGAAGAGAGGCCGTTCAGACGCCCGAAGAATGCGCAATTCTCCTCGCCCGTCAGGCCTTCGTAGAGGGAAAGCGTTTGCGGGGCCACGCCGAGGCGCCGGCGGGTCGCGGGACGCTTCGGGTCACCTCCGTCCAGCCGTACCTCCCCGCCGGCAGGGGACAGCACCCCGCCGATCAAGTGGATGGTCGTGCTCTTTCCGGCCCCGTTGGGCCCCAGGAGACCGAAGATCTCCCCCGCGGAGACGGTAAACGAAACCCCATCCACCGCCGGGCCGTTCCCGTATGAGAACCGCAGATCGTTAACCGTGATCACATGAACCTCCCGGGGCCGCCGAAAGGGCCCGTATCCATCATAACGCAGTTTTTCCCGGACGGGTTCCGTCGGGCGCGGGCTTCCGCCGCGCCGGCGCGACCGCCCGGTGGAGGGAACCGCCCCGCCGGGCGTATGCTAAACTGACTTGGTGCCGACCATCCTGTTCCTGTTGATCCTGATTCTGTGGCTTCACGCAACAGGCAAGGGCCTTCTGGACCGGCTGGTCCCTTCACTGGATCCCATGGAACGATTGGCGGCCGCTCCGGGAATTGCGCTCCGGGCCCTCTACCTCCTTGGCTTCGCCGCCTATGTCATCGCCCTTCCGTTCACCCCGCTCCTGCTCCTCCTCCTGGCCGCTTCCATCGTGTGGTGGGCGGCGAAGGGGGCCCCGCTCCGGGCGCTCTTCGAGGCCCAGGAATGGACGCTCCTGGCCGGGCTGGCCGGCGCGGCAGGACCGTCACGGCCACCTCCACCTACCAGATCCCCGCCTCCCTGGATCTATCCGGTATCCTCCGCAAGGACCTCCTGAACCTCTATCATTTCCTCGTCCCCTCCTCCCTGTTCACGGATCATTTTCTCAGCCTGCCGACCCCGTTCTTTTATGGAGTGATGATCTTCTACGGCAACATCCTGTGGAGCCTTTGGGTCCGCGCGGGAATCCTGGGCCGGCGAAGGGCCAACCCTTGACCCATCGGATCAAATCCATATAAAATAACCGCCTTGATGACCTCCATGCATGAACATCATCGGCTGAGAACCGGGCGGGGAGATTCATCCCCATCAGGGGCCGCTGGGTGAAGCGACTACGGATCGCCTTCCAGATTCTGCTGGTGGTGGTCGTCACCATCACGGGGGTCCGGTTCGCCCTGGGCTGGACCCTGACCTCGGTGGAGAAGTACTGCCCCTTCGGCGGCCTGGAGACGGCGTACGCCCTCCTCACCCGCCAGCGGTTCACGTGCGCCGCCGGCGAACTCAACCTGGCCCTTTTCCTCGCCCTGCTCCTGCTGACCCTCCTGGCCCGCAAGGCCTTCTGCGGATGGGTCTGCCCCCTGCGATAATGGGGTCACCCATTAAGAGG
>DCUZ01000032.1:43110-62181 GCA_002327305.1 Holophagales bacterium UBA2201 | reverse complement strand
TCCATTTCCAGCTGGGGCGGGACAAATGGGTATCTATGATGCGGTGCCCCACTTCAGGGACAGCCACCAGGACCAGCAAGGGTTTCCAGTGATAAATATGGAATCCGCAAACTATAGGAATTACTTCTTCTGGCATGGCGATAGGGAAGGACAACAATGTCCAAATCCCGGCATCGCCATTATTGATTACAATTAAAGGAGAGCAAGATGAAAAAACTGATTATTGTCTTTGTGCTCATTTATTCAAGTATATTCTATGCACAGGAAAAAAAAGCGCCGGAGCAAAGCGACGTTGAAATTCGTGGACAAGCCAAGGTCTCTGATCATGAAATTCTGAAAAGGCTGCCCGCAGATTTTCATGACCTAATGAAAATTGATCTAAGCATCGAGGGGAACAAAAAGATCAAACAAGAATGGAAGGGCAGGATATTGGTTGACCATGGAAAATATATATTGAGCATGAATGATTTTGGATTAACAGGTTGCAAGGAATTAGGGCTAAGGGTCCTATGCTTCCATTCAAAGAGATTTGGTGATGTATACGAATTTATAAACGCATTTCATTGTGTTGAAGCGGGAATCGACATCAAATACTATATTTTTAATGACAAAGGCAATACCAAACTCGGCGCGAACGAATTGTTCAACCAGTGGTCGGTGGCAATTCACGAACCCGAAGTGAATCGGGATATCAGGGGCCATCAATACGGCGAATTCTGGGTGATCCCCGGAGACGAAGGATACGTGGACGATAGTCCTTCAATAAGCTTTATATACGACAGGTTTTTCATCACGCTGTGGATTGCCGGCCAAGGTCCCGAAAAATTAGATTTGCTCGATAAATATGCCTTAAAAGCGCTGAAGAAAATAAAGATCGGGCTGGGGGAAATCGTAGCAGAGCAATGATGCTCGGGATCAAGTCTTGCGATATAAGCTTTTCCCTTTCTCGCCTTTCTCGCTTTTCTAGCTTTTCTCGCCTATTCTCGCCTTTCTCGCTTTTCTAGCTTTTCTCGCCTATTTCGCGTGCTCTTCGAGGAATTTCTGACAATCCAGCGCCGCCATACATCCCGTGCCGGCGGCGGTGATGGCTTGGCGGTAGATGGCGTCCTGGACGTCGCCGCAGGCGAAGACCCCTTCCGTCGAGGTGTGAGTGCCGGCGTGGGTGGTGAGGTAGCCCTTCTCATTCATTGTCAGTTTTCCGGCGAAGGGCTGGGTGTTGGGGGTGTGGCCGATCCCTAAGAAGAGCCCCTGGACGGGGAGTTCCGAGAGGGCGCCGGTCTTGACGTTCTTGATCTTCAGGCCGCTGACGCCCTTCTCCTCGGTCCCCAGGACCTCGACGACCACGCTGTCCCACAGGACGGTGATGCGGGGGTTGGCCAGGGCCCGGTCCTGCATGGGCTTGGAGGCGCGGAGGGCGTCGCGCCGGTGGATGATGGTCACCTTGGTGGCGAAGCGGGTGAGGAAGGAGGCCTCCTCAAGGGCGGTGTCGCCGCCGCCCACCACGGCGATCTCCTTGTTCTTGAAAAAGAAGCCGTCGCAGGTGGCGCAGGCGGAGACGCCGTGGCCCATCAACCGTTTCTCCGATTCCAGGCCCAGATACATGGCGGAGGCACCGCTGGCGATGATGAGGGCCTGCGTCTGGATGGGGGTGTCGGTATTCTCCATCTTGAGGGTGAAGGGGCGCTTGGAGAGGTCCGCCTCCACTACCCGGTCGAACTCGTACCGGGCGCCGAACTTCTCCGCCTGCTCCTTCATTTTGGCCATCAATTCCGGTCCCTGGATCCCCTCGGGGAAGCCGGGGAAGTTCTCCACCTCGGTGGTGATGGTCAACTGGCCGCCGGGCTGGGTCCCTTCGAGCACGAGAGGATCGAACCCCGCGCGGGCGAGATAGATGGCGGCGGTGCTGCCGGCCGGGCCGGAACCGAGGATGACCACGTTTTCAACGCTCATGCGACCTCCGGGGGATGGAATCGGATTATTCTAACATGAGGTAGGGGCGACCCGGTGGGTCGCCCGAACACCAAGGCGGGCACAGCATGCTGTGCCCCTACGCCAGTAATGCTTGCACGACCGCCGCGGGCCTTGTGTCCGGACCGGGGAGGCGGGATAGGAGATCGGCGGGGAGGAGGCGCCCCGCCTTCAACGCCTGGAACCACTCCTCGCCCAGGAGGTAACCCGTCCGGCGGCTGAGGGTGTAGGCCAGGGCGGCGTCCTTGCGATCGAGGGGGGCCCGCCGGGCCGGTCCCGGTTCGCCCCGGTTTAAGGCGGCGTGGAGTTCCAGAATGGAGGGGACGGCCGCCTTCAGGCGCTTGAGCTTGGTCTCGGCCCGGGCGTCGGTGCGGCCTGCCGCGATGCGGCGGAGGTCCTCGACGGAGTCGGTGCGGCGCCCCTCCAGGACCAGTTTGGAGGTCAGAAAACCGAAGGCGTAGAGGAAGACACGGTGCGGGAGGCGGTCGGGTTCGAACACATGGCCCCGCTGCCATCGCCCCTCCCGGTAGAAAATGTAATGGCCCAGGGCCTCCGAGAGGCGCACCAGATCGGGTGTGGGCATGTAGAGGAGGTTCTCGCGGGGGAGGAAGAACGGGTAGTTCTCCTGGAGGAGGTGGAGGAAGGGGTGGGCCCATTCGAGATTGAGGAGGGAGGGGAGGAACGAGAGGTCGTCGAGGGTGGCCGTCTGGATCTCCTCCTCCCACCGGCGGCCGAAGAGGGCGCCGAGGCGGGAGAGGACGAGTTGGACCTCGCCGTCCAGCCCCTCCTCGCCGCCTCCGAGCGATTCGGACCGGTGTAGGTAGAGGAGAAACGACTCGTACTTGATCCACGGCGGCGTATTGAAAACGCAGGCGGCCGACGGCCCCAGCCGCACCGCCACCAGCCCCTCAGCCGCGCCCTTCAGGAGTTCCTTCACGTAGATCGTCTCGCTGTTCTGGTAGAGGACGAGGGAGGGGACCGGGCGGCCCAGAGCGGCATTGACCCGCCGCGGCAGGTGGGGCGGGGCCAGGTGGAGATCGCCGATGATGACGCCATGGACGGCTTCCGGGTGGGCGCGCACCCCCTCCGCGATGAGGTCCGCCGCGAAGCGGTCCCGCTGGTCCAGGGTGGCGTTATCCTTCAGGTTGATGGCCGTGACGGGGAGGCCGCGCTCGCGGGCGAAATCCAGGAGGGGGGCGTAGTTTTTCCAGTCGAACCCCCAGGTCTTTCTGTACCGGACGCGGTGGAGGAACTCCTCCGGCTCCATTCTTCCCGCCAGGAAATCGTCCAGCGCCCTCTGGTCGGCGTGGGCGAACGGCTCCAGGTAGAGGCGCAGGGGGCGCCCCGCCGCCGCGAGGCGCTCCAGGACCCGGCGCTGGAAGGCCTGGGCCGCCGGGAGGGTGTGGTAGTCGGCGATGTACACCAGGGCCTTGCCGGGAATCAGGGACCACACCTCGTCGAGGGGGATGCGCCGATAGGGCCGATAGAAGATCTTTTTATAGCGCTTGTAGTAGCGGTCCAGTTCCGCCGGCCGCGGGCCGAGGAGTTCGCGGATCTGCACCTTGATGGCCCGCAGGATGCCGAGGCGCCAGTGGACAAGGGGGGCGGACCTCCGGTTCATGCCGTCAATATACCTTAATTTACAGCAGGATGAAAAGGGGTCGAATGATATAATCAAACGCTATGAGGCTTTTGATCGCGGTCCTGCTTCTCGTTTCGTCCTCGGCCCCGGCCGCCGACCTCTACCCCGTGCGCGACGTGCGGCCCGGGATGCGGGGGTGGGGCCTCACCTGGACCCGGGGGCCCGAACCCATCCGTTTTGAAGCCGAGGTGGTGGGGGTGATGGAGGGGTTCATCCCCGGCGTCCCCACCGTCCTGACCCGCCTTTCGCACCCCGACCTGGATCACGCGGGGGTCTTCGCCGGGATGAGCGGATCCCCCGTCTACATCGGCGACCGCCTCCTGGGGGCCGTGGCCTACACCTGGAGCTTCCTCAAGGAGCCCCTCGCCGGCATCACCCCCGCCGAGGCGATGAAGGGAGACCGCACCGCCGCCCCGGCGGCGGGAGCGCTGGACGCCTCCACCCTTCTCGGCGCCTCCTGGGGAGAGATCTCCGGACTGCTGAAGGGCGCCCTCCGCCCCTCGCTGCCCGAGGGGGCCGCCCTCGCTCCGCTGGCCGTCCAGGGGGGGATGCCCACCCTCTTCGAGGGGCTCTTCGCGGCGATGGCCATGGCCCCGGCCGACCATGCCCCCGGTCCGGAGCCGCCCCCGTACCCTCTCGAGGGGGGCTACCCCATCGGGGCGGCCCTGGCGTGGGGGGACGCCTCCTTCTTCGCCTCCGGCACCATCACCTTCCGGGAGGGGGAAACCCTCCACGCTTTCGGCCATCCCTTCCTCGGCGTCGGAGAGGCGGCATTCCCCCTCGTGCGCGCCCACCCGGTGGCGGTGCTGGCCCGGGCGCAGATCAGCATGCGGTTCAGCAATCCCGGAACCGGTGCGGGGGCGCTGGAGTGGGACGGCCTTACCGGCATCCGGGGGACCCTGGGACGGGCGGTCGCCGAAGTGCCCGTCGCGGTGTCCGTCAACGGGAAGGAGCGGCGGTTCTCCACCGTCCGCCACCCCCTCATCACGGGGCTGATGGCCGCCAACGGCATGGCCTCGATCCTGCAGAAGGAACTGGGGCCGGGCCCCTTCGGGACCGCCTCCCTCACCGTCACCCTCCACCCCATGGGCGGGGAGACCCTGGTCTTTTCGGAGGCCTTTTCCGGCCCCTCCGCCATGGGCGATCTGGTCGGGGCGGCCCTCCTCTATCCCGTCGTCCTGGGCAGCAATCCCTACCGGCAGGTGCTCTTCGACCGCATCGCCTACGAGGTGCGGCACGAGGCCGCCGACCGCCGCGAGCGCGTCACCGGGGCCGCGGTGGACAAGGGGGTGGTCAAGGCGGGCGAGCGGATTCGGCTGGCCGTCCACACGGAGGACCTCCAGGGGCGGGCGCTGACGAGGACCTACGACCTCGCGGTCCCCTCCGGCCTCCTCCCCGAGACCTTCTCCCTCGTCGTCGGATCGGGGCGGGAGATCGAGGAGCACTTGAAGAAGGCCCAGCCCCTCAAGCCGCAGTCCTACGACGGCCTCGTGCGGCTTCTGCGCGAGCCCCGCGCCGCGGCCGACCTGGTGGTCCTGTGGAAGGTCCAGCGCCCGGCCCTGATGGCGGACGACCGCCTCTACCCCGCCGTCAACCCCGACTTCGCCTCCCGCCTCTCCGGAACCCGCCTCCCCTCCACCCTCGTCCGGGTCCTCCTCGAGACGCGGACCAACCCGCTGGAGGGGACGGCGGAGATCAAGTTCAAGACAAGGACCTGACCGATGCGATTTCTTCCGGCCCTGTGCCTTCTGGCCTCCCTCCTTCCCGCCTCCGCCGTCCAGGAAGCCGCCGTCTCCTCCCTCAAGGAGTGGCAAGACGGCGAGTTCAACGGCACCCAGGCCTCCTCCGCCGGCCTGGCCGCCGGCCTCAAGCCGCGGTCGCTGGGTCCGGTGATGGAACCCATGATCACCGCCCTCCTCCCCGACGGGGACCGCCTCTTCGTGGGGACCGGGTCCGAGGGGCGCCTCTACCTCCACGAGAAGGGGGAGTTGACCCTCCTGGCCGACACGGAGGAGGCCATGGTCTCCGCCCTGGCCCGGGAGGGGCGGACCCTCTACGTGGGGACCGGTTCCCCGGCCCGGTTGCACCGGTGGGACGGCAAGACCCTCACCGTCCTCTGGACGGGGGAGGAGGCCTACCTTCACGCCCTGGCGCTCTGGAACGGCGCCCTCTACATCGCCACCGGCTCTCCGGCCCGGCTCTACCGGTGGAAGGACGGCGAGGCGGTCCTGGCGCTTTCGCTCGAGCAGGACGCCATCACCGCCCTGGCGGTAGACGACGAGGGGCTCTGGGCGGGCACCTGGGGGAGCGGGTGGGTCCTCAAGATCAAGAAGGACCACACCTACTCCATCGTTCACCGCGACGAATTGCCCCAGATCACCGCCCTGGCCCCGGGGGAGCGGGGGGTGATGTATTTTCTTTCCGGCAACTTCCCCAAGGAGGGAAAGGACCCCAAAGGGGCGCTGAGCGTCGTGGGAAAGATCGAGGGGGGACGGGTGGCGGTCCTGCGGCAATACGAGACCACCCTGATGTCGGCCCTCGGCTACAGCCCGCGGCTGGGGGGCCTCCTGTGGGGCGGCACCGACGGGAAATTGTTCACCCACGCGGAGGGGCGCACGGCCCTCTTCGCCCAGGTGCCCCAACAGCAGGTGGCCTTCATCAGCGGAGAGGTGGTGGCCACCCTCTCGGCGTGCGAACTGTTCCGTCTCGAGCCCGCCGCGGAAGGGGAGTACCTCACCAGGGTCTTTGACGCCAAGCGGGATGCCCGGTGGGGCGGCCTGACCTGGCGGGGCGAGGGGGGGGTGACCGTGGCCGTGCGGTTCGGCGACCAGGAGAAGCCCGACGCCGCCTGGGGCCCCTTCTCGGCCCCCTGCGCGGAAAAGACCTGCCCGTTCGAGGGGGCGGGGCGATACGGCCAGGCCAGGTTCGTCCTCGTCCCCGGAGCCCGCGTGGAGGCCTTCCAGTGGGTCTACAGGCCCCGAAACGTCCCGCCGGAGATCCGCTCCTTCACCGCCCTCGAACCCGGCGAGATCTTCCTCAAGGCCGGGTCGGGGCCCGACACCGCGGTGGTGGAGGCGGCCAGTCCCGACAAGTACGGCATCTTCACCACGGTGGAGGGGGCCCCGCCCGAGGCCAAGGACAAGTCCGGGCAGAAGAAGTATTTCCGCAAGGGGTACCGCACCCTCGTCTGGGAGGTGGCCGACGCCGACGGGGACGAGGTGGAATACGATCTCCACTTCCAGCCCACCGCATCCGACGGATGGCTTCCCGTTTTCGAAGGAGAGAAGCACACGGCGTTCTCCCTCGACACGCAGGCCCTTCCGGACGGGTGGTTCCGGTTCCGTCTCACCGCCCGCGACCGGCCCGACCGGGAGGAGGCGCGGGAGTTTTCTCCCCTGGTCCAGGTGGACAACCGGCCCCCCTCCATCGCCTTCGCCTCCGACGGCCGGCGGGGGTGGAGGGTCACCGTCGCCGACGCCGGCTCCCGGCTGTGGAAGGTCGAGGCGTCGTTCGACGCCGAGAAGTGGGAGCCGCTGGAGCCGGAGGACGGCCTGTTGGATTCCGCCGAGGAGACCTTCCTTCTCCCCGCCGCGCGGGCGAAAGACAGGACCTTCATCGTCGTGCGGGCGGCCGACCGCTTCTACAACTTCGCCGCGGCCTCGCCGGGGCGCTGACGAGGACAAGGAGGGCAGCCATGCGCCGCGTCGCCATCTATCCCGGGTCCTTCGACCCCGTCCACAACGGGCACCTGGACCTCATCCAGCGCGCCAGCCGCTCCTTCGAAACGGTGATCGTCGCCCTCCTCGAGAACGAGGCCAAGTGCGGCCTCTTCAGCGTGCCGGAGCGCCTGGCCCTCCTGCGGGAGACCATCACGCAGAAGAACGTCCGGGTGGACAGCTTCCACGGCCTGCTGGTGGATTTCATGCGCGAGCGGAGGAGCCGCATCATCATCCGCGGCCTGCGCGCCGTTTCCGACTTCGAGTACGAGTTCCAGATGGCGCAGATGAACCGGCACCTTTATCCGGAGGTGGAGACCCTCTTCATGGTGCCGGGGGAGGAGTACACCTTCCTCTCCAGCCGCGTGGTCAAGGAGGTTGCGCGACTGAAGGGGGACGTTTCCCGTCTCGTTCCGGCCTCCGTCATCCGGGCCCTGGAGAAAAAACTGGCTTGACGGACTCCGCCCGCGTCCGGCCCGCCGTGCCGGAAGACATTCCCGGCCTGGCCGCCCTCTTCCAGACCGTTTTCCACGCCCCCGCCCCTCCCCCCTTCTGGCAGTGGAAATACCATTCGCCCGCCGTGAAGGCGCTGGCCATCGTCGCCGAGGAGGAGGGACGGATCGTCGGACACTACGGCGGCCTCCTTCTGCCCTACCGCCTGGGCCGTCGGCAATATCTCGCCCTTCAGGCCACCGACCTCATGACCCACCCCTCGGTGCGCCACCGGGTCGGGAGGCACTCCGTCCTCCTCAACTGCGCCGGGCTCTTTTTCGACCTGGCGCGGCAGGCGGGGGCCGATTTTGCGTACGGGTTCCCGGGGAGGTCGAGCCGTCTCCTGGGGGAGAAATATCTGGACTACCGCCCCCTGCAGGCCCTGGAGGTGGAGGCCCTCGCCGTGGAGCCGGGCCCCCTCCGGTTGCCGGCGGAGCCCTTCTCCGTGCTGGAGGGGGAGTCGGAAGTCCTTCTGGCCCGGCACGCCGAACGGCAGAGGACCGGCGTCCTCCGCGCTCCCGCGTACCTGCGCTGGCGCTATGCCGAGCACCCCTCGGTCACCTACCATCAGGCCCGGCACCGCTCGGCCTTTCTCGTTTTTCGCCTCGACGGGGAGGCCTGGCTGTTGGATTGGGCGTGGGAAAAGGAGAGGGACCTGGAGGAGGCCCTGCGGGGCGTCTTCGCCTCGTTGGAAGGGCTGGGCTATCAGGGGTTGTACGCCTGGCGGGTCAACGGCGACCCCCTTCCGGTCAAAAGCGCCAGGCAGAAGCCGGCCGGGTTCCATCTTGAGTACAAGCCCATCAATTCCGACATCCAAGAAGAGCTCGCGGCGAAAGGCTGGTTCACCCCCGGCGACTACGACGCGGCGTGAGCCTCCGAAGGCGGCAGGCCGGAAGGCTGAAGGCTGAAGGCGGGAAAGCAGATGCGCAAAGACGAAAAGACTCCGGGACAATTGAAATGTAGCCGCACCCTTTACGGGCGCGATATTTCATCCCCCCCGCCCCGTCCCGACTGGGGTCGGGGCGGCTACGTTCCAATTATCTATTTCTTTCTGCTTTGCATCTCAGGATGCGATCCGCTACAGCGGCCGCGGGGAGGCGAGAAAGAGGGAAGGCGCGAAAAAAATAGAGATGGAAAATCTTGAATAGACCGGCAAGAAGTTTGTCAAGGACCTCTTTTTGCATTTTATTAAACTCCTTATTGCGGTTATGAATCCCTATGTCGTCAAATTAAAGACATTTGAAACAAGGGGCGGGGGAACTTGAAACCTGAAACCTGGAACCTGAAACAGTATCCCTTTGCCTTCCTCACCCCAGCCCCAGCACCTTCTTCAATTCCTCCTTGGAGTTCTCCTCGACCAGCTTGTGCAGGGAGCCGCCGTGGGCGTCCATGGTGACGACGGCGGGGAAGTTCTCCACCCGCATCTCCCACACGGCTTCCGGCGAGCCGAACTGCTTGAGATAGACCCGCGGCACCTCCTTGATGCAGAGGGCGTACACCTGGGCCGCCCCGCCGATGGCGTGGAGGTAGACGCAGCCGTGGTCGGCGCAGGCCTTGAGGGTCCCCGCCCCCATGCCCCCCTTGCCGATGATGGCCTTGAGGCCGAACCGTTTGATCACCTCCCCCTGGTAGGGCTCCTCGCGGATGGAGGTGGTGGGGCCGGCGGCCACGGCGGTGTATTTTCCGTCCTTTTCGACGACGACGGGGCCGCA
Organism: Holophagales bacterium UBA2201; assembly: GCA_002327305.1. Classification (GTDB taxonomy): domain Bacteria; phylum Acidobacteriota; class Thermoanaerobaculia; order UBA2201; family UBA2201; genus UBA2201. The sequence continues at coordinate 52,651 of DCUZ01000032.1, read as the reverse complement.
GTGGTAGATGACGCCGTTTTTGATCTCGTCGAGGTCGCCGCCGTCATAGAGGAACTTGTGGACGGCGTCGCGCCCGGTGAAGATGGTGCCGTTGATGAGGACCATGTCGCCCACCTTCAGCGATCGGACGGCCTCTTCGGTCAGGGGGGTGTTGAGCACCTGCGTCCCTTTCGTGGGGACCTCGACCTTCTCGTCCATGATGAACGGGCGGTCGAATTCACCGGGGGTCTGGTAGAGCCATTCCTTCACCTTGCCCGCGCCGTCCAGCACCATCCCGCGCCGCCGGTAGGCCCAGCAGAGGTAGGCCACGGAGACATAGAAGGAGGCGGGGAGGCGGAAGAGGGTGCCCACCTTGCAGCAGCCGATGGTGAACTTGCCGGAGAACCCCATGGGGCCGATGCCGAGGGCGTTGGCCTCCTTCATCACGCGCTCCTCCAATTCGGCCAGCTTCGGGTCGGGGTTGGTGTCGTCGAGGGGGCGGAGGAACTGCTTCTTGGCGAAGGAGAGGGAGGAGGCGCGGTCGCCGCCGATGCACACCCCCAAAAAGCCCGGGGCGCACCCCTTGCCCTGCGCCTTGTGCACCACGTCCAGGATGACGGCGCGCACCCCCTCGAGGTCGCGGCCGAATTTTTTGCCGTCTATGACCGTGGGGAGGGCGACCTGGGCGCTCATGTTCTCCGAGCCGCCGCCCTTCAGCACCAGCTTCACCTCGACCTCGGGCTTCTCCCAGGCGTCGAAGTAGAAGACCGGGGAGCCGGGGCCCAGGTTGTTGCCCGGGTTGGCGCCGGTGATGGAGTCCACGGAATTCTGGCGCAGGTAGCCGATCTTCGTAGCTTCCACCACGGCGTCCTCGGCGGCCTTTTTGAACAGGATGGTGTCGAAGGCGATGGGATGGTGGATGTAGAAGGTGATGGTGCCGGTGTCCTGGCAGGCCGGCATGGAGCGTTTCTTGGCCAGGCCGGTGTTCTGGAGCATCATTCCCATGGCGAAGTCGGCCATGGACCCCCTGGCCTCCAGCTTGCTCCAGGCGGTGATGGACTCCTCCACGTCGGGGGGGAGGTGGGCCGATGTGCGGCGGATGAGTTCCAACAGGTTCTTCGTCAACGCTTCCTTCATGGGGCCTCCTTCAATGCATGACGGGGATGATCCATTGTACCAGAACGGCCGGAGGCTTGGTAGCCGGGAGATGGGAAACCCAAAGCATCCCTGAGTCGTCGAGTCATAGAGTCATTGAGTCAGAAGCCGTCATAAGCTCTTCAGACCCCATAGACTCCATAGACGCGATAGACCCGATGACTCAACAGACCCGATAAACCCTACGCCTCGAACCGCTCGATCCGGCTAATCGGGACGAATCCTTCCACCGGGTCCACCGTCGGTTTCATGGGTTCGCGAAGGGGGAGGTCGTACCACACATCCTCGACCGGATAGTGCGGGTTGCCCAGGGGGTCGAAGACATGGTTGCCTGCCCCGGCGAAGCGCTCTTCGGGCACTTCGGAGGCGGCCACACAGCACCCCAGGGTCCACGCGGCGTTCTCGATGGCGCGCGCCCTCAGGAGCGTCCGCCAGACATGGTCGCGGCGCCAGGGCCACCAGGCGACGGCGAGGAAGGCGTCACAGCGGGCTTCGATCGTCAACGCGCGCGCCTGCTCGGGGAAGCGGAGGTCGTTGCAGTTGATCAACCCCCAGGTCAGTCCCCGGGCGGAAAGGGAAGCGTAGCGGTCGCCGGGCGTCCAGAGGTCGGGTTCGCCGTTGGGGGCGAAGAGGTGGACCTTGTCGTACCGCGCCGCCTCCCGGCCGTCGAGCCACAGCGTCATGCGGTTGCGCCGCTCCTCCGAGAGGGATCCGAACGCGAAAAGGGCGGCGGGGAAGGCGGCGGAGAGTTCGCCGAAGAGGGCTCGGGCGCGGGCCGGGTCCGCCCGCCGGGCGTAGCCGTGGAGAAAACTCTCGGGGAAGACGACCAGTTCCGCCCCGCCCCCGGCCGCCCGGCGCGCCTCTTCGTTCAGCCGCTTGAGGTTGGACTCCGGGTCCAGGCAGACCCAGCGCGATAAATAGACCCTCATCCGCGGGCTATCCGAGGCGGTCCAGGAGGAGCCAGAGGCCCGAAAGCGAACGCAGGAGGCGGTACTTGGCGCGGAGGAGGTGTTGGGCCGTGGATTCGGCGCCCTGGAAAAGGGCGTCCTCGATGGCGTATTGCAGGTCTTTTTCGAGTTCCTCCCCGGCCTTGACGAGGCCGTGGGCCCGCTCCATCATCCCCCGGTCCAGCATGCCGGCCTCCCCGGCCCCCCGCAGGAGGGGATCAATGAGGATCTCGATCCGGGCCCGATGGGCCAGTCCCCGGAGGATGAGGCGGTCCATGTCCTGCATCGGCGCCAGGTGCTTGATCGTCTGATAGGAGGTGAGGGGGCCCTTCTCGAACTCCTCCACCTTGATGCCGGGGGTGGAGAGGATGTCGTTGAGGATGGCGTCGTCGTCGAGGGTCTCGTCGCGGGGGCCGGAGGCGGCGGGGAGGGGCGCCTCCCCCTCGTCGGGGATGAAGGTGAAATCGGTCTCCAACTGGTTGAGGACGGCCCGGGTGGCCTTCTTGAACTGCGCCATGACCTCCAGTTTCAGGTCCCCCTTCTCCTTGGCCTTCTCGTAGGCCTGCTCCAATTCCTCCACCCGCTTGAGGTCGCGCTTCATCTCGGGCGTTTCCGATTCCAGTTTCAACTTCAGCGATTTCACCCGCGTGGTCTCCTCCAGGAGCGAGGCCTCCTCCTTGAGGTAGATCTCCAGGTAGCGGTTCTTGGTGGTGATGTTCAATTCGGCGATCTTGACCAGGACGTCGGGATGGAGGAAGGCCAGCCCCATCGTGGACTTGAGCGACCGGATGGCCTTCAGCACCCCCGAGAGGACGAAGTCCTCCAGCGACCGGCACTCCACCACCTCGGAGCGCATCTCCTGCATCAGGGTGATGTACTGCTCCTTCAACTGCTTGTCCACCGGCGGCAGTTTTCCGATGGCCATCAGTTTCTGGAACAGTTCCTTGAGGTACTCGCGGTCCCGCAGGATGAACTTCTGCTCACTTCCGCTGTGGATGCCGGCGATGCGCGTGATGAGGAAATCCAGTTTGTCGCGGATGTCCTGGTCGATCTTCTGAAGATGGATGTAATACTTGATGATCTGGAGGATGACCTTGTCCTCCTCCTCGTCCCGGTAGGACTCGAAGAAGCGCCGCAGGTCGGAGGGGGAGACCGCGGCGTCGGCCTCGGCCACGGCGTCGAAGGTCTTGGCCGTCTCCTTGTCGAGGGAGGCGATGAACCCCTCCACCTGGCTGGGCTGGTAGTTGGAGAACATCTGCGGCAGGCCGCGGATCTGGTTGTAGAGGGAGCGGAAATCCACCTTGTAGGGCACTTCCCGGCCGAGGAGGTGCTTGTACACCCCCTGCAGGACCTGGTTGAGGGTCCACAGGCACTTGAACTGGTCCGAGAGGACCAGATAACGGTGGTGGAACTCCTGGATCTGCTCCAAGCTCATTAACCATATTCTATCACAATGGGATAGGGGGACTATGGAATGCCGGTCGCCCGGGGCCCGGGGCCGTGGCGCCGGTGTGACAGTCAAGGGGCTGATTCAGCCCGTCCTGCTTCCAGAGACCCATCCCGGCGGCACGGTTACTCTGGAGGCGCCGGTCTTCAACGACGCCGACACCGACGCGGCGGGGGTGCGCAGCAGGGGTCGGAGGATGGGGATCGGGGGGTGGGGGGTGGGGGGGGGCGATCAGGGCCGGCGATGGGGTTCAGGGAAGGCCATCCGGTCGGACGCCGAGCGGTTTATTGGAAAACTGTAGAATGCGCGTATGTTGCTGATAATACGTGAATTATAGGCATGCCGGCGTGTGTGTGGAACAAGTTGCAATCTTGGCGATTCTATGGTACATTCCGCCGTCTTCTTTGAAAGGCAAAAACCATGACACAAAAATCGCTCATTCTTGGACTCATCGTGGCCGCGTTGATGCTGACGGCCTGCGGGGGGAAATCGCCCGGGGGCGCAAAGGCCGAAGAGCCGGTCCGGAAGGCGCCCGCGGCGCGGGCGCCGATGGAGATCCCCGCACCGGCACCCGATCAAGAGGCGGGTGNNTGCCCCGCCGGCCGCCGGCACGGAGCCGACAGCCGTTGAAACCCCCGCCCAGCCCGCCGACCCGGGCAAGACATCCGGCCCGGGCGTGGATCCCAAGACGGGGCAGAAGTATCTTTACAAGACCGACACCTACATGGTGCTGTCGGAAAATCCCACCGTCATCCAGGCCATCCCGAAGAAGCCGACCTCGGAACAACTAGAGAAGTGCCGCAAGGACCTTGAAGCCGTTTCCACAATCAAAGACAAGATGACAAATGAAGAGATAATTGTTCTAAGCGCGGATACCGGCATAAGGATTATCAATAAGGACATGTTTTTCGATCATCTACGTGTCTGGCGGATTTCTCTCGATCAGTTCATCGATAGCGTGAGCGACATAACGCAGAACGGCAACTGCATCTTGCTTTCCGGAGAGCCCACCGACTCTGATCGTTCCTTGTTGTTCATGGATTCAAAGGGCAACATTGTAAACAAAATATTGATGCGAACCATGAATGTTCTAAAGGTAGGAACTAAAATATATGATACATTCACGTATTCCGAAGGAGGCCATGGGGCGATAATAGCGCACTCTGAACGGAAGAATCCCAATGAAATAGAAAGTGCTGAGCGCTGTTCATTGTCCTTTTATAATGAGCGGGGGGAACGGGTATGGAAATCGACTGATTTCGACTTGCCTTCTAATGCGGAGAAAGTAGCACTCTCATATGGCGGCGAAACAATCGCATTTCTTGAAGGAAACCCTAAATGGTTCGATATTGAATTCTATGGGGGAAACCTGAATATTAATAAAATTCATTTCTTTAGCAACGATGGCCGAAGGGTCCTCGAGATAAACGGATTCAGGAATATCTCCCGTGGTGAGCTTTCAGCAAATGGAAAATATTATGCAGGCGTCTTCTGGTGGCAAGATGAGATGGATGTATTTGGGTATATATTTTATGTAGATATATTCAATGCTAAGATAATGTGGCAACTTCCGATTATTCCTGGATATTTTAATGCTTCATCCGTGTCGAGCCCTTGGCAATACGACTTAAAAATATCAGAAAAGGGGACGTATGTGGCAGTGGTGTTTCGACCTGATCCGAATGATATAAAATCCAATAAGATTTTTGTTTTCAATATTGATGGCAAGCTGTTGAGTTCTTATAGACATTCTATAATATATGGCGCTTATGAGCATGGTCTTATTTTAGCGGATGAAACTTTGGATGTGATTCGTAAGCGAATTATTGAAAAGTATATTTATTTTGATAGAGATGGTGGCCAATTATGGGAGAGATATATGCATATGCGCGATATTTCAGATCGTTCATTATCGAAAATATCCGCGGACGGACAATACGATAAAACTATCTACTACAATCGGAATAACTGTGAAGTTGAAGTTTGCAAAATTGGCATAGGAGGAAAGCAATGAGATAATAGGGGACAGTCACCTATTTCCAAGTAATATAGTTGGCCAAGGCCACATCCACCGCTGATTTTCAAAGCGAAGAGCACCATAAAGAAGGGACACGATGCCCTTCTTTTTTTGCCCGCCGCGTGTCGCCTTGGGACGGCTCAAACGCGCTGCTACCACCACAAAGGTGCAAGGAATAAGGCGAAGTAAGAAGTATGAAAGAGGGCAAAATACAAGGAACCTCTTCTCCCCTTTTTCGCCGTTTCTGCTTCTTCGGTGGGGCGGGAAACTGCCTTCTTCCTTCGTAATTCTCACTTGTTTTTATGGCAAGGCCACGGGGCGGACCGGCGGCGTACCCCTTCGTCCCTGCAAACCCTGCAAGATGGGATGGCCCACGGAGGTTGCGCTCCCCAGGGCCGGCGCCTGAGGCCTTCAGTCCACCTTTTTCCTGAACCGCATCGCCGCGAGGACGAAGATCAAGGCGCCGAGGACGACCATGGCGGCGGCCTCGTCCCACAATTCGGGCAGGCCGGCCCCCTTGAGGAAGATGCCGCGGATGATGACGAAGTAGTAGCGCAGGGGCATGATATAGGTGGTCGCCTGGATGGGGGCGGGCATGTTGGCGATGGGGAACACGAATCCCGAGAGGTAGATCATGGGCATCATGACGAAGAAGGCGGCCGTCATCATGGCCTGCTGCTGGGTGCGGCTGACGGTGGAGACCAGGATCCCCAGGCCGAGGGTGGTGAGGAGATAGGTCAGGGTCAGGGTGACCAGCAGGACCCATGACCCCCGCATGGGGACCCTAAACCAGAGCGTGGTGACGAGGAGGACGATGGTCATGTCCACCAGCCCCATCAGGGCGTAGGGGATGATCTTGCCGGCGATGAACTGCCACGCCTTGACCGGGGTGACGATGATCTGCTCCATCGTCCCGATCTCCCGCTCTTTGACGATGGCCAGGGAGGTCAGGATCATCGTGATCACCATCAGGAGGAGCCCCAGCACCCCGGGGACCATGAAGTTGCGGCTCTTGAGGTCGGGGTTGTACCAGATCCGCAACTCCGCCGCGATAGCGGCGGGTTGCGGATGGCTTAAGGCTGAAGGCTGAAGGCTGAAGGCCGAAGAAGTTGCGAGATTAGCAGTTTCTTCAGGTTGGTTGGAGGAGCGTTCCCGCGTTCCCGCGTTCCCGCCTTCCAGCATCTTTGCCGCATAGTTCGCCGCGATGGCCGTGGCGTAGTTGAGCCCCGTCGTGGCGGAGGTGGTGTCGGAGCCGTCGGCCATCCATTGGACGGCGGCGGTCCGCCCGGCGGCCAGGTCGTCGGCGTATCGGGGCGGGACGACCAGGGCCATGGAAACCTCGCCGCGGTCCATCAGCCGGTCCAACTCCGCCTCCGCCTCCACCACGGCGGTGAAGGTGAAATGGCCCGAGGCGGCGAAGGCCTCGGCCAGCGCCCGGCTCTGGGCCGTGCGGTCGCGGTCGAGCAGGGCCGTCGGGATGGCCTCCACGTCGAGATTGGCCGCGTAGCCCAGGATGACGAGCTGGAGGATGGGGGCCACGAAGATGATGGGGAACATCTTGGGGTCCCGCCGGAACTGGAGGAATTCCTTGACGACGAGATGGAGGATGGTCCTCATGGTCCCACCCTCCTGCCCCGGCTCATCCGCGCCGCCGCCACGGCGAGGGTGAGGGCGGCGAAGAGGGCCAGGAAGGCGAACTGGTCCCAGTAGGCGCCCGGTCCCGCTCCCTTGAGGATGATGTCGCGCAGGACGACCAGATAATAGCGGGCCGGCACCGCCAGGGTGATCCATTGGATCACCAGGGGCATGTTGCGGATGGGGAAGACGAAACCGGAGAGGAGGAACGAGGGGAGGAGGACCGCCAGGAGGGCCAATTGGAAGGCGGCCTGCTGGGTCTCCACCAGGGTCGAAATGAGCATTCCCATGCCGAGGCAGGCGGTCAGGAACAGGACGGTCCCCGCCAGGAGCATGAAGCGGCTTCCGGCCACCACCACGCCGAAAAGGGCCCATCCCGCCAGGAGGATGAGGAACGCCGCGCCCAGGGAGATGACGAGGTAGGGGAGGGTCTTGCCCGCGATGAGTTCGAGCGGGGTGACCGGGGAGATGGCCAATTGCTCCATGGTGTTGCGCTCCCGCTCCCGGACGATGGAGAGGGCGATGGAAACCACCGCCGTGATGGTCAGGATGAGCCCCATGAGGCCGGGGAGGAAGAAGTTGATGCTCTTGAGCTCCGGGTTGTACCGGACGCGGGGGAGGAAATCGAGGGGCGGGGCCGGGGCGAGGCCCCCCCGGCGCTCCATCGCCTCCACGGACAGTTGGACGGAGGCCTCCCGGGCGATGGCGGCGGCATATCCGGCGGCGGCCCCGGCGATGGTGGAGTTGGAGCCGTCCAGGAGGATCTGGACGCGGGCCTGGCGGCCGGAGGCCAGGGCGGCGCCGAACTCCGGCGGGATCGTCAGTACGACCGCCAGTTCCTCCCGCGCCAGGGCCGCGTCGGCCTCCTCGGGGCGCTCCAGGAAGCGGACGAGATCAAAGTATTCGGTCCGGCCGAACCGGGCGGCGAAGTCGCGGCTGGACGATGTCCGGTCGTGGTCCATCACTCCCAACGGGAGGTGTTTGACGTCGAAATTGAGGGCGTAGCCGAACAGGACCAGCCACACGGCGGGGATGAGGAGGAGCACGGCCAGGGTCCGTCGGTCGCGGCGGACCTGGCGCAGTTCCTTCTTGGCCAGGGCCAGGAACCTACGCCACATGCCGGCCTCCCTTCCGCTGGAAAGCGGGAAGGCGGGAAAGCGGGAAGGCCAGGCAGCCGGAAAGCCGGAAAGCTGGAAAGCCAGAAAGCTGGAATGCCGGAAAGCTGGAATGCCAGAAAGCCGGAAAGCTGGAAAGCCGGAAAGGCGAAAGGCCCCAAAACCGGAAGGCCGCAAGGCAAGAAGGAGGGAAAGGCATGAAGGGATGCATGTTCAGCCTCATCTCTTTCATCTCCCGTCTCTCGTCTGGCACTTCACTTCTCACGTCTCACCTCTCTCGTCTCCCGGTTCTTGCCCCCGATGAGGTGGATGAACACATCCTCAAGAGAGGGGAGTATCCGTTCGATGCGACGCAGAGCGATCCCGTGTTCCGCCAGCAGGGTGGGGATGCGCTCCCGGGCGGCGGCCTCGTCGGGCACCGCGGCGTGGAGCAGGGTGCCGAAGACGCTGGTCTCCTCCACCCACGGCTGGGCCTGGAGGAGGCGCATGGCCTCCACGACGCGGTCGCATTCGATCTCGAGGATGGGGGTGCGGAGGTGCTCCTCCTTCAATTGGCGGGGACTGCCGGAATCCACCAGGCGCCCGGCGTGGATGAGGGTGATGGTGCGGCAGTATTCCGCCTCGTCCAGGAAATGGGTGGTGACGAAGACGGTGGTGCCCCCCCGCGCGAGCGACTGGATGAGGGCCCAGAAGGCGCGGCGGGAGACGGGGTCCACCCCCCCCGTGGGCTCGTCGAGGAAGAGGATCTGGGGCTCGTGGAGGAGGGCGCATCCCAGGGCGAGGCGCTGGCGCCATCCGCCCGCCAGATCGCGCGCCAGCACCCGCTCCCGCCCCTTCAGTCCCGCCATCTCCACGGCCCAGGCCGACCGCTGGGCCAGCCGGTGGTTTCCCAGGCCGTAGATGCCGCCGAAGAAGCGGAGGTTCTCGGCCACGGTGAGGTCTTCGTAGAGGGAGAACTTCTGCGACATGTAGCCGATCCGCGCCTTCACCCGGTCGGGTTCCCGCCCCACGTCATGTCCCGCCACGACGGCCGTCCCGGAGGTGGGCTCCAGGAGGCCGCACAGCATCCGGATGGTGGTGGACTTCCCCGCGCCGTTGGCCCCCAGAAAGCCGAAGATCTCCCCGCGGGCGACGGTGAAGCTCACGCCGTCCACCGCCTTGAAGGGGCCGAATCGCTTGGAGAGGTCGCGGACGGTGATGGCGTTGTCCATGATGAGTTTCTAGTTTCGAGTTTCTAGTTTCGAGT
>DCUZ01000032.1:29604-43085 GCA_002327305.1 Holophagales bacterium UBA2201 | reverse complement strand
AAATGCTATTCCGGCCATCCTGACGTATTTGCCCCTGGGGGGGCGGGGGAACTCGAAGCTCGCAACTTCAAACTCGAAACGGGGCATTTCCTATCTCCCCACCGCCGCCTTAAAGGGGCCGAATCGCTTGGAGAGGTCGCGGACGGTGATGGCCTTTTCCATGATGAGTTTCTAGTTTCCAGTTTCTAGTTTCGAGTTAAACAGCTGAAATGCCGAGCGGGAAACCCTGCAATGACCGCTTATGGGAGGGTGGGGGAACTCGAAACTCGCAACTATAAACTCGAAACTATGCATATTTTATCTCCCCACCGCCCGATCGAGTTGGGCCAGGGCGATCGCATGGGCGGCCAGGGCCTGGGTGTGCCGCAGTCGGGCCTCCAGCAGGGCCATCTCGGAGTCCAGCACTTCGGTGTTGAGCGCCAGCCCTTCGCGGAACCGCTCCCGCGTCACGCGCAGGTCCTCCTCCGCCTGCCTCATGCCGGTTTCCGCCACGCCGATGAGGGCGAGGGCCTCGTCCAGGGCCAGGAGGGCCCCGCGCACCTCCAGTGCCACGGCGTCCGAGGCGAGGGCGAGGGCGGCCTCCGCTTCGCGGACCCGGGCCGCGGCCTGGTCCATTCTCCGGGCGGCGGCCCCGCCGTCCCACAGGTCGAAGGAGAGCCCCAGGCCGATGTCCCAGGTGTCTTCAAACCGGTCCTCGGACGGGAAGATGCGGGGGTTGGGGCGGCCGTAGAGGTAGCGCGCCGAAAGGGCCACCTGGGGGAGGCGCTCGGCGCGCGCGATGCCCACCGCCGCCGAGGCGGCCTCCGCCCGGAGGCGCAAAGCCCGCAGTTCGGGGCGGTCCTCCAACGCCCCGGCCGCCAGGTCCCGTGCCGGGAGGGGGGGGGCCGCCGGAACGGGGAGGGGAGTGGAGGGCTCCAGGACCGCGTCCAGGGGCAGGCCGGCCAGGTCGGCCAAAGCCATGGAGGCGGTTTGGACGGCGTGGTCGGAGGCGACGCGCCGGAAGAGAACGGCGGAGAGGCGGGCCTCCACCTTCAACCGGTCCGCCACCGTGGCCATCCCCTCGGCCAGAAACCGCTCGACATCGGCGAGGTGGGCCCGGACGAGGGCCAGGTCGTCATCCACCACGCGCCGTTCCTCCAGCGCTCGGGAAAGGCCCCAATAGGCGCGGCTTGCCGCCAGGACCAGGTCGGCCCGCTGGGAGGCCCACTCCTCCCGCGCGGCATAGGCCCGGGCCTGGGCGGCGTCGCGCGTTGAGGTGAGGCGGCCGCCGGTATAGAGGGGTTGACGGGCCGAGAGGGCGATTTGATAGGAATGGTCGATGGAGGGGTTGAGGACGAGGGTCCCGGTGGCGGGAGGGGGGGCCGGGATGGAGAATTCGTCAACGGCGCTCAGATAGGCGTAGCCGCCGGAGATCCCGGCCGAGGGGCCGGAGGCCGCCCGCGATTCGGCCAGCACGGCCTCCGCCGCTTCGACGCGCGCCTGCGCGGCATCAAGCGCGCGGTGGTTCTCCACCGTCAGCGCCACCGCCTCGTCGAGGGTTATCGGGCGGACATCCTGGGCCGTCAGGGCTGCGGCCAAAAGCAGAAAGGTGATGGCGGAAACCGTCCGCGGGCGAGCCGCCGGCTCGCCCCTACGAATCTTCGGATTTCGCGGGTTCCGGACTTCAATCATCATGAACGGCCTCCGTTCTCCAGCAGTGAAATGAAAACATTTTCCAGGGAAGGCGGCACGATGCGGGCCGCGTCCACGCCAAACGCGTCGGCGCGCAGGCCCGCGGCGAGGGGCGCGAGCGCCGACGCGTCGTCGAGAACCACATGGAGCCGGTCGCCGAAGGCCTGGACCTCCCGCACCCCCGGGCGGCCCCCCAGCCAGTCGGCCGCCCCTTCGATGGGCCTGACGACCACCTCGGCCACGGCTCCCCGCATGAGCCGCTTGAGGCCGGCGGGGGTGTCCACGGCGAGCAGGCCGCCGTCGTCAAGCAGGGCGACGCGGCCGCACCGCTCCGCCTCGTCCAGATAGGGGGTGCACATGACGATGGTGAGGCCGGTCTTCAGGAGGTCGGAGAGGATGGTCCAGAAATCCCGGCGGGAGACGGGGTCCACGCCCGTGGTCGGCTCGTCGAGAAAGAGGACATCGGGCGTGTGGACGAGGGTGCAGGCCAGGGCCAGTTTCTGTTTCATCCCGCCGGAGAGTTTTTCGGCCAGACGGGAGCGGAAGGGGTCGAGACGGGTGAAGGCCAGCAGCTCGTCGCGGCGCGGTCTGAAGGCCTTGACGCCGTGGATCTCGGCGAAGAATTCGATGTTCTCGTCCACCGTAAGGTCGCCGTAAAGGGAGAAACGCTGGGAGAGGTACCCGATGCGGCGGCGGATGGAGGAGGTGCCGCGCACGATGTCGTGCCCCAGGACGGCGGCGCTCCCTCCCGACGGAGGGAGGAGACCGCAGAGCACCCTCAGCAGGGTGGTCTTGCCCGCCCCGTCGGGCCCCACGAGGGCGAACATCTCGCCCCGCTCCACAGATAGCGTCACGCCCTCCAAAGCCCGGACGGGGCCGTACGATTTCGATAGGTCGCGGAGGTCGATGGCGGGGGTCATAGAGGCAGTTTCGAGTCTCGAGTTTCGAGTTTCGAGTTGAACAAAAGCAGTTTCGAGTTACGAGTTGCGAGTTTCGAGTTGGAGAGAGGCAGTTTCGAGTCTCGAGTTTCGAGTTTCGAGTTGAACAAAAGCAGTTGCGAGTTACGAGTTTCGGGTTTCGAGTTGGACAGAGGCAGTTGCGAGTTGCGAGTTGCGAGTTTCGAGTTGAACAAAAGCAGTTTCGAGTTTCGAGTTGCGAGTTTCGAGTTGGGAAAAAGCAGTTTCGAGTTGAATAACATTGCAACTAATGAGCCAGGCATTGTTTTCGTGCGGGAGGCGGGTGGAAACTCTAAACTCGAAACTAGAAACTCGAAACTGGAGCGGTTCATTTGCCGATACTCGCCCGAGGTATTTCCACATCCGCGTAGACGCCCGGCTTCAGCAGTCCGTCGGGATTGTCGAGTTCGACCTTGACGGCGAAGACCAGTTTGACGCGGTCCTCCTTGGTCTGGACATTCTTGGGGGTGAATTCCGCCGTGGGAGAGATCCAGGTGACGGTCCCGGGGAAGGCGCGGCCCGGGTAGGCGTCCACGACGACGGCGGCTTGCGATCCCAGGCGGACGGCGGGCACCTCCCGCTCGCTGAGATACACCCTGACATGGACTTGTTCCAGCCGGGCGATGGTGGCCAGGACGCTCCCCGAAGCGGCCGTCTCCCCGGCCTCGAGGGGGACGCGGGTGATGGTGCCCGCCACCGGAGCGGTCACCGTGCAATCGGCGATCTGCTTGGCGATGAGGTCCGTCAGGGCTCGGGCCTGGTCCAAGCGGGCCCGGGCCGCCCGTATCTCCTCGGGACGGGCCAACCGGCGCATTTTGGAAAGATTTTCACGGGCCGCCTCGGTCTGGGCCCGCGCCACGGTAAGGCGGGTTTCGGCGTCGTCCCGTTGCTTCTTCGTGACGGAGGAGGCGGAGAGGAGGCGTTCAAGACGGGCGAAATCGGTCTGGGCCTGGGCCAGGGAGGCCTCCGCCTGCGTGAGCGTCTCCTCGGCCGACCGGATGTCCTCCGCCCGGGCGCCGCTCAGGAGGAGGGCCAGTTGGGCCTCGGCCAGGGCCACGCCGGCCCCGGCCTGCCGGTGCTGGATGTCCAGGGTCGAGCGGTCGATGACGGCGAGGACGTCCCCCTCCCGGACGGCGATCCCCTCTTCCGCGTTCATCGTGACGATCTGGCCGGGGACCTTGGCGGAGACATTCACCTCGACGGTCTCGAGGGTGCCGGAGGCGCGCAGGGGGGCGCCGGCCGGATCGTTTGTGCACGAGGCCAGGAGGAGCCCGCAGATCAACAATGGGAAAATGCGCATCTATTTCTCCTTCTGAACGCCAAGCGTTCGCAGTTTCCGGCCGCGGTCGGTGAGCATCCCCTCGAACAGGACCGAGAGGAGGGTGTGGAACACACGGGCCGGAGCGTGGGGGAGGGTCGCGAGGGTGCGGGGGTTGAGGACGTTCTGGATGGCCTGGAAGTAGATCTGGAGGATGAGGTCGGGGTCGAGGTCGCTCCGGAAATGGCCCAGGGCCGCCCCCTCGCGGAAGAGGGAGCCGAACACGCGGAAGATGCGTTCCCGGCGGAAGGCCTCGATCTTTTGCCACAGCCGCGGGGCGTGGCGGTGCAGGTCCTCCAGGAAGAAACGGTCCAGGAGGGCCAGGCGGCGCCCCAGGGCGTCGAGCAGGCCCGCCGTCCGGGCGGGGAAATCAAGGGCCGGGTCCTCCAGGACGCGGTCCATCTCCGCGGCGATGCCGCGGGTGAAGCGGTCCATCACCGCTTCCAGGACGGCATCCTTGGAACGGAAATGGAGGTAGAGGGTCTTCTTGCTCATTCCGAGATCGGAGGCGAGGTCGTCCATCGTGGAGCGGCTGAAGCCGTGGGCGAAATATCGGGCCTGCGCGGCGTCCAGGATGCGCTCGGTCAAAAGGTCAGCCGACCGGGGCATGGCCGTCACCGGCGAAAGACCACGCGGTCTGAATGAAACGGGCCAAGCGAACAACCAAGGAAACGCATAATACTGATAAAGTTTCCATAGTATAATTTTATTCCCGGAACCGGAAGCTGTCAAGGGGATCGTGCGATCAAGCGATGATGTTACAATTTAGGACGATGATTTTCCTGTTTCAGTGGACCTCGGCCGGACTCCTGACGATCTTTTGGGGGCTGGTCAGCCTCCTCCTCTCCTTCGTTGGGCCGCGGGGGCGCGGTATGAACACCTGCGCGCGGCTGTGGGCGCGCGGGCTTCTCTTTTGCTGGGGTGTCAGGGTCGAAGTGGTGAATCCGCCGCCCGCCGGATGCGCACGCATCATCATGCCCAACCATCGCAGTTTGGTGGACATCCCCGTGGTCTTCATAGCGGTCCCGGACCGCCTCGTCTTCATGGCCAAGAAAAGCCTGTTCAGGATCCCGTTCCTGGGCTGGGCGATGTCCGCGGCCGGGTTCATCCCCGTGGACCGGGCCGACCGCTCGACGGCCCTGGCCACCTTCAAGCGGGCCAAGGCCCTCCTGGGAGAGGGGCTCTCCATCCTCGTTTTCCCGGAGGAGACGCGTTCGATGACGGACGGCCTGCTCCCCTTCAAAAAGGGCGGGTTTCTCCTTTCCCACGCCACGGGGGCGCCCATCCTCCCCATGGGCATCCATGGGACCGACGCCGTCATCGGCAAGCACGGCCACCGGTTGCGGAGCGGAACGGTGCGGGTGTGTTTCGGGGAGGAGGTCCCTTTCGACAAGGGCGTGGCGGTGCCCGATTTGGTGGCGAGGGTCCGGGCGGACCTGGAGGCGTGCATCCGAGGGGCGGAGGAGGCGGGCGGGCAGGTCCCGTCTTGACAATCCGGGCGGCTTGTTATTTGATACACCATGAATCCGATCTTAAGGAGGAAGGAATGAAGAAGGTGTGGACCCTCGCCATCATCCTGTGCGCATGCGTCCTCTCCGCGGCCGACGCCGGACCGGCCGGCAAGGCGGGCGAGCACGCCCTGGGGACCCGTTCCTACGACGACTACCAGACCCCCCAGGCCTGCGCCCCCTGCCATGTGGACATCAGCCGCCAGCACGAGCAGGCGATGATGTCCCAGGCCTACACCCACCACTGGGACGAGATCGAGTACTTTGAGCTGGCCGTGCCGCATGCCGGCCGGGAGCCCAAGGTGGCCGCGGTGAAGGCCGAGTGCAACGGGTGCCACGCCCCCATCGCCTTCCTGGCCGGGGACGTCCCCCCCCCGCGCCCCGAGAAAAAGAGCCGGGCCAACGAGGGCGTCTCCTGCGACCTCTGCCACACCGTCACCGGCTACGCGGGGGACACCCCCTTCAACTTCAACTGGATCTCGGTCCCCGGCCGGACCAAGCAGGGGACCCGCGTCCCCGGCGTCGAGAGCCCCTTCCACGACATCGCCGTCAACCCCTTCCTCAAGACGGCCGAGTTCTGCGGCACCTGCCACAATGAGAAGAGCCCCTACGGCCAATGGGTCAAGGCCACCCACCTGGAGTGGAAGGAGGGGCCGCAGGGGAAGGGCGGGATCGTCTGCCAGGACTGCCACATGCCTCCGGCCCCCGGGAAGAACGCCACCGTGGGGACCACCCTCCCCGACGTCCGCCAGCACCTCTTCCACGGCGCCCACGACCCCGGCAAATTGGCCGGTTCGGTGGAGGTGCGCATCCACCCCCGGGTGCGCGAAGCGGAACCCGGCGAGACCGTGGTCCTCGTCGCGACGGCCGTCAACGCCAAGGCGGCCCACAAGATCCCTTCCGGATCGGTGGAGGACCGGGTGGTCTGGCTCCATGTCGAGGCCAGGGACGCCAAGGGGAAGGTGTGGCACCTGCCGGTGGACAAGAAGGGGTTCGAGGGGGAGGACTTCACCATCGCCTCCGGCACCGCCCTGGCCTACCAGGACATCGGCGAGGCGCAGGGGATCCCCGATTTCAAGGGCCTTCGTCGCGACGGGAGCGTCCCCGCCGGCGACCGCATCTTCCGCATGCCCTACCTGGACCCCAAGGGGCGGATGACCATCCAGCAGTGGTACACCGCCTCCTTCGGCCCCGACTACCGTTTGCCTCCGCTGGAGGCGGTGAACGAGACCTTCACCTGGAGGGTCCCCGACGACGCGGCGGTCGGCCCCCTTGCCGTGACGGCGCAGGTGTGGTACACCCGCCTCGTTTCCTCAGTGGCCGAGTATCTGAAGGTGCCGAAAGAGGAAGTCGAACCGGTCCTCATCAACACCCACACCACCACTTTCGAAGTGCTGGATTAAGGAGACGAAGATGAGAAAATCGCCAATCGCGCTGTGCCTCGGCCTGCTCGCGTTCCTGATGCTGGCCGATCCCGCCTGGGCCATCCCGGCCTTCGCCCGCAAGTACTCGTACTCGTGCACCACCTGCCACGCGCCGGCTCCGCGCCTCAAGCCCTTCGGCGAGGAGTTCGCAGGCCGCGGGTTCCGCCTCGAGGACCCCGCCCAGGAACCGTCCCGGACCACCCGCGACACCGGCGACCCCCTGCTCCAATTAATGAGGGAAATCCCCCTGGCGGTCCGCCTCGACGGGTTCGCCGCCTACAAGGAGGACGCCGTTGCGGAATACGATTTCGAGTTCCCCTGGGCGTTCAAGGTCCTCTCCGGCGCGCCCATCAGCGACAAGATCTCTTATTATTTTTACTACATCATCGAGCGGGGGGGGGAGTCGGGCCTGGAGGACGCCTACCTCCAGTTCAACAACCCCTTCGGCCTGCCGTTCGACCTGATGTTCGGGCAGTTCCAGGTCTGCGATCCGCTGTTCAAGAGGGAACTGAAACTCGAACGGAATGACTATCTGATGTATAAAGTGGCTCCCGGCTATTCGGGGATCAACCTGGCGTACGACCGCGGCGTCATAGCCGCCTCCGCCCTTCCCGGGGACATCGACATGGTCCTGGGCATCTACAACGGCGCAGGCCTCAAGGGAGCGGTCGGCGACGATCACAACTTCGACCGGGATGAGGACAAAAGTTTCAGCGCCCGCCTGGCCCGGCAGTTCGGACCGGTCAGGGTGGGCCTGTTCGGCTATCAGGGGAAGGAGAAAAAAACACTGTACAGCATGCCGGGCTACGAAGATTCGGTTACCAACAAGGCCACCTACTGGGGGCCCGACCTGATGATCGACTTCAGCCCGGGCCTTCAGCTCAATCTCCAGTATCTGCAGCGGAACGACGACCACGGGATCGTCGAATTCCTTGATGGAGGGGCCGAAGTCGCCGAGATGGACACCCAGGGCGGCTTCGCCGAACTGGTGTGGCTGCCGAAGGGCCCCGAGGGGCGGTGGGCCGTCTCCCTGCTCTACAACAACATCGATTCCGACGACCCGGCCGCCGCCGCGGAGAACGCCTCCGTCACCCTCAACTACCTTTTGGCCCGCAACATCCGCTTCCTGGCCGAGGTGGAGAACGATTTCGAGGGCGACCGCGTCAAGGCCAGCATCGGGGTGAGCGCGGCGTTCTGACCGGCGATCCGATCCGCCGAGGTTCCACCAGGGGCGGGCCCACGGGTCCGCCCCTGCCGTTTCCGGGCGCTGAGGCCTGCGGCCGCGCGGTCACGCCCCGCCGGAGAGGTGCTGGATCAGGATCCTCAGGCCGATGCCGATGAGGATGGCCCCGCCGAGGGCCTCCAGTTTGCTTTCGAAGGTCCGGCCGAGGTAATTGCCGATGTAGACCCCGGCGAAGGAGAGGCCGAAGGCGACGATTCCGATGTAGAGGACGGGGCCCAGGATGGGGGTGTCCAGAAGCGAGAGGGAGAGCCCCACGGCGAGGGCGTCAATGGAGGTGGCCACGGCGAGGGTGAGCAGGATGGCGGGCTTGAGCGGGTCGCGCGTCTCCTCCAGGGCCCTGATGCGGAACGCTCCGTGGATCATTTTCACCCCGATGAACCCGAGGAGGCCGAAGACCACCCAGTGGTCGAAGGGGGCGATGACGCCGGTCAGGGTGCTGCCGCCCAACCATCCCAGGGCGGGCATGACGGCCTGGAACCCCCCGAAAGCGGAGGCGATGGCGAAGGCGTGGCGGATCCGGAGGCGGCGGATGGCGAAGCCGCTGGCGATGGCCACCGCCAGGCAGTCCATGGAGAGGCCGAGGGCGATGAAGAGGACGGAGAGCGTGTTCACGGCGCCGGCACGCTCGGACCGAAAGCGATGATGGGGCGGCGACCGGGAGCGCCCGCGGTCAGGCGGGGGCCAGCCCCTTGAGGGCGGTGATCAGGTCGGAAAGGGGGAGGAAGGTGACCTTGAGGTTGCCGTAGAGCTTCCGGTAGGGCATCAGGACGTCGTGGCACACCACGAAGTTCTCCCCATGGCGGTACTGCACCCTGAACGACCGCAGGCCCCCGGGGTCGAACTCGTCGGAAATCCACATGCACTGCACGGCGGCGGGGGCGGCGTCGCGGAGGGCGAGGACGAAATCCACCGCGTGGTTCCGCTTGTCGCGCCAGTAGTGGATGTGCCGCGCCTGGAAGTGGGCCTGCAGTTCGTTGAATACATAGTGTTCCCACAGGCGGGCCAGGTCGTCCTGCCGCAGGTACTTCCACCCCTTGATCCGGCAGGTCAGGCCGGTGTCGAAGCAATAGACCCGGGGGGCGGCCAGGATCTCCGTGGGGCGCCGGGTGGTGAAGGGGCGCAGGACCATCACGGCGTGGGCCGACTCCAGAAGGGTCAGGTACTTGGCGATGGCCGGGCGGCTCACCTCGCAATGGGCGCTGTAGGCCGTGGCCTCGAAGGTGACGCCGCTGCGCATCCATACCAGGCGGAGGAAGCGGTCCAGGGAGAACTGCTTGACCCGCAGGAATCCCCCGATGTCCTCCTCCAGGAAGGCCTCCACCCAGGCGTCCAGGTCCACGGGTTCCAGGGAGGGGGCCTGGAAAAAGGCGGGGAGCCCCCCCTGCTGGAGCCGGTGTTTCAGCTCCTCCTGCTTGAAGTCCTCGAGATCCTGCGCGGTCATGGGGGTGAGCGTGATGGTTTCCCGGTGCTTGGGCAGGATGCCCTGGTGCCTCGCCGAGAGATTCATCCCCGGGGAGCCGGCGACGATTATTTTCAGGTCGGGAGCGGCGGTGAAGGCCTCCCTCAGCGCCTCGTCGGCCTCGGGAAGCCCTTCGAGGTTGTCCAACGCGATGCGCGGGGCCGTCTGCCCCTTGAAGAACCCCTGGGGATCTTTGATCCATTCGCCCACTTCCGCAAGGTTGCAATCGTAATAGGTGCAGTCGGGAAGGGATTGCAGGAGTGAGGATTTCCCGGTCCCCCGGGCCCCGGTCAGCCAGATCAGGGGTTTGCGTTTCCAAGCGTCCTCGATGCGGCGTATCCACAGGGTTCTGTAGAACATGGACATATTATTGCATAGGGCGCGACTAATTGCAACTACCCCCCTCCTGCATAAGGCCGTGATATAAAAATAAGGCAATATTTTGCGAGCGGTGGCGGTAAAAAAATAGACGAACTCGAATCCATTTATCCTCAAACGCATGGATGCGTGGACGCCCAACCGCCCGTTGAAGAGGATGCGCCGTCGGGCCGGATCAATCTTTTTCAGGGGTGGGGCCGGGCTGCGGCTGCTGGGCGGGCGGGGGTCAGTGTCTCGCCCTCTGCCAATCCTCCAGCCAGCAGTGGGGGTCCTCGGCCAGAGGGTCGCCGGTGAGGGCATGGGCCATGGCGCGGCATCCGATGCACCCTTCCACGGCGCACGCGCCGCATCGGCCTCCCAGCCGGCCGCGGTCGCGAAGAGAGCGCAGGAGGTCGGAGGAGCCCCAGAGGGCGACGAGGCGCTGTTTCCTCAAGTTGCCGACGGGGAGGGGGAGGCGCCGGCACGGGTAGACGGTCCCGTCGGGCATCAGCGCCATCCCATCGCTTCCCACGATGCAATCGGAGCCGTAGATCCTGGCTTTTGGCCCCCCGGTGGTCACCTTGATCCCCCGGTAGCGGATCAGGTCCCGGGGCTCGGCCTCCAGTCCCAGTTGCTCGAGCAGGACCCCCCAGAGGGCCTGGAAATGGCGGCCGTCGAGGACCTCTTCGCGCAATTGCAGGCCGGTCCCCAGCGGGACGAACCGCTCCAGGATGACAGACGCCGCCCCGATCTCCCGGGCGAAGGCCGGCAGGAGGGCCGCTTCAGCCAGATTGCTCCGCATCACGGTGAACATCAGGGCCACGGGGATGCCCGATGGCTTGACCGCCTCCAGGTTTTTCATCACGGTCTTGAAGGTTCCCTTCCCGCGGATGGCGTCGTTGGTTGCCTCCGTGACGCCGTCGAGCGAGACGCGGAACTCCTTCATTTTGCGGAACTTGCTCAGCCGGTCCAGGTTCGGGGCCAGGAGGGTCCCGTTGGTGATGATGGAGAGGCGCCCCACGCGGCGGGCGCGGTTGAGGTGGTCGAGGAGGTCGAAAAACTCCTCCTTCACGAGCGGCTCGCCGCCGGTGAGGGCGATGTCGAGGGTGCTGTCCCAGGCGGCCATCGCCTCCAGGAGGTTCTCCGCCACCCCCTTCAGTCCCTCCAGGTCCATTTCGCCCCCGCGGGCATGGTCCTCCTGATAGCAGTGGCGGCACCGCAGGTTGCACCGGTCGAGGAGGTGCCACTGGATGTGGAAGCGTTTCATGGCGGCCCATTGTAAGCCGAATACAGCGCGGCCGCAACCGGGCCATGAGGGTCCTTCGGCCATCTTTCATGCGGGGGAAGGCATTTTTCTCTCCGGTCTTGCTGCGATCTTGTTGCCACGGCCCCGCGGGCCGTGCCTCGCCTTCACGGAAGGGCGGCTGCACGAAAGCGCCGCCCGCGCGATTCCGCATTCGGGTAGAATATCCATTGACCATCGAAATTACCGACCAAGGAGCATTCGCGCATGGGGAACAAACCCGGGGGCCTTTACCTGACCTGGCTCTGGATCGTGGGCGGCGTCATCGCCCTGCTGGGCATCATCCACCTGGCCTCCGCGCCGGGGGTGATGCGGGGCGTGCCGGAGGGCGTGCCCGGGGAGTACCGGAGCGCCTTCCTGTTCATGTTCGTCGCCGCGGGCACGGCCGTCCTCCTGGCCGGCGTCCTGGTCCTGTGGGCCGCCTACGGGCTGGCCCGCCAGTGGCGCGGCTTTTGGATGCTGGCCCTGGTCACGGCCCTATTTACGATCCATCTCGGCGGGTGGGCGGTCGCGGCCATGCCGCGCAACCCGTTCTCCTACGGCCTGCTGATCGCCGGCCTTATGGTCCTGCCGCCCCTGGTCCTGCCCCTGCGTTCCAGGCCGGGCACCGGAGCGGTCCTGGATTTCCGCCGGGAATCATCCGGGGACAAACGGACGATCCATTGAAACAGGCGGGAAGGCGGGAAGGCGGGAAGGCCGGTCAGCTCCACCACCCGCCCAAGTTCGGCGTTCGGGGTTCGGCGTTCGGAGTAGACCAGACGGACCAGAAAGATCAGACGGATCAGAAACACGGGGTGGTCAACGGAGGGGAGGCATGACCCGGCTCGCGGCCCTGTGCGGCATTGCGGTGTTCATCGGCATCGGTGTTTTGCTTTCGCGGGACCGGCGGCGCATCCCGTGGCGCACGGTGGGGGCGGCGCTGGGGCTCCAGTTCGCCCTGGCCCTTCTGATGCTCAAGACCCCCGTCGGGACGGTCCTGTTCGAGGGGGCGAACCGCGCCTTTCTGAAACTGCTCGGCTACTCCAACCATGGGGCGAAGTTCATGTTCGGGACGCTGGCCGAGTCGCAGGAGATCGGCGCCGTCATGGCCTTTTCGGTCCTCCCCCTCATCATCTTCGTCGCCGCCCTCATGGGGCTCCTGCTGTGGCTGGGGGTCATCCAGGCGGTCGTGCGGGGGTTCGCGTGGGTCTTTTACAAGACGCTCGACATCACCGGCGTCGAGGCCTTTCTGGTCTCCCTTCAGATCTTTTTGGGGATCGAGGCGGTGACGGGCGCGGCCGCCTATATCAAAAAGATGAACGAGGCCCGCCTCTTCACCCTCATGACGGCCTTCATGGCCACCATTGCGGGGAGCGTCATGGCGGCCTATGTCTCCTTCGGCGCCTCCGCCGGCCACCTGATGACCGCCTCCCTCCTCTCGGCCCCCGCGGCGATCATGATGGCCCGGCTGATGATGCCCGATACCACGGGCGGCGAGGCCGAGCCGCTGGACGCCGTGCGCATCGAGCGGCCGGGGAGGAACCCCATCGAGGCCGTGGCCAACGGGGCCTCGGCGGGGTTGAAGCTCGCCCTGGAGATCGGCGCCATGCTCATCGCCTTCATCTCGATCATCTACCTCCTCAACGACCTGGTCGGGATCTCCGGGCTGACCCTGGAGCGGCTGATGGGATACGCCCTGGCCCCGTTCGCCCTCCTCATCGGCATCCCCCCGTCCGAGGCCCTGACGGTGGGGAACCTCCTGGGGATCAAGGTGGTCTTCACGGAGTTTCTCTCCTACCTGCGGTTCAAGGAGCTCCTCGCCTCCGGCGCCCTCTCCCCCCGTTCCGCCGCCATCGCCACCTACGCCCTCTGCGGGTTCACCCACTTCGGCTCCGTCGCCATCATGATCGGCGGCCTCGGCGGCCTGGTGCCGGAGCAGAAACCGGTGGTCACCCGCCTGGCCCTCAAGGCCCTCGCCGCCGCCTTCCTCGCCAACTGCACCACCGCGGCCGTGGCGGGATTGTTCTTGTAGGGGCGAGCCGGTGGGTCGCCCTTGGTTGGGTCGGGCGACCCACCGGGTCGCCCCTACGGCGATGATGGGGTCGGGCGACGAACCGGGTCGCCCCTACGGCGCCAGGTCCTTGGTTTCGCCCCCGCCCGGCCGGTGCTTCTGGGCCTTCTTGAAGGTGGCGTCCACCTTCATGGGCTTGGTGGGGGAGTTCATGGTTGAGGGGCGGCATCCTGAGCGGCCGTCCTGTACTGT
>DCUZ01000032.1:0-29550 GCA_002327305.1 Holophagales bacterium UBA2201 | reverse complement strand
TAATCCTGAGCGGCCGTCCTGTACTATCGTTGGGTCAAAGCGAAGGACCCCAGCTCCGCTATGGTTTCTTCCGGTGGAGGAGCTGCACCAGGGCGCTGGAGATCTGCCAGGCGGGGAGGACCGAGTGGACGGCGCCGAGGCGGACGGCTTCGGCGGGCATGCCGTAGATGACGGCCGATTCCATGGACTCGGCGATGCAGTAGGCGCCGGCCTGGTGCATCTCCAACAGCCCCTCCGCGCCGTCGTCGCCCATGCCCGTGAGGAGGACCCCGGCCGCGCGCTCCCGGAAGGCGCGGGCCGCGCTGGAAAAGAGGTGGTTGACAGAGGGGCAGTAGAGGTCGTTCTCCTTCCGGGGGACCACGCGCAGCCAGGGGCGGCCGGCGCGGTTCTCCACGGAAGAATGGAGGCCGCCGGCGGTGACGTAGATCGTCGCCGGCTCGAGGGGGCCGTCCGCGACGGCCTCCTTGACGGTCATCCCGCCGATGACGCGGTCCAGCCGTTCGGCGAAGAGGGTGGTGAACACCGGCGGCATGTGCTGGGCGATCACCATGGGCACCTCCAGCTTGGGGAGGGCGGAAAAGATCTTCTGCAGGGTCGGGGGCCCCCCGGTGGAGGCGCCGATGACCACCACCTCGAACGCCCCGGGCCGCGACTCGGGGGGGGGGATGGGGGGGCGGGGCTCGGGGGGAGGGGGGGCGGGGGCGACGCGGGCCTGGGCGGCGGAGAGGACTTTGGCGATGAGGTCGCGCTCCATCTGGTGCAGGAGCGGCGAGGCCTTGCCGGTGGGCTTGGGGACGAAGTCCACGGCGCCCATCTCGAGGGCCTTGAAGACGTTGCGGTCGGAATGCTTGGCCGAGACCACCACGGTGGGGGTGGGCATGTTGGCCGCCAGCCACCGCAGGACGGAGAACCCGTCCATGCCCGCCATCTCCAGGTCGAGGGTGATGACGTCGGGGCGCAGGCGCATCACCTTGCGGATGGCCTCCTCCCCGTTCCCGGCGGTGTCGGTCACCTCCATCTCGGGATGGTTGGCCAGCATCCGGGAGATGGCCACCCGGTTGTAGGCGCTGTCGTCAACGACCAGGACGCGGATCATTTGCGGTACACCATATCGTTCCTGAAATGGTGGAGTTTGAAGCGGGTGGCGAAACTGATGAGCGATTCGGAATGGCCCAGGAGGAGATACCCCCCCGGACCGAGCCGGTCGTAAAACATCTCGATGGTCCTGCGCTTGGCGTCGTCATCGAAATAGATTATCACATTCCGGCACAAGATGACGTCGAGGGTGCCGAGGAGGTAGATGCGGTTGGTGTCGAGGAGGTTGAGCCGGCCGAAGGAGACCTTCTGCCGGACGGCGTCCTTCACGCGCCACAGCCCCGGCCCGGCCTCCTCGAAGTACCGGGCCCGGTAGCGCTCGGGGGTGGTGCGGAAGGAGTGTTCGCGGTACACCCCCTTGCGGGCCTTCTGGACCGCCTCCTGGCTGATGTCGGAGGCGTAGATGTCGATGCCGCCGCGGTCGAAGGCCCCGCTTTCGTCCAGGAGCATGGCCAGGGTGTAGGGCTCCTCGCCCGTGGAACACCCGGCCGACCAGACGCGGAGCTTCGGCTTCTGCGCGAGCACCTCGGGGACGATCTCCTCGATGAAGGCCTGCAACTGCCGCTGTTCGCGGAAGAAGTAGGTCTCGTTGGTGGTGATGACGTCGTAGAGCTGGTCCATCTCCTGGGTCGCGCGCGGGTCGTAGGTGATGTAGTAGTAGTACTGCTCGAAGGAGGAGAACTGCAGGGCCTTGAGGCGCTGTTGGATGCGCCGCTCGAGGAGGAACTTGTTGGTGTCCTTGAAGTGGATCCCGCACAACTTGAGGATCGTGTCCCGCAGGAGGCGGAACAATTCGTCCGAAAGGACGCACGCGCCGGGCGCCGCGGGATCAGGCATGGTTCTTCATCTCCTCCAGGATGGCCGAGAAGATCTCCTCGCGGCGGCGGCTGGCGCTGCCCCAGGCCGCCTCCAGTTTGGGGCGGTAGATGTCCTTGCGGGCGATGAAGAGGGCGGCGATCTTGTCGATGAGTTCGGGGTAGTCCAGGGCCCGGACGAGGGGTTCGAACGAGCTGGCGTCCGCGATGGCCTCCAGGACCCCCACGACGGTGAGCCGGACGTATTCGTCGGGGTCGTTGAGGAGGAGGTGGTGCAGGCGCACCAGCATGGCCGGGTGGGGCCGGCGGCCCATGGCCTGGATGGCCGCGGCCCTCAGGCGCCAGTCGGAGTGCTGGGTGAAGTTGTGCAGGACGGCCACGGCCTCGGCCTGGTTGAAGGCGCCGAGGGCGGTGAGGGCCGCCTTTTTCACCTCCATGTCGGGGTGGTCCAACTGGGCCAGGACCACGGCGAGGGCCTTCTCCTCCCCGAGGGAGGCGATGGCCTCCAGGCAGGCGATCTTGACGGGGGGGATGTCGGCGTTGAGATGGTGGACCAGGGGCTTGAGGGACTGGGGACGGCGATAGAGCCCCAGGACGCGCGCGGCGGCGGCCCGGATCCAGAGGTCCGGGTCCTCGAGGGCCGAGAGGAGGGGCTCGAAGGCGTCGTCCGGCCGGGTGGCGCCCAGGGCCCCGATGGCGGCGAGGCGGACGCGGGCCTCCTCGTCGGAGAGCGCGTGGACCAGCAGGCCGGAGAACCGCTCCTCGCTGTATTCGCCCATCAACTGGAGGGCCTGCTGGCGGATGAGGGGGTCGGGGTCGCGGCCCGCGTCGAGGAGAAGTTCGGGGAAGTCGGCCCCCTTGAGGTGGACGAACACCTGCAGGGCGTTGATCCGGTGGACCGGGCTCCTGGAGACCAGGAGGTGCCGCACCTTGGCGAAGGTGGCCTCCTTGAGGGCCCCGTCCGCGTCCCCCCACTCCTTGAGGACCTTGACGGCGTGCGCCTGCACCCCGGGCTCCTCGTCGTCGAGAAGCGCCAGGAGATAGACCACCAGGTCGCTCCTCGGGAACGCCGACAGGGCCTCGATGGCCTGGAGGCGGACCGGGAATTCGGGATGCTCCAGGAGCTGGAGCACGTGGGGGACGGCCCGGGGGTCGGCCCACTCCCGGACGACCCGGAGGGCCTGGATCAGC
Organism: Holophagales bacterium UBA2201; assembly: GCA_002327305.1. GTDB lineage: Bacteria > Acidobacteriota > Thermoanaerobaculia > UBA2201 > UBA2201 > UBA2201. The sequence continues at coordinate 26,449 of DCUZ01000032.1, read as the reverse complement.
ACCTCGTCCTCTTCGCCGGCCTTCAGGAGGGGAACGACGGCATCCCATCCCGCGGGGCCGAAGTCGGTGAGGGCGTGGACGCAGCAGTCGGAGAAATCGGGATGTTTGAGGTAGGCCACGAGCGACGGCAGGACCGCCGGGTCGCCGATCCACCCGAAGAGCATCAGGAGGTCCTTTTTCACCTCCGCCTTGGGGGTCGTGTTGAGGATGGCGGTCATGGCGGGGATCTTGGTCCGGTCGAAGGACTCGCGCACCTTGCGCAGGACCAGGGTGCGGTAGCGGCGCCGGACGATCTCCGGGAGGCGGGCGTGGTAGAGGCTCGTGAGGGCGTGGACGGCGGAGAGGTTGACCTTCTCCTCGGAGCGGATCACCTCGAGGAGGAAGGGGAGGGTGGAAATGTGGGCGATCTGGGAGACCGCGTCCAGGACCGACTTCTGGAGCCCGGGGCGGTGGTAGAGGGGCAGGACATGGGGGAGGACCTCGGGCTCGCCCACCGCCCCCAAGGCCTCGACGCAGTGGAACTGGAGCCAGGGGCTGTCGTAGGCGAGGAGGCGGACCAGGTGGGAGATGGACTCCTTCCGCCGGTAGTGGCCCAGGCTGTTGACGACGGCGGAGAGAAGGTTGGTGTCCTTTTCCCGCTGGAGGAGGTAGAGGAGGTGCTGGAGGGTGTCCTCGGTGCGCAGGTCGGCCAGGAGCGAGATGAGGGCCAGTTTGACGTCGTAGTCCGCGGTCCCCGACAGCTCCCTCAGCACCTCGGGGAGGATGGGCTCCCCGATCCGGTGGAGGCATTCCATGGCGGTGTTGCGCTTCCCGGCGTTGGCGCCGTCGTAGAGGCACCCGATGAGCCCCGCCACGACCTCGCGCCCGGGGGACTCCACCAGGGCCTCGGCCGCGGCCTTCCGCACGCGCCAGTCCTCGTCCCCGACGAGGCGGAGCAGATGGGGAAGGGCGTCGGCGAGGTCGAGCCGCTTGAGCTCCCAGACGGCCATCTGGCGGGCGTCGGCGTCCGCCGAGGCGATGAGTTCCTGCCACTTATCCATGGATATCATCTCCCATCTTGCTTCGGAGGTATTGGAGGAGGAAGTTCCGGAACAACTGCGGGGGGATGGGCGGCGTCTCGGCCTCCAGCAGGGCATCGCCCTCGGCCACCATCGCCCGCAGGACCTGCCGGTCGCGGGTGTCGAGGTAGGTCTTGACGGCCTCGCCGCGCTCCTCCACGAACCGGTTCAGGAAGATCCGGGCCTGGCGGTACTGCTGTTCCTGTTCCGGCGTCCGGAAGGGGCCGGACTGCGTGTGCAGGCCGGTGAGACGGCCCACGATGCTCCGGAAAACGGCGGCGGAGATCCCCTCCTCGATATACTCGTCCGCGCCGTAAAGGAAGCGGGGGCGGCGGTGGTAGCGCTCCACCTTGTGGATGGCCCCCAGCAGGATGACGGGGACCTTGGGCCCCCCCGCGCCGTTCTTGATCCGCTCGCACAGCTCCACCCCCATCAGCCCGGGAAGGATGACGTTGGTGATGAGCAGATCGGGGCTCCCTTCCCGGAGGGTCCGGAGCACGGCCCCCCCGTCATCGAAGGCCTGGACGCCGAACTTCAGCGCCCGCAGTTCGCGCTCGAGGAAATCGCGGAACGGGCGGGGGGGGTCGGCGATCCACGCGGTCCGCGCCGCCTCCTTCCGCCGGCGGGCGCGCCAGGCGGAGCCGCAGCCGGCGCAGGTGAAGACCGCGTCCTCCCGGATTTCCGGGGCGATCTCCAGGCGCTGGCCGCAGCGGGGGCAGTTCAGGATCATAATTGCTCGGGCTTGAGGAGGATCAGGAGCCGGTCCCGCAGGGAGTGGACGCCCGCGATGAGCCCCTTTTCGTCCGTCACGGTGGCGGGGGGCGGCTCCACCTGGTCGGCCGGCACGCCCACCGTGTGGAGGACCCGGTCCACCATCACCCCCGTCAACTCCTCCTCGAGGGCCAGGACGATGATGCGGGTGTCCTCGGAGGGCGGGGAGAGGGTCTGTCCCAGGAAGGGCCCGATGTCCAGCACGGGGAGGACGATGCCGCGCAGGGAGAGGATGCCCAGGATTTCCCGCGAGGCGTTGGGGACGCGCGTGACGCGGGAACAGGGGATGATCTCCTGCACGGAATCGATGGGGAGGCCGTAGGTTTCGTGGCCGAGGGCGAAGGAGAGGTAGAGGAGGCGCTCCACGGGGGCCGGCGCAGGGGCGGAGGAGACGACGGCGGGGACCGGGGCGGCGGGGCCGGGCGTCGGCGCCGCGGGGTCGGGGGACGAGGGGGGGGGCATGGGGGGCGGAGACGGGGGGGCGGGCGAGTCGGCCGGCGCGGGTCGGGCCGCGGCCTGGTCGGCGGGCCGGGTCTTCTTTCCGCCCTTTCCCCGTTTGCGCAGTTCGGCCAGGTCCACCATGGTCACTCCTTCTCCGGAAGGCGCATCTCGGCCGAGGCCATGCGCACCATCTCCGGCGTGATGCGGTCCGCCTCCGCCTGCATCCCCTCCATCATCGAGAGGGTGGCCAGGGTGTTGATGAGGCGGGGAATGCCGCGGGTCACCTCCATGAACACGGGGGAGGCGGCGGGATCGAACAGGCCGGGGTCCCCTCCGGCGATCGTGAGGCGGTGCGCCAGATAGGGGGGGATCTCCTCCTCCAGGAGCGCGCCGAGGTAGAAGCGCAGTCCCACGCGCTGCAGGAGGGGCTCGTAGGCGGGGTGTTTGAGTCGGCGCGCCAGTTCCGGCTGTCCCATCAGGAGGATGGTCAGGAGGCCCAGGTCGTCCATCTGGAAATTGGTGAGGAGGCGGATCTCGTCGAGGGTCGGCTTGGGCATCAACTGGGCCTCGTCCAGGACGAAGACCGGGTTGATCCCCTCGTCGTAGAGGGCCGCCAGGCGGCCCTGGATCTGGTCGAGGATCTCGGCCTTCCTAAAGGCGGGGGCCTCGCCCAGGAGGCGGGCCAGGGTGCGCAGGAGCTCCGTGGGGGTGAGGCGGGTGTTGGTCACGAGGAAGAAGCGGGCGTTGTCGCCGCAGGCGTCCATCAGGGCGCGGGAGAGGGTGGTCTTGCCGGCCCCCACCTCGCCGATGAGGAGGGCCAGCTCCCGTTCCTCCACGGCGTATTGGAGGCGCGCGAGGGCCTCGGCGTGCCGCTTGCTCTGGTAGAGGAAGGCCGGGTCGGGGGTGTTGGCGAAGGGGCGGCGGGAGAACCCGTAATACTCCCTATACACGGGCCGCCTCCCGCAGGGAGCCGAAGCGCATCAGGGCCAGGTCCATGATGGAGGAGATGTCGAGGACCAGGACCAGGTCGCCGGCCTTCAATTCGGCGGCCCCGGCGATGCCGTGGATCCCCTTGAGCCGCTTCCCCACCGACTTGATGATGATCTCCTGCTGGCGCAGGAGGCGGTCGGTGACGATGCCGATGGCGCGGTCGCCGATCTTGTTCACCACGATGTAGACCCAATCGCCTTTCTTCTCCCGGGGGATCTGGAAGATGTCCCCCAGGCGGACGAGCGGCAGGGTGAAATCGCGCAGGTAGAAGACCTCCTTCCCCTCGATGGTCTGGATGTCCTGCTCGCGCGCCCGGAAGGCCTCGTTGACGGAGGTGAGGGGGACGGCGAAGGGGAGGTCCTGGTACTCCACCACGAGGGCCTGGATGATGGCCAGGGTGATGGGGAGGATGATCTCCATCGTGGTCCCCGCCCCCTTGTCGGTGCTCACCTGGAGGGTCCCGTTGAGGAGGGTGATGTTCTGCTTCACCACGTCCAGCCCCACCCCCCGCCCGGAGACCTTGGAGACCTTGTCGGCGGAGGAGAAGCCGGGGAGGAAGATGAGGTTGAGGACCATGTCGGGGGTGGCGTCGTCGTTGATGAGCCCCTTGGTGAGGCCGATTTTCTTGATCTTGGCCAGGTCCATGCCGCGGCCGTCGTCCCGGACCAGGATGGAGACCGAGTTGCCCTTCTGCGCCGCTTCGATGCGGATGCGCCCCTTGCGGGGCTTGCCGGCCTTCTCCCGCTCCTCCGGCGTTTCCAGCCCGTGGTCCACGCAGTTGCGGATGATGTGGAGGAGCGGATCGGTGATCTCCTCGATCATCATCTTGTCCAGCTCGGTGTCCTCGCCGCGGAACTCCAGCTCGACCTCCTTCTTGGCGTCCTCGGCCAGCTGGCGCACCGCCCGCGTCAGCTTGTTGTAGATCTGGCCGATGGGGACCATGCGCAGATCGATGATCCCCTTCTGGAGGTCGTTGAGCTTGCGGTGGAGGTTCCGCTCGATCTTGCTCAACTGCTGGTGCATCGGGCGGTCCATCCCGGCGTCCCGGGCCTGCCCCTCGAAATGCTCGAGGTTGGAGCGCTCCAGGAGGAGGTCGCCGACGATGTTCATCACCTCGTCGAGCTTGGCGATGTCCACGCGCACCGACTGGCTGATGCTCTTGAAACTGGACTCCTGGGTCGCGGGCTTATCCGCCCCTTTGCGGGAATCCTCCGCCGCCGGCCGTCCGCGCAGGTCGGTCACCCTCGCCTCCTCCCCGGTCAGCGCCTGGATCTGCTCCAGGTCCCCCTTGCTGCCGTAGATGAGGCGGAAGGAGAGGTGGTCGGGGGAGGCCGCGATGGAGGGGAGGGTGGAGATGATCTCCCCCTGCTCGGAGAGGCGGGCGTTGAGGGCCCTGAGATCGGTGTCGAAGGTGGAGAAGGGGAAGGCGACCTCGATCGAGAGGATGTTCTTGGCCGAAAGGAGGTTCTCCTTCAGCCGGTGCTCCTCGTATTCCGTCAGCGATTTGAGCGCCACGGGGTCCAGGAGGATGCCGGAGAAGAGGGAATCGTCCCGCGGGCCGCGCTCTTTCGCCAGCAGGGCGTGGATGCGGTCCTGGAGATGCTGGAACTGAAAGGCGTCGCCCTCCCCCTCGGCCACCTGCGCCACCATCTGGTGGAGGGTGGCGATGCCGTCGTAGAGGATGTCGATGAAGGCCTTGTCGCTGGCCACGGCCCCCATCCGGACCTTGTCCATGAGGTTCTCCATGGAATGGGCCAGTTCCGAGATGTTGACGAACTTGAGCATGCCGGCGAGCCCCTTGAGGCTGTGCATGCCGCGGAACACCTTGTTGACGATGGCCGGGTTGGGGTCCGTCCCCGCCTCCTCCATCAGCTTCGCGTCGGCCGAGAGGGCGTCGAGGATCTCCTCGGCCTCGGAGATGAATTCCTTCTTGATCTTGTCGTCGTCGCCTCTCACGCGGGCTCCCCCCCCAGGCAGGCCAGCACCTTGGCGCGGAAGGGCTCCATGTCGAAGGGCTTGACCAGGTAGTCGGTCGCGCCGAGCGCCAGGGCGCGCTTGCGGTCCTCCTCGCTCCGTTCGGTGGAGATGACCAGGACCGGAAGGGAGGAGAACTGGGGGTGTTTTTTGATGAAGGCGATCAGCTCGAGGCCGTTGATGTCGGGCATGTTGATGTCGGTGACGACGAGGGCGAGGGGATGGTGGGGGAGGACCTTGAGGGCCTCGAACCCCGTGGGCGCCTCGACCACGTCGTAGGGCAGGCCCTCCAGCGACGCGACCAGGAAGGCGCGCATCACGTCGGAATCTTCGACGATGAGGATGGTTTTACGTTCCATGTCCGACCCTCTGATGATCGTAGTGGTGTTGCAGGGCCATCTCGAACACCGGACCCGCCTGGGCCAGGAAGATCTCCAGACCGTCGGTGTTGCCGATGGGTCGCTTGAACTCCGCGTTGTCGCCGTAGAGGAACCCCAGGACCCGCCGCTGGGAGATGACGGGGATGAGAATCACCTCGTTGGGGTAGACGCGTCCCAGGGCGGTGATGAAGGTCTCGTTGACGGGCGTGCGCCGCAGTTTGCCCCGGTGGGCCTTGCGGGTCTCCAGCACCTGGGCGAAGATGCTGTCCCCGTGGGCGGAGAGGTTGACGGAGCGCACCCGCAGGTTCATGGAGATGTCGTCGCCGGTGAGGCCGAACCCCCCCAACCCCAGGAAGACCTCCCCCGAATGGAGGAGGAGGACCCCCCGCTCGAGATATTCGGCGGCCACGCGCAGGACCATCAGGCAGATCTGTCCCAGGTCCTCGGGCTCGGCCAGCTCCTCGATGAGCTGCTTGAGGAGGGAAAAGGACCGGTTCAGCCGGTCGCGCGCCGCGATGTCGTGGAACTTGCGCGCCTCGGCCAGTTCCGGCCGGTTCTTGAGATACTTCTGCGCCGCCAGGTAGAGCTGCTCGGCGAAGAGGTGGAGGGAATGCTCGGCCTCCACCGCGGAGAGGCGGAGGAGGTCCGGCTTGAGGATGATGAGGTCGGCCCCCCGGAGGGTGGCGGCGTGCTGGCGGTCCAGCCGGTACTCGGGGTGGAGGACGATGGTCAGGGTGTTGCCGCCGCGCCCCTTGATCTCCTCCACCAGGCGCTCCGCCTCCTCGTAGGGGAACGAGGACGAAACCCCCACCACCTGGACGGAATAGTCGGCTTCGCGCTGGATTTCGCGGCACTTCCCGTCGAAGGCCGGGGAGGCGTTGTAATGGGTGACGCGGAAGCCGTGCTTGGTGAACATCCGCTTCATGGCCACCCGCAGGAGGGGGTCCCCCTCGAGGATCAGGACGTCGAGCCCCGCCAGCCCCTCGTCCTCCTCTTTGCTGAGGATGGAGAAGCGCGACAGCACCCGCTCCTGGGTGGCGCGGGCCGACGGGACGATGTCCACCTCGACGGGGATGAGGCGGTGGATGGGTTGGGGCGCCTGCGGAGCCGGTTCCCCACCCGGTTCCGCGGGGGGGGCGGAGGCGGGGGGCGCGGAGGCGGGTTGGGCGGACTGGGCCGGATGGGGGAAATCGCCTCCCCGGACCATCTCCTTGCCGCGGGCGAGGCTGTCCTGGATGTCCTTCAGGACCGAGATCTCCTGCCCCTTTCGGACGATGGCGGAGGGGGGAAACCCCCCGGCCTTGAACAGGTCCTCCGGGTTGTAGCCCAATTCGGGCGGCTGGAACCCTTCTTTCAGGGCGAAGGAGAAGGTCCCCTCGTTGTCCAGGAGGAGCGGATCGAGCACCTCCATGATCCCCTTGAAGACCGCCCCTCCGAGATCGGCCGGGGCGACGAACTGCATCTCCAGCAGGAGATCGCCCAGGGAGGTGCCCGGCATGGAGGCGAGCATCCCGAGGGCTTGGTCCAGCCGTTCCGGCGGCAGAACCCCGCCCATCCGAAGATAGGTCGCCAGGTCGGGGAGCCTGGACGACTGTCCCAGAACGATCATCCCCTTCTGGAAAAGGATGCCGTACGTTCCCGAGGCGGTCTCGATGTTCAGGGCGCCCGTCCGCCGGCTCAGATGGACGATCTGGATGATGTCGGAGAGGGGGAGATCCTCGAGCCGGCCGACTAATCCCACCGGAGCACCTCGATGCGGGCGCCGCTCAGCCAGCCCTCCGTGTCGTTTCCCCGGAGGGCCAGATGCCGGGCCGTGAGACGGCCGCCCGAAGCCACGGGGTCCAGGGGGACCCAGCCATGGTCCGGCATGAAGACCTCGATCCACCGGTGGGGGGTGCATCCCAGGCCGGCCAGGTAATGGGGGTTGCCGCCGCCGTCGGGGTGGAACAGGAGGCCATGCACCCGGCGCGTCCGGAACCCCATAAGCGCCAGGTCCCGTTCCAGAACGACTGTGAACGAGACGCAGTTGCCCCGTCCGGCGAGGAGGGCCTCCCCGGGGTCTTCGGTCCAGCGGGCGGCGTCATAGATGAGGCGGGCCTGGACCGCCAGGACCGCTTCCCTCAGGGGGACCAGCGCGGCGGGGTCGGGGAGGGTGGGATCGGAAGCCAGGATGATGACGCGCCAGCGGCCGGGGGCCTCGCTCAGCACCTCCGTGCGCCAGCCCCACCGGTCCGCCGGCTCTACCGGGCAGAAGTCCACCTGCCGTTCGAAGAGGAGTTCGGTCGCCGGGAGGGCCGGACAGAGGAGAAGGACGATCAGGAGGGCGGCGGAGGCGTTCACGTGCGCACGGTCCTTCCCGCCATTTCGGCATGGAGGATGGCGTCGAGGATGCCGTTGACGAACTTGGGGGCCTCGTCGTCGGAATACTTGCGGGCGATCTCGAGCGCCTCGTCGATGATGACCGCCGCGGGGATCTCCGTGTGGCTCAGAAGTTCGAAGACGGCCAGGCGAAGGAGGTTGCGGTCGATGGCGGCGATGCGGCTGAGTTTCCATCGGCGGCTGTGGTCGCCGATGAGGCGGTCGATCTCCGGCAGGCGCCGGGCCGCCCCGAGGAAGATCTCCCGGGCGTAGTCGGCCGAGGCCCCGGTCACGCCGCGGAAGAGTTCCGTCCCCTCCAGAATATCCTCCGGAAAGGCGCCGGAGAGGTCATGCTGGTAAAGCAGTTTCAACGCCAGCTCCCGGGCCTTACGCCTTCGTTTCATCCATCTCCTTCCAGAGGTTCAGGACCTCGATCGCCGAAAGGGCGGCATCCCACCCCTTGTTGCCCTGCTTCGCGGAGGCCCGCTCCATCGCCTGGTCCATCGTGTCGCAGGTAAGGATGCCGAAGGCCACGGGGACCCCCGTCTCCAGGCTGAGGACCGCGATTCCCTTGCTGACTTCCGCCGCGATGTAATCGAAATGGGGGGTCTCCCCCCGGATGAGGGCCCCCACGGGGATGACGGCGTGATAGCGGCCGCTCTGGGCGGCCTTGCGGGCGGTGGCGGGGATCTCGAACGAGCCGGGAACCCAGGCGACCTGGATGTCGGCTTCCGAGGCGCCATGCCGGATGAGGCAGTCCACGGCCCCCGCCGCCAATTGTTCGGTGAAGAGGCGGTTGAACCGTGAGGCCACGATGCAGAAGCGATACCCTTTGGCGTTGAGCTTTCCTTCCAGCGATTTGGGCATGCGCATCCCCTTTCATGGTCAATTTGGACGGTCCGGAGGGAGCGATCTCCCCCCTCTTCGGGGGACGCTTCGCGCGCCGCCCCTGCAAACAATTTATTATAACAGAATGAAGGGTCATGGATCGCCGCCGGGTTGACAGGGAGCCGCCGATGGGGCATGATAGGGGACCCTCCGCGGGGGGAATCTGAAACCCGAGGTGCACCGGGCCGTGAAGAAATACATCGGAGGCCTCCGGATCGCGGCGTTCCTGCTGGACGGTCTGATGACCGTCGTGGTGGTGCTGTTGGTCGGTTCGATCGCCTCCCTGCTCATGCACAGGATCCTTCCCACGCGCATCGGGCCCATCAACACGATCTGGGGGTTGGTGGTCCTGCTGGGGCTCGCCTATTTCATGGGCCGTGACGGGTTCGGGGGGCGGTCGCCGGGAAAGCACCTCATGGGGCTGCGCGTCGCCCGCGCCGACGGCCGTCCCTGCACCCTTCCGGCGTCGCTCCGCCGCAACCTGTCGCTCCTGGTTCCCGGGCTTAACCTGCTGGAATTATGGATCTTCCTGCGTCGTCCCCACGAGGCCCGGATGGGGGACCGGTTCGCCCGGACGCGGGTGGAGGAAACCTAATCGCTATTTTTGCGTTAGGTCTGCCGGAGGTCGCCATGAACAAAGCCATCGCAGCAACCGCCATCCTGCTCCTCGCCATCGCCCCCTTCCTCGGGGCCGCCGTCGCCGTCGACGAAAAGGTCATTGACGCCGGGGGGGTGCGGGAACTGGTCGTGGACAACGTCAACGGCCGCATCGAGGTCGCGGGGACCAACCGTTCCGACATCCTCATCCGGGCCTCCAAGAGCGCCGATTCGGCCGCCCGGCTCGAGGATCTCTCCTTCACCGCGGTGACCGGCCCGGACGGCCGCCTCAAGGTGGAGACCAAGAACGTCCGCACCTACCTCTGGGGCATTTTCCCCCTCAAGGTGGGGGGGAGGATCGATTACCGCATCGAGGTGCCTTCCGGTCTGCGCGTCTCCCTCTCCACGGTCAACGGGGACATCCTGGCCACCGGCGTCGGAGGGGACCTGAAGGCCGATGCCGTCAACGGGAACATCAAGGTGGAAGTCCTCGAAGGCAAAGCCGATGTCGAATCGGTCAACGGGGCCCTCCACCTCAGCGTGAAGGCCTCCGCGCTGCGGGTCAATGCCGAGACGGTCAACGGCGCCATCACCCTGCGCCTCGAACCGGGGGCGGGACTGAGGTACGATCTTGAAACGGTTTCCGGCAAGATCCGGTTCGTCCCGGAACTGGTCAAGGTCAAGGGGGGCGGGCCCATGGCCATCGAGGGGACCCTCGGCGACGGGGCGGGGATGGTGAAGGCGGAGACGGTCAACGGCGACATCCTGGTCCACCTGGGGGAGGCCGAAGCGATCTGACGCCGGCGCCCCTCCGCGTTCCGCCTCTGCTATAATGAGGCTGGAGCCCGCATGGCATCGAACCCCGACCTCGGCGACCGCACCGTCCTGCTCATCCTGGCCTACTTCTGGCTGTTGTGCCTCATCCCCCTTTTCACCCGCCGACAGGACGCCGACCTGCAGTGGCACGCCCGCAACGGCCTGGCCCTTTTCCTGGCCGAGACGGCGATCATCCTGGTCCTCGGGGTCCTCGCCATGCCCCTGCTCCTCGTTTTTCACGGGCGCGGTTTCTTCTTTCTCACCACGCTCTTCTTTCTCTTCTGGGCCGGTGTCCTCGCCCTTCACGTCTCCTGCGTTTTGCAGGCCCTCCAGGGGCGGAGGTTCGTCGTCCCTCTCCTGAGCCGACTGGCGGAAAGGATATAAGCGATGATTCAAGGGGTCGAGTTCAAGCCGTTGAAGAAGAACTGCGACGAGCGCGGGTTCCTGATGGAGGTCCTGCGGACCGACTTCGAGCTCTACCGCAAGTTCGCCATGGTCTATGTTTCCAAAAACTACCCGGGGGTCGTCCGGGCCTGGCACTACCACAAACTGCAGGACGACCTCTTCTGCTGCGTTTCCGGCATGGTCAAGGCCGCCTGCTACGACGCCCGGGAGGGGAGCCCCACGCACGGGCTGGTCAATGATTTCTGCATGGGCGAGGACAACCCCGGCCTGCTGAAGATCCCCGTGGGCGTCTACCACGGCTACAAGACCGTGGGGACCCAGCCCAGCCTCCTCCTGAATTTCCCGACCGAACTCTACAACCACAAGGAACCGGACGAGTACCGGGCCGCGTGGGACGACCCTTCCATCCCGTACGATTGGGACATTGTCTACAAGTGACCGGAAACCTTTGAAGGCCTCCTCCGTATTAGACCTCCCATGACTGCATCCATGCGGCGCGCCCCGCTTTCCCTGTTGTTGATCTTCGCCCTGTTGGGGCTGGCGTTGCATTTCCTGGAGCATCCCTCGGTGGAGCCCTGTCCGGGGCACCTGGACGGCGCGCACATCTGCAGCGTCGTCGAGCCCCCGCCCTTTTGTCCCTTCTGCATCCTGGTCGCCGTCATCGTGGCGGTGGTTTTGCTGGCCTTCTTCCTCTACCTTTTGGAAACGCTGGCCATCGTCCGCTCCGCGCGCCTTTGCGCGTGCCCGGTCCCTCTTCATCGGAATCGCGCCCCCCCCCGATAACCTCCCTTCCGGAATCCGATCCCGAAGCGGTTTCACTTAGATTTCGAATTGGAGGTGTTTATGCGATTCTTGATCGCATTTCTGTTCGTTTCAACGACCCTGTGCGCCCAGCAGTTTGGCGGGGAGAGGAACCAGTGGCAGTTGAACCCGGAGATCTCCGTTGGCGGCGAGTTGTTCCTGACCTACGACGACCGGACCGAGGAGACCGAGGCCACCGTGGAGGAGATCGAACTCGCTTTCCAAACCTCGCTAGATCCCTACACGCTGATGAAGGTATTTTTCGGCATCCATCAGGAACGTGATGAAGGGGGACATGACGAGGCGTCTTTTCGGGAGGAGGGGCACGACCACGGCTGGGCCGTGGATGTCGAGGAGGCCTATATCACCTGGACGGCCCCCTTCCCGGGGCTCCGGCTGGACGCCGGCAAGTTCAAACAGCCCTTCGGGACCTACAACCGGTGGCATGCTCACGCCCTCCCCATGCTCGAATACCCCCTGTACATCCGGAGATTCTTCGGTGGCGAGGGGTTGGCCTCCACCGGCCTTTCCGCCGATTACCTCTTCGGCGGCCTGGGGACCTCCGAATTGACCCTGCAGGGGATCCACCACGCTGGGGAAAACGCCTTTCTCGGCCATTATAAGTCCTACTGGGACCTGACTCCGGAGATCTACCTGGAGGGGGGCCTTTCCTATTTTTCCCTTGATCCCGAGGCCTACGGCGCCGATTTCACGTTCCTTTACGAGCCTTCCTCGCAGGCCAAATATTCCAATTTCCAGATCCATGGGGAGTGGGGCAGACGGGACAAGGCCGAGGGGTACCTCCTGCTGGGCGAGCGGCGATTCTCGGCCTATTGGGTCCTCGGAGCCGCCTACCAGATGGCTCAGGACCTCCTGGAGCCCGACCTGGAAACGACCGCCTATTCGGCGGTCCTGACCTACTGGCAGTCGGAGTTCGTCAGGTTCCGGTTCCACGTGGTCCACGAGACCTATTCGTTCAGTGACGATGACGACACCCGGGCCATCCTGCAGGTGACCTTTGCCGCGGGGCCCCACAAGCACGAAGAATATTAGGAGAATGTCATGCGATACGCCCTTTGGATGTTGTTGCTGCTGAGTGTCCCCTGGGCGGGCCATGCCCGTCTGCAGGTGGTCGCCACGCTGACCAACTACGCCTGGGTGGCTTCCGAGATCGGGGGGGACCTCGTCCAGGCCTCCGCCATCGCCCTTCCCGACCAGGACCCCCATTATGTCCGGCCCAAGCCTTCGTTTGCCCTTCAAATGAAGAAGGCCGACCTTTTTGTGACCACCGGGCTCGACTTGGAAATGTGGTCGCCCGCGCTCCTGGACAAAGCGGGCAATTCCAAGATCATGGAGGGAAGCCCGGGCTACTGTGCCGTCTCGGCGGGGATCCCCCTCCTGGAGGTCCCCAAAACCATCAGCCGGGCGGTCGGGGACGTCCACATTTACGGCAACCCCCATTTCTGCAATTCCCCCCTCCACATGAAGATGCTTGCGGTCAACATCTTCGAAGCCCTGGTCCGTGTGGACCCGGCGCATCGCGAAGCCTACGAACGCAACTACGCGGCTTTCATGGACAAGATGAACGCCTCCCTCTACGGCGCCGACCTGCTGAAGGAAGTGGAATTTCAAACCCTGGATGCCTGGCTGTTGGAGGGGACATTTTGGGAAAAGGTGAAGGAAAAGAGCCTGGAGGAGAAGGTTGGGGGATGGCTGAAGCGGGCCCTGCCCCTCCGGGGGAGAAATTTCGTGAACTATCACAAGAACTGGGCCTATTTCGCCCATGTGTTTGACATCCACATCGTCGATTTTGTCGAGCCCAAGCCTGGTATCCCCCCTTCCCCGCGGGATGTCAACCGATTCATCGGTATCGTCAAGGACACCGACGTCGTCCTTCTGTTCGACACCCCCTACTACCGCGAGGACCAACTCCGCCGGATCTCCGACGCCACCGGGATCCCGTACGCCATTCTCCCCTCTTCCGTGGGCGACATGGGGACCGGCAGTTTCTACGAGGTCATGGACCTGGCCTTGGACAAACTGCTGGCCGGGGGGGAGCAGGGGCGAATCTCACGCGGCCAGCAGCATCGGCACCGAGGGAATAGGAAATGATAAGAGCCGTGGAGTTCGCAAATTCGGAGCAGATTGATCTTCCGGTCGAGGAGAGACCTCCATGACCGCCCTTGAATTGATGTGGCTGCCGTTTCTGGAATGCGTCGTCCTGGTGGGGATCCACTCCTACCTGGGCCTCCATGTCCTGAGGCGGCAGATCATCTTCGTGGACCTCTCCATCGCCCAGATGGCGGGGTTGGGGACCGCCGCCGCCATCCTGGCGGGCTTCCATCCCGGCAGTGTGCCCTCCTACCTGTATTCCCTGTCCTTCGCCTTCCTGGGGGCGATCCTCTTTTCGGCCACACGGTTCAAGCGGCACACCGAGGTGCCTCAGGAGGCCGTCATCGGGTTGGTGTACGCCGTGGCCGCCGCGGCCGCTATCCTGCTCCTGGACCGGGCGGCCACGGGGTCGGAACACATGAAGGACATCCTCACCGGCAACCTCCTGTGGGTCAGGAAAAGCGAAGTGATCAAGGCGGCGGTGATCTATGCGATCATCGGCGCGGTCCATTACCTGTTCAAGGACAAGTTTTACCGGGTCACCACCGATCCCGAGGGGGCGCGGGCGGACGGAATGAACATATTTTTATGGGATCTACTGTTCTACGCCACCTTTGCAGTGGTCATCACCACCTCCGTGGAGGTGGCCGGTGTCCTCCTCGTGTTCACCTTCCTGGTGACCCCGGCCATCATGGCCATGCTCACCACCGCCGATTTCGGCAGGCAGTTGGTCTTCGGATGGGTCGCCGGAACGGTCGTGTCCGTCGTGGGGCTGGCCCTTTCCTACGCGTTCGATTTCCCCTCCGGCCCGGCCGTCGTGGTAACCTATGCGGCCGCCCTGGTCCTGTGGGGCGCCGGTTTGAGCATCAAGGAGGAGAAACGCCTGTTCCCCTGCACCAGGCGGGTCTGTCTGTCGCTGGCCGGCATCGCGCTGTTCTTGCTCTGGTTGTGGGGACTAAAGGAGATGTTTCATGGTCATGGACATTAGAATAATGGGAGCGTTCCGCTTGGGATTGGCCCTGGCCATCCTGGGCCTGGCCGGCTGGGCCGCCGCGTCGCCCCGCGTGGTCGTGATGGGGTTCGACGGCGTGGACTACCACTATGTGCAGCAATATCTGGAGGCGGGAGAACTTCCCAATCTCCAGCGGCTCCGGGAGCACGGCGATTTCAAGCCCCTGATGCCCACGGTCCCGCCGCAGACCCCCGTCTCCTGGTCCACCTTCACCACGGGGATGCACCCGGGGCGCCACATGATCTTCGATTTCCTCAAGCGCGACCCGCAGACCTACATGCCCACTTTTGCCGTGGCGGAGGAGACGAAGGAACAGGTCCTGTTCGGCAAGGGCAACCGCCTGGCCCTGCCCCTCATCGCGGGGGCGGGATTCGGCCTGGTCCTATTATTGGTCCTGCTGGTCTTCCGCCGGCGGCGGTGGTGGTGGGTCGCCGCGGCGGCGGGGCTGGCCGTCGCGGGGGCCGCCTGGTATCCGGCCGCGCACTGGGTGCCCGACAACCGCCCGGGGGTCGAGAGCAACCAGAAAGGGACCCCGCTGTGGGAGGTCCTGGCCCCGTTGGGCGTCAAGAGCCATGTGATGCGCATCCCCGTCACCTTTCCCGTCCGCCCCTACCCCGGCGGCCATATGCTGGCCGGCCTGGGGGTCCCCGACCTCTCGGGGCGCATCGGCAAGCCCTTTTTCTTCACCTCCGACCTCTTTCTGCCCAGCGAGAAGAACGAGTTCTCGGTGGAAATCGTGGAACTGCCCGACAACCGGGGCCGCATGGAGGTGGAGATCGTGGGCCCCCCCAACAAGTTGTTCAAGGACCCGCCCTACATCAAGGTCCCGATGGCGCTGGAGGTGGCCGAGGACTTCGGTTCGGTGCGGGTGGAGGTGTGCGGCCAGACCCTCGGTCTCAAGCCCGGGGAGTGGAGCGACTGGGTGGATTTCGTCTTTCCCTTCAACCCGCTGGTCAGGGTGCGGGGGGTGGGGCGGTTCCACCTCCTCTCCATCGAGCCCGAGGTCCGGCTCTACCTCAGCCCCATCAATTTCGACCCCCGCCACCTTCCCGTGGGATTCGACGTCACCTATCCCCATTCCTGGGCGAAGAAACTGGCGGACACCTTCGGCGTCTTCCGGACGATGGGGTGGGCGGTGGACACCTGGTCGGTTTCGGAGGAGTTGACCGACGACGCCTTCTTCGCCGAGGAGTGGCGGGCCGAGCCGGCGGGGTTCGGCCCCATGTTCAACCAGTGCATGAAGGAGGACAGCGACCTGGTGATCATCTATTACGAGTTCACCGACCGCGTCGGCCACATCTTCTTCCGGTACCTGGACGAACAGCATCCCCGCTACGACGCCGAGGCGGCGCGTCAGTATGGGTCGGAATTCAAAAAGGCCTACCAGATGATGGACGCCATGGTGGGGGAGGCGATGGCCCAGTTGCCCCCCGACGCCACGCTCATCGTCCTCTCCGACCACGGGTTCGCCACCTGGCGCTGGGGCGTCAACTACAACACCTGGCTGGTGCAGAACGGCTACATGGCCCTGACGGGGGCCGAGGGGAAGGTGCAGGACCTTTACGCCCTCTTCGACCAGGGGCAGTTCTGGCCCAACGTGGACTGGAGCCGCACCCGCGCCTATTGCATGGGGCTGGGGGGGCTCTACGTGAACCTGAAGGGGCGCGAGGCCAAGGGGATCGTGGAGCCGGGCGAGGAGTACGAAAACCTTCGGCGGGAATTGATCCAGCGCATGGAGGGGTGGACGGACGAAGCCACCGGCCTGCACCCGGTGGCCAAGGTCTACACCCGCGAGGAGGCCTACGGCGCTTTCGACCCCGTCCTCAATCCCGACATGATCGTCACCAACACCCCCGGCTACCGCGTCTCCTGGCAGACCTCTTTGGGGGGGATCCCCTCCGCGCTGATCGAGACGAACGACCAGGTGTGGAGCGGAGACCACTGCTCGTTCTATCCCCCCGCCATTCCGGGGATCCTCTTCGCCAACCGGATGATCAACGGCGACTCGCCCTACATCGCCGATCTCTATCCCTCGATCCTGGGGCTTTTCGGTGCCGCCCCGCCCTACACGCCGGACGGCCGGGACCTCTTCAGGTAGGGGATCCGATGGACGAGGACAAGAAAACCCCGCCCGCCGCGCCGCCATCCATGCCCGGCGATGCGGAGTACGACGAGGTCCTGGAACTGCTGCAGGGGGAGGCCCTTCGGCAGGCGCGGGAGATCTACTCCGCCGAAGTGGTCGCCGAATGCATGGCGCCGCAGAATGTCGGACGCCTGGAGCCCTGCGACGGGACGGCGGTCCTCACCGGCGGGTGCGGCGACACCATGGAGATCACCCTTCGCGTCGAGGAGGGGGTGGTCACGGAGGCCGCCTTCCTCACGGACGGTTGCGGGGCCACGGTGGCGTGCGGGAGCGCCGTCACCCGGCTGGCCCGGGGGCGGAAGTTCGAGGAGGCCCTCGACCTCACCCGGCGGGACATCCTTGCCCTGCTCAACGGCCTGCCCCCCAGCCACCTGCACTGCGCCGCCCTCGCCGCCGAGACGCTGGTGGCGGCGCTGACGGACCACCTGGAACGAAGCGGTGCTACAATGACCGCGAACCCTGAAGGAGAAGACCATGGAACACGATAATCCCCACGCGTTCAATACCCTGTGCATCCACGTCGACGAAGGAGCCGATGAGCAGTTCGGCGCCGTGAGCACCCCCATCTTCCAGACCTCGACCTTCCGGTTCCCCTCCGTGGAGGAGGGGGCCGCCCGGTTCGCCTCCGGGAAGGGCTACATCTACACCCGCCTGAAGAACCCCACGGTGTCCCAATTGGAGCAGGCCCTCGCCCGGTTGGAAGGGGGAACGGCCTGCACGGCGGCCGCCACCGGGATGGCCGCCGTCAGCGGCCTCTACTTCACCTTCCTCGGCGCGGGGGACCACATGGTCGGCACCGACTGCATGTACGGCCCGAGCCGGCTGATCATGGAGCGGGAGTTCACCCGGTTCGGCGTCCAGTCCGACTTCGTGGACACCTCGGACCCGGCCGTCGTCGAGCGGCACTGGAAGGAGAACACGAAACTGCTCTACATCGAGACCCCCGCCAATCCGACCCTCAAAATCACCGACATCGCCGCCTGCGCCGCCCTGGCCCACCGGCACGGCGCCCTGCTGGCGGTGGACAACACCTTCCTCAGCCCCGTCCTGCAGAACCCCATCGCCCTGGGGGCCGACATCGTGATCCACTCGTTGACGAAGCACATCAACGGCCACTCCGACGTGGTGGGCGGGGCCGTCATCACCAAGGACCCGGCCCTGGGCGCGCGCCACCGCAAGGTGTTCACCACCTTCGGGGGGACCATGGACCCGCACCAGGCCTGGCTCGTCCTGCGGGGGGTCAAATCGCTTTCCCTGAGGGTGCTGAAAGCGCAGGAGAACGCCATCCGGGTCGCCGAATTCCTCGCGGAGCACCCGCGCGTGGAGTCGGTCTACTATCCCGGCCTGAAGTCCCATCCGCAGTACGAACTCGCCAGGCGGCAGGCCAAGGGGCCCGGGTCCATCATCGCCTTCGTCCTCAAGGGCGGCTATTCGGCCGGGGTGCGCCTTCTGAACGGGGTGAAACTGCCGGCCCTCGCCGTCTCGCTGGGGGGGATCGAATCCCTGATCCAGCACCCCGCCTCCATGACCCACTCCGGCATGACGCCCCAGGAACGGTCCGACGCCGGCATCTCGGAGGGGCTGGTCCGCCTCTCCGTGGGATGCGAGGACCTGGCCGATATTCTGGAGGATCTGAAGGCGGGCCTGGCGCAATGCGGGGCGGAAGGCCACCGGGCGGGGGAGGCGCGTGAGCCGTAAACCCCCCAAAGCGGCGGCCCAGGGGGGAGAGGGGAGTGTGGCGGGGCCGCCTGACGCCATCCTGGAAAGCATCTCCGACGGCGTCTTCACCGTGGACCTGGAATGGCGCGTCACCTCGTTCAACCGGGCCGCCGAGCGGATCACCGGGGTGAAGCGCCGGGAGGCGCTGGGCCAGCGGTGCTGCGAGGTGTTCCGCTCCAGCATGTGCGAGACCCAGTGCGCCCTGCGCCGGACCCTCAAGACGGGGAAGCCCATCATCGGGCGCACCGGCTACATCGTCAAGACCGACGGGACCCGCCTCCCGGTCAGCGTCTCCACCGCCGTGCTGAAGGACCGGCGGGGGCGGATCGTGGGGGGGGCGGAGACCTTCCGGGACCTCAGCGAGGTGGAGGCCCTGAGGCAGGAATTGGAGGGGCGGTCCCGGATCGGCGACCTGGCCAGCCGCAGCCCCCTGATGCAGCGGCTGTTCGAGGTCCTTCCGGCCATCGCCGCCAGCCCCAGCACCGTCCTCATCCTGGGGGAGACCGGGACCGGCAAGGAGGTCATGGCGCGCACCCTACACGAACTGAGCCCGCGCAAGGAGGGCCCCTTCGTGGCGGTCAACTGCGGCGCCCTGCCGGACACGCTCCTGGAATCGGAACTCTTCGGCTACCGCGCGGGGGCGTTCACCGGGGCCAACCGGGACAAGCCCGGCCGCTTCGCGATGGCCAAAGGGGGGACGCTGCTATTGGACGAGATCGGCGAGATCAGCCCCGCCCTTCAGGTGCGGCTTCTGCGCGTCCTGCAGGAACGCTCCTATGAACCGCTGGGCGCCACCGCCACGGAGAAAGCCGACGTCCGCGTCATGGCCGCCAGCAACCGGGACCTGGCGGCCCGAGTGCGGGAAGGGAAATTCCGTGAGGACCTCTACTACCGGATCAACGTCGTGCGCCTCGAATTGCCCCCCCTGCGCCGGCGGATGGAGGACCTCCCCCTGCTCGCGTCCCAGTTCGTCGAGCGCTTCAACCGGATCCAGGGCAAGGCGGTGGGCGGGATCTCCCGTGAGGCCCTGGCCCTGCTCATGGCGCACGATTGGCCCGGCAATGTGCGTGAACTGGAGAATATCATCGAGCGCGCCTTCGTCCATTGCGCGTCGGGGACGATCGGCCTGCAGCACCTCCCGGAGGAGTTGACGGCCTCCACCCGCGGAACCGAGCGGCGTCTGAGGGACGGGCGGTGGGACGGGGAGGCCCGCGCCATCCGGGCCGCGCTCGAGCGGACCGGCGGGAACCGAACGGAGGCCGCCGTCGAACTCGGCATCCACAAGACCACGCTGTTCCGCCGGATGAAGGCCCTCGGCATCGTGGCCCCGGCCCGATCGCGACGCTCCGGCCCTTCTTAAGAAAGTAGCATAATTGCAATACAATCTGTACATCGGAGTAGCGATATGGCTACTCGACGGGGGGGGGTGCGTCATGGGAGTCCACCCGCATACACCTCATTCCAAAGGACATAATGCGCGCGTTCTGGGATCGGGAAGATCTGGCCTAAGAATTGCATTAAAGGTCAGTGCATGAACGCCGCTTTCGCCGCATGGAACGACCGGATCGCCCCCCTTTTCGACGTGGCCCAGCAGGTCTGGGTCGTGGAGGTGGACCAAGGGCGCGTGGTTGGGGAACGCCGGGAAGTGCTCGAGGGGGCCACGCCCGCCGCCAAAGCCCTGGGCCTGGCGCGCTTGGGGGTCAATTCGCTGGTGTGCGGAGCCATCTCGTCGCCCCTGCAGGTGCTCGTCGCGTCGCACGGCATCCAGATCGTGCCGTTCGTGGCGGGTGATCTTCGGCAGGTGATCGCGGCGTGGGCGCGGGGAGATCTCCTGCGGCGGCCCGCCTTTGCGATGCCCGGATGCTGCGGGCGTTGGCGGGCGGGAGGCGGCGGCAGAATGAACGGAAAGGAGGATTTTCAAATGCCAGGACAAGGTCAAGGACAAGGGGGGGGGGGGGGAAGGGGCGGTGGGGGAGGCAGAGGGATGGGCCGGGGGCAGGGGGGAGGCAGGGGAATGGGAAGGGGAGGGCGCCAGGGCGGTCCCCTCGCCGCCGGGCCTGAGGGAATGTGCGTGTGTGCGCAGTGCGGATACACCGAACCGCACGCGGCCGGCACGCCCTGCACCTCCAAGAAATGCCCCACGTGCGGCATCGCCCTCACGCGCAAGTAACGCCAACCGAGAAAGGAGGCAACACCATGCCAGGAGGAGACAAAACCGGACCGAAGGGTAAAGGGTCGGGGACCGGGCGGGGCAAAGGGGGGTGTGGAGGGAACGGTTCTCCACGCAAGGGGGGGAAAAACCGCAAAGGCGGTCCCGGCCAAGGAAGAAAAAAGCAAGGATAACGGCTGATTCAAGAAAGGAGAATGACCATGCCAAGAGGAGATCGAACAGGACCGATGGGAATGGGGCCCATGACCGGACGGGCGGCCGGCTTCTGCGCCGGTTATGGGATGCCCGGGTTCGCCAACCCGCTGCCCGGGCGGGGCCTGGGAATGGGTTTCGGGCGGGGGCGCGGCGCCGGGGGCGCAGGGAGGGGATGGCGCCACTGGTATCATGCGACCGGCCTTCCGGGATGGGCGAGATGGGGAGGTGTTCCGGCCGGCGCAGTCGCGCCCATGCCGGAAACGGAAAAACAGATGCTCCAGGCCCAAGCGCAGGCCCTGCAGGCGGAATTGGAGGCGCTCCGCACGCGGCTGGAGGAACTCGAAAACGCGCCTTCCAAGGAATGACGGGAACCGGCCGGAGTCCGAAGGGTGGGTCCAAGCGCGACGGGGCCGGCGTGAAGCCGGCCCCGCCCTCCCGGGCGTCCGGTGAAAAAGCAAAGGGGACGGCGACCCGGATCGCCATCATCATCTGTGGCCGCTACGGGGCTTGTGGGGGGGGGAAGTGCTTGCGCGCCCTGCGGGAGCGGAAAGGCGGGTTCGCCCGCTATCCGGCCGGCGAGAGCGTGGAAGTGGTCGGCTATGCCCAATGCGGGGGCTGTCCGGGGGGGAATGTCGAAGGGGTCCTGCCGGAGTTCAAGAGGAACGGGGCCCAGGTCGTCCACCTGGCCACGGGGTTGGTGGTCGGCTACCCGCCGTGCCCGCACCTCCGGAAATTCAAGACCTATATCGAAACCGTCCACGGCCTGCCTGTCGTCGTCGGCACGCACCCCATCCCGAGCACCTACATGGATGCCCACCGGCGCTTGCCGTTCTGGAAGGACGCCCGGATGGAGGAGATGGCCGGCCCGCTGATGGAAGAGGCGCGTTCGGTCACCGACGATTATTGCTGATCAACTAAAGGAGCCAATATGAAAATAGCCTTCACCACCTCCGGAGACCACCTGGACGCGCCGCTGGACCAGCGATTCGGCCGCGCCCCCCGGTTCCTGATTTATGACGAGGAGGCCGACACGTTCGAGATCCTGGACAACCATCCCAATCTCCAGGCGGCGTCGGGGGCGGGGATCCAGGCGGCCGAGGCCGTGACCCGCTCAGGGGCTCAAGCCCTGGTGACCGGCCATTGCGGGCCCAAAGCATTCCGCGTCCTATCCGCCGGCGGGGTCAAGATATTCAATACCAGCGCCCTCACCGTCAAAGAGGCCCTGGAGGCCTACCGGGCGGGCAGGCTGGCCGAGGCCTCGGCCGCGGATGTGGAGGGCCATTGGGCCTGAATCATTCCCCGGTGGCCTTCCGGCCCATCGGCGTCATCCGGAGCGACCATGTCGATCCCGGGGCGACGCCCATCCAACCCCTCTACGCCGAGGGGTGCCGCGGACGGGCGGAGGTCATGCCGGAGTTCGCCGAAGGCCTGAGGGACCTGGAGGGCTTCTCGCACGTCATCCTGCTCTACCATCTCCACCGGGCGGGACCTCCCCGTCTGCGGGTCCCGCCCTTTCTGCAGGACGCGGAGCGGGGCGTCTTCGCCACGCGGGCCCCCTGCCGCCCCAATCCCATCGGGTTAAGCATCGTGCGCTTGGTCGGGATCGAGGGGAGCGTGCTCCATCTCGACGGCGTGGACATCCTCGACGGCACACCCCTGCTCGACATCAAGCCCTATGTTGGGCGATTCGACCGGATCCCCGTAACCCGGGACGGCTGGCAGGAGGAGGTGGACGAGGAGGCCGCCCGGAAGCGGGGCAGACGGGAGGGAGGGGGGACATGACCGAATCCGTCCACCACTCCCCCATGCTCTACCGTCTGATGACCGCGGAATTCGGCATCCGCGACTTCCTCCACCCGCCGGAGAGGGTTCTGTCCGCCGCCGGCCTGCGGCCGGGCATGACCGTCCTCGACTTCGGCTGCGGTCCCGGGGGTTTCGCAGTCGCGGCAGCCAGGATGGCGGGTCCGGCCGGACGGGTTTATGCCGTGGACATCCATCCCCTGGCGCTGGAATCGGTGCGGCGCCGGGCTCGGAAGCATACGCTCGGAACCCTTCGCGTCCTTCACGGGGACGACCTGGCGGAGATCGGGGAAGGGACGGTGGACCTCGCGCTCCTCTACGATGTGCTCCATGAGATCGACGGCCCCGAAGCCGTCCTCGCCCGGCTTCGGCGGATTCTGAAGGGGACCGGCGCCCTTTCGGTCCGGGACCACCGCCTCCGCCCTGAAACCATCGCGGATAGGATCACGGCCGGAGGCCTTTTTCACAGGACGGGCGGGGGGCGGGGTCTCCAATGTTTTGCCCCGGTTCCGGCGGAGGGCCTGCCATGATCCTTGCCATCGCCTCCGGCAAGGGGGGCACCGGAAAGACCACGGTGGCGGTGAACCTGGCCCTCACGGCCGGATCCCCCGTCCGGTTGCTCGACTGCGACGTGGAGGCGCCGAACGCCCACCTGTTCCTCGGCGGGCCGGCGCCGGAGGGGGAGATCGTCTCCCTTCCGGTCCCGGTGGTGGATCCCGAACGGTGCGACGGGTGCCGCGAGTGCAGTCGCTTTTGCGCCTACCACGCCATCGCCGTCCCCGGGGGAAAGCCCCTGATCTTTCCCGAACTCTGCCACGGGTGCGGGGGGTGCATCCTGGTCTGTCCCCGCGGCGCCCTTACGGAGGGCAGGCGGCGCATCGGGGTCGTGGAGACCCGTCTTGTGGGGGCGGTGCGGCTTATCCAGGGTCGGCTGGACATCGGAGTGGCCATGGCCCCGCCCCTCATCCGGGCGGTCAAGCGGGCGGCCGAAGGAGCGGACGGCGCCGGAGTGATCATTGACGCCCCGCCGGGGACCTCCTGTCCCGTCGTGGCGGCCCTGCACGGGGCCGATGCCGCCCTTCTGGTCACGGAGCCCACCCCTTTCGGCCTGCACGACCTGAAACTCGCGGTGGAAATGGTCCGCCGCCTGGAAATACCGTTCGGCGTCGTCATCAACCGGATGGGCGTGGGGGACGGCCGCGTCCACGCCTTCTGCGCCCTGGAGGGGATCCCCGTGCTGGCGGAGATCCCCGACGACCGGCGGATCGCCGAGGCCTATTCCCGGGGCGAGCCCCTCGTGGAGGCCCTTCCCCGGTACCGTCGGCTGTTCTCCGAATTTCACCGGGCCATCGAGGCCCGTTGGCCCGTCCAGGAGGTGGATCATGCCCACTTATGAGTACGAATGCCGGCAATGCCGGCACCGGTTCGAGGCCGTTCAGTCCATGCGCGAGGCCCCGCTCGACCGGTGCCCGCGGTGCGGCGGGGAGGTGCGCCGCTTGGTCTCCGGAGGGGGCGGATTCATCATCAAGGGGGGCGGCGGCGGGGGCGACCGTCCCTCTTCCGGCGGGTGCGCCCTGGAGGAAACCGGGCACACCTGCTGCGGCCGGGCGGAGCGGTGCGGGAAGCCGCCGTGCGGAGGGGACGCATGAGCGTTCCGGGGAAGCGCCATGTGTACGGTCCCGTGCCGTCCCGCCGCCTGGGGCGCTCCCTGGGGGTGGACCTGGTGCCCTTCAAGACCTGCACCTACGACTGTCTCTACTGCCAGCTCGGGAGGACCACGCGGAAGACCCTCCAGCGCCGTGAATACCTCCCCGTGGACGCACTCCTTCAGGACGTTAAGGCGGCCCTCGCGTGCAATCCCGCGGCCGATTATCTCTGCCTGGCGGGTTCGGGGGAACCGACCCTCCACTCCCGGATAGGAGAGGTGATCCGCGGCATCAAGGGGCTCACCCACATCCCCGTGGCGGTCCTCACCAACGGCGCGCTGCTGTGGGACCGTCAGGTGCGCCGGTCGCTCATGGCGGCCGACCTCGTCCTTCCCTCGCTCGACGCGGGGGACCCCGCCTCCTTCCGGTACGTCAACCGGCCCCATCCCGATCTTTCCTTCGATCAGATCCTGGAGGGCCTGCTCGCGTTCCGCAGGGAATATCCGGGGCCGATCTGGCTCGAGGTCTTCCTCATCGCGGGGGCCACGGGCACCGTTCTGGCGGCCGATCGGATCGCCGACCAGGTGAGGCGGATCCGGCCGGACCGGGTCCAATTGAACACCGTCGCGCGGCCCCCGGCCGAGGGGTATGTCTTTCCCGTGCCGGATTGCCTGCTGAAGAGCATCCGGCCGCTCTTCGGTGCCAGGACCGAGGTGATCGCCGCCTTCACCAAGGGGGGCGGAGCCACGGTGCGCGGCGCCTCCGCGAAGCGGGTCCTGGAACTGCTGGCGCGCCGGCCCTGTACCCTGGAGGACATCGCCGCGGGCCTCGGCATCCACCGGATGGAGACGGCCAAAAGGCTGGAAGCCCTGCGCCAGGCCGGTCGGATCCGGATCGAGCAGACGGGCGACCGGCTGTTCTATTGTGCGGCCGGTCCCGCCGGACGGAAGGGCTGACATGCCGCTGGGCCCCCTGTTCCTCTTCGCCGTTCCGGGTCCCGTCGTGTCCATGGCGCCGGTCGGCGGGAGCGTCATCGCCATGATCCAAGGGGGGATGCCCCATGCATAGCGGCCGGCCCGGGGAAGCCCGTGAGATCGTCGTGGTCAGCGGCAAAGGGGGGACGGGCAAGACCAGCGTCGCCGCCTCGTTCGCCGTCCTGGCCGACCGGCCGGTGATCGCGGACTGCGACGTGGACGCCGCCGATTTGCACCTGATCCTGGACCCCGCCGTCCGGGATCGGCGCGACTTCTTCGGCGGGCGGGAGGCGGTCATCCGCGAGGCCGACTGCACCGGGTGCGGGATCTGCGTGCCGATTTGCCGGTTCGACGCCATCCGCGCGGCGAGCCGCGATGGGGGAGGGGCGCTCTTTTGCGTGGACCCGTTGGCGTGCGAGGGGTGCGGCGTTTGCGTCCGCTTCTGCCCGGCGGGGGCCATCGATTTCCCCGAGCGCCGGTGCGGGGAGTGGATGGTGTCGGACACCCGTTGCGGGCCGATGGTCCACGCCCGGCTTGACGCGGGGGGGGAGAATTCGGGTAAACTGGTCTCCACGGTCCGGCAGGAAGCCCGCCGGATCGCGGGGGAGTCAGGCCACCTTTGGATCGTCGTGGACGGCCCTCCCGGGATCGGTTGTCCGGTCATCGCCTCGATAACCGGGGCGTCTTTGGTCCTGGCGGTGACCGAGCCGACCGTATCGGGGGAGCACGACCTCGACCGCGTCCTGGCCCTGACCCGCCATTTCCGGATCCCGGCCCGCGTGTGCGTCAACAAATGGGACCTCAATCCGGCGATGACCGAACGCATCGAACGCCGCGCGCTCGACCAGGGGGCGCGGCCGATCGGGAGGGTGCCCTACGATCCCGGCGTCACGCGGGCCCAGATGGAGGCCAAGGCGGTGGTGGAAACCGACACCCCGTCCGCCGAAGCGGTCCGGCTCCTGTGGCAACGAATAATCGAAACCTGAGGGGGAAGCATGCACGACGATCAACACGCTAAACCGGGGGGCCCGCCACCCGCCTGCGCAACCTGCGATCGGGGCGACTGTTCCGCGGCGAAGGTCCGCCCCGGAGAGAGCGAGGCCGACTTCCTGGACCGGCAGGTTCTTCAATCCAAACTGTGCCGCATCCGGCGCAAGATCGTGGTCCTTTCGGGAAAGGGCGGGGTGGGCAAGAGCACC
>DCUZ01000077.1 GCA_002327305.1 Holophagales bacterium UBA2201 | reverse complement strand
CGGCATCGACATCTGGATGACCACCACCGCCCTGGCGGGGGGCTTCAAGGTGTGCCAGGCGTTCCTGGGGGCCAAGATCCACGACGCCAAGGACCCCGGGGCCGACCTCAGCGCCATGCTCCAACAGGTCCTGGACACCCTTCTCGGCCTGATGGGAACCCATCACTCCGTATGGAAGGGGATCCGGGGGTCCGAGCCGGTCCCCACCTTCGGGTTCACCTACACGGTGGGACTGGAGCCGATCCCCGCGGACCCGGCCCGCCTGCGCGCCCGCCTGCGGCAGGGGCTGGCCGACCTCCACACCATCTACCGCCTCTTCCTGCCGCCGCCCCTGCTCGAGGAGCTGGAAGGGTGCGCCCGGGAGGAGCAGGGGTGTCCCTTCCCCGATACCCTGTGGGTGGCCCTCCTGCACGAGACGGCCCTGGCCTTTCAGGAACGGATGCTCCACCCCGAGCACCTTCTGAAGTCGCTCACGCCCCTCTATCTGGGGAAGGTGGCCGCTTTCGTGGAGGAGATGCGCGACGCCGGTTCCGAGGAGGTGGAGGCGCGCCTGGAGGCGCTCTGCGCCGTTTTCGAGTCGGAAAAACCGAAGTTGATCGAGCGGTGGGAAGCCCTCATCGCCCCGAACCCGTAAAGGAGGCGCCATGACCGAAACCTTCCAAACCGTCTTCGTGGAGCCGTGGAGGCGGCTGACCGAAATGGTCGCCGAGTTCCTCCCGGAGGTGTTCGCCGCCGTCCTGCTGTTCGCCGCCGGGCTGGGCGTGGCCTGGCTCTTCTCCAAGCTGGCGCTCAAGGTGATGCACGCCGCCCGGGCGGACCGCCTGTTCGCCTCGATGGGGGCGACCGACGCCTTCCGCCGCGCGGGGTTCCGAGAGGGGCCGGGGGTGGTCCTGGCGCGGGTCCTCTTCTGGCTCGTCGTCCTCCTCTTCGCCATCGTCGCCCTCTCGGTCCTCGGGATGCCCGCAGTGGACCATCTGATGGAGCGGTTCGTCCTCTACCTGCCCAACATCCTCGTGGCCCTGGTGATCGTCCTCGTGGGGCACCTGCTGGGCAACTTCCTGGGCCGGACCGTCCTCATCACCCTGGTCAACATGGGGTCCCACACCGCCGGCATCCTGAGCCGGCTGGTGCAGTGGGGCATCTTCCTCCTGGCGCTGTCCATGTCCCTCGAACAGCTCGGCATCGGGCGCAAGACCGTCCTGGCCGCCTTCACCATCTCCTTCGGCGGCCTGGTCCTGGCCCTGGCGCTGGCCTTCGGGCTGGGGGGGAGGGACCTGGCCCGGGAACTGCTGGAGCGGTGGTTCAAGGGGGGGCCGGGGGAAGGACCGTACAGCGGGCACCTGTAGGCCGCCCATGCGCCCCGTCCCTTCCGCCCTGGTCTTCACCGACCTGGACGGCACCCTCCTCGACCACGGTACCTATGACCCGGGGCCGGCCCGGCCGGTCCTGGTCCGCCTGAGGGCCTCCGGCGTCCCCGTCATCCCCGTCACGAGCAAAACGCGCGCGGAGATGGGGCCGCTGGGGGCCGCCCTGGGGCTCGACGGCCCCTTCATCGTCGAAAACGGCGCCGCGGTCCTGTTTCCCGAGGGGATGGATGGCGGGGTGGAACCGCTCGAGCCCCTCGGCCGTTTCACGGCCTTCCGGTTCGGGCGCCCCTACTCTGAAGCGCGGGCCTTCCTGGCCTCGCTCCCCGCGGGCGCGGTCCGCGGCTTCGGCGACATGGACGCCGCCGAGGCCGCCCGCCGGACCGGGCTGACGGCAGGGGAGGCGGCGCTGGCCATCCAACGCGATTTCACGGAGCCCTTCCTCCTGGAGGGGGGGGGCATCGAACGGGTCCGCGCGGCCGCCGCGGAGGCGGGGTTCAAAGTGCTGGAGGGGGGGAGGTTCTTCCATCTCGTCGGCGAGGGGCAGGACAAGGGGAGGGCGGTGGCCTGGCTGATGCAACGGTGGGGGGGCGGGGCGCCCACCCTGGGGCTGGGGGACAGTCCCAACGATTTCGACTTTCTCAGGGTCGTGGACCGGCCGGTGCTGGTCCGCCGGCCCGACGGCCGCCACGCCGCCGGGTTCGACCACCCCCGCCTCATGAGGGCGGAGGGGGTCGGTCCGGCGGGCTGGGCCGAGGCCGTCCTTCAACTCCTGCCCGGATGGAGCGGGATAGAGGCGTAAGGAGGTTCTCATGTCCGATTTCTTCCAGAACGGCGTCATCGCCACCCTCCCCCGGCTGGGGCCCGGCAACCTGAAGCAGTTGGAGGCGCACCTCACCGACTGCGCCCGCAAAACGCCGGTGGCCCTCCTCCTCCCCGCCCTCTTCTCCGAGTTCGAGGGGCCGGCCATGAAGGGGATCCTCCAGAAACTGAGCGGCGTGACCTACATCCAGGAGGTGGTCGTCGCCCTCGACCGCGCGGAGGAGCCCCAGTTCAGGGACCTGCAGGGCTACCTGAGGAAGATCTTCCGCGGGGTGCGCATCGTCTGGATCAACGGCCCCCGGATGACCCGCCTGCACGAGCACCTGATGGCGGAGGGGTTCCCCCTGGACATGCCCGGCAAGGGGCTCTCGGTGTGGCTGGCGATGGGCTACATCGCCGCCCTCCCGGAGGTGGAGGGGGTGGCCCTCCACGACTGCGACATCACCAACTACGACCGGGAACTGCTGGCGCGGCTGGTCTTCCCCATCATGTCGCCCCAGGCCGATTTCGAGTTCTGCAAGGGGTATTACGCCCGGTTCGACACCAAACTGTACGGGCGCGTCACCCGCCTCTTCGTCACCCCCCTCATCCGGGCCCTCAAGCGCACCCTGGGGAACCTCAAGTTTCTGGACTACCTCGACAGCTTCCGGTACCCCCTCTCCGGCGAGTTCGCCCTCCACACGCGCCTGGCGCAATCCATCCGCATCGCCCCCGACTGGGGGCTGGAGATCTCCACGCTCGGCGAGGTGTACCAGAACACCGCCCTCTCCCGCATCGCCCAGGTCGAGCTGATGGACACCTACCAGCACAAGCACCAGGTCATCGATCCCGAGGCCCCCCGCACGGGGCTCATCCGGATGGCGGGCGACATCGCCCGCTCCCTCTTCCGCATCCTCACGCAGGACGGCATCATCCTCTCCGATTCCCTCTTCCGCACCCTCCTGATCACCTACATCCGGGAGGCGCGCGAGGCCATCGGCAAGTACAGCGCCCTGGCGGAGATCAATGTCCTGGATTACCAGCGGCACGATGAGACCTCCGCCACCGAGCACTTCGCCCAGGCCCTGCGCTCCGCGGCCGAGGCCTTTGCCGCCGACCCCATGGGCACGCCCCTCATCCCCGCCTGGACCCGCATCCAGAGCGCCCTTCCCGGCTTCACCGACCGCATCCGGGAGGCCGTGGAGGCCGACAACGCCGGATGAGGACGCGGCAAGCGGCCGGCCGGGGGGAACCGTAGAATGGACCTCGCCCCCGTCATCCTGATCCTGGGGGCCCTGGTTTTTCTGGCCCATTTCTTCGCGCTGGTCTACGCCCGGACCCGCGTCCCCGACGTCCTCTTCCTCATCGCCATCGGCCTCGTCCTGGGGCCGCTGACGGGGATCGTCAAGCCGGAGGACCTGGGGGCCGTCGGGCCCGTCTTCGTCAGCGTCACCCTCATCTTCATCCTCTTCGAGGGGGGGCTGGGGATGGACGTGAAGGTGCTGGCGCGGGCCCTGACGGGCGCGGCGGCCCTGGGCATCCTGTGCTTCGCCGCCACCCTGGGCATCGCCTTCGCCTTCGGCGTCGCGTTCCTGGCCCTCCCGCCCCTCAGCGCCGCCATCCTGGGCGCCGTCATCGGGGGGACCTCCTCCGCCGTCGTCCTGCCCCTGGTGGAGCGGCTGGCGATGCACGAGCAGACCCGCACCATCCTCGTCCTGGAGTCGGCCCTGACCGACATCCTCTGCGTGGTCGTGACCCTCGCCCTGCTGGAGGCGCACAAACTGGGGGCGTTCAGTTTCCTGGACCTGGGGGGCGAGATGCTGGCCGCCTTCCTCGTCTCCTGCCTCATCGGCGGTGGGGCGGGCGTCCTGTGGGCGGTGATCCTCCACCGCGTCCGCACCCTGCGCAACGCCATGTTTCTCACCCCGGCCTTCGCCTTCATCCTCTGCGCCGTGGTGGACATGCTCCACCTCAACGGCTACATCGCCGTCCTGGCCATGGGGGTGGCCGTGGGCAACATGGAACTGCTCCGCACCCCCGTCCTCCAGCGGTATCTTCCCGACTGCCCCATCCGCCACACCGAGGGGGAGCGCCTCTTCTTCGGAGAGATCGTCTTCCTCCTCAAGACCTTCTTCTTCATCTTCATCGGCCTCTCCCTCCATTTCAGGGACCTCTGGGGCCTCGTCCTGGGCGGGATCCTCGTCCTGATCCTCTTCCTCATGCGCGGGGGCGCCGTGCGGATCGTGTTCCGCCGCTCCGGCCCTCCGGAGGACGCCGTCCTGACGGCCGTCATCCTCCCCAAGGGATTGGCCGCCGCCGTCCTGGCCTCGCTTCCCCTCCACGCCGGCGTGTTGGGGGGGGAGACCATCCAGGAGATCACCTTCATGGTCATCCTCCTGAGCATCCTCCTCACTTCGGTCGGTGTCTTCGCGGCCCTCCGCACCCCCTTCGGCGGGTGGTACCGGCGCCTCTATGAATGACGGGGAGACCGGGCCGGGTTCGGACAGGAGACGGCGGAGTCGGGGCCGGGAGGGGGCCGGCGGCGGGCGCCGACCGTTCCCGGCCTTCCGCCCCGTTTTGGGAACAAGCGGCACCGGCCGCGTGTTTACTATTTTCGGGTGGAAGGGTGGGAAGACCAGCCCAGGAGGCCGTGCATGAAGACCAATGTAAGAGACATGCTCAAGAACAAGCAGGAGGGGATCTGGAGTTTGGGGCCCGACGCCACCGTTCTGGAGGCGATCAAACTGCTCGACGAGAAGAACGTGGGGGCCCTGCTCGTCGTGGAGGGGGGGAAATTGGTGGGGATCTTTTCCGAGCGCGACTACACGCGCCGGGGGATCCTGCGCGGCCGGGCCTCCAAGGACACGCCGGTGCGCGAGATCATGACCCCAAAGGTGCTGTATGTCACCCCGGACCGGCGGGTGGAAGAGTGCCTGGCCCTGATGACGGAGAAGCGGGTCCGGCACCTCCCGGTCCTGGAGGAGGGGCGCATCCTGGGGGTGATCAGCCTGGGCGACGCCGCCAAGACGATGATCTCCAACCTCGAGTTCGTGGTCCAGAACCTGGAGAGCTACATCACCGGGGGACGCTGAACCGGGGCGGGTTGACGCCCGTCCGGCCGTTGACGGAAATCGGCCCGCCAAAATTCGGGAGGATAAGCCGGGGGCTCAAGACGAAAGGAATCCTCCCCTACAAGGGTTTTCCGCCTACGGCTTCTCCTGCGCGCAGGCCGCCTGGGCCGCGTCCTCGACGGATGGATACTTGACCGCCGGCTTTCCCGTCCCGCCTCCCCCTCCCGCACCCTTCAAATAGATCTCTCCCTCCCCGCGCCAGAAGACACTGTGTCTCCCGTAGCCGGGGAGGCACTCGATGATGAACTCCACCTGCCGGCCGGTGAAGGTCCCGCTCTTGCCCTCGGAGGGGCGCGCCTTGTGCTCGCGGCGGTAGACCTCCCGCCAGCCGGCGCCGGACATCCTTCCTTCCGCGCGGGCGCAGGCGGAGCGGTCGGTCTTCAGGACGCAGTCGAGGAGGTCGCAGACCGCCTGGTCGCCCCCGGCGCACCGGGCGGAGAGGGCGGGATGGTCCTTCTGGATGGCGGCCAGCAGTTCCTTGTCTTCGGGGGAGAAGACCCGGCCCGGGGCGGGCCCGGAGAGGGTGGTCACCGGGGACTGCAGGGGCGAGGAGCCCTGCAGGCTGTCGGGGGTTCCCGTGCACGGCTTGTTGGAGAAGATCACCTTCCCGTCCTTTTCGCATTTGTAGAGTTTCTGCGCCTGCGCCGCGGCAGGCGCGAGGGCCAGGATGATGAGGACCGCCAGGATCGTCGGACCGCGGAACGAACGGGTTCGGGTCATGGGAACCTCCATGGACTCAAGGATATGCCGCCGGCCCCATTTTGTCAAATGGGATTGGATGCGGCCAGCGCCGCCCGGACCGCCGCGGCCGCCCGGGCGGCGATCTCCTGGGGCGGGGCGGCGCCGTCGAGGACCAGCGACGCGCGGGCGCGGGTGGGGCGGACGAAGCGGTCCGCCATGGGCCTCACATGGGCCTCCCACTGCCACCGGGTGAAGGCCTCGTCGGCGCCCCGTTCCCTCCGGTCCCGCGCCACCCGGCGCCGCAGGCACTCCCCGTCGTCCAGGTCCACATAGAGCGACACGGCAAAGAGGGGGAGAAGGTCCTCCCAATAGAGGGCGAAGAGCCCCTCCACCACGACGAGGCCGCCCGGTTCCACCCGCTCGGTCCCCCCGCGGCGGTGGGTGGCGTAGTCGTACACGGGGCGCTCGACGGCCTTCCCGGCGGCGAGGGCCCGCAGATGGGCCTGCAAGAGGGGGGCCTCCAGGGCGTCGGGGCTGTCGAAATTGTGGCGGCGCGCCTGTGCCTCGGACAGGTGCGAAAGGTCGTCATAGTAGGCGTCGAGGGGAAAGAGGACGGGGGAGGGCCCGGGGAAAAGGACGCAGAGGCGCCGGGCCAGTTCGGTCTTTCCCGAGCACGACGGCCCGGCGACGGCGATGACGAGGGGCTTCACGGACCCCCCTCCGCCAGGGTGTCGGTCATGATGCCGTACGCCCCGGCGGCCTCGAGCCGCCGCCGCTCGGCGGCATCGTTGACCGTGTGGACGAAGACCGGGACCCCCCCGGAGGCCAGCCGCCCGGCCAGCCCGCCCGCCGCGCGCCCGGAATCCATCACCACCCCGGCAAGGTCCCGGCCGCGGGCGAAGCGGACCACCAGGCCGTCGAAATAGGGCCGCCGGTAAAGGGTGAGGAGGATGGAGCGGAAGCCGAGGGCCCGGACGGGGCCGTATTCGTCGAAGGCGTAGATCTGGGGGATGATGCGGTCCCGGAGGCGGGCGTGGTCCGCCGCGATCCGTTCGAGGGCGCGGAGGTTGTCCCGTTTGACATCGGTGACGACCAGGGCGTCGGGATGCCCGTCGAGCCACGCCGCGAGCCCGTCGAGGTCGAGGGGGGTGAGGCCGCCGGCCATGGGGAGGCCGAGGAACCCGTCCCGCGTGGGGACCCCGGCGCCGGCCGCGGGGAACAGGAGGCGGAAGCGGAAGTCCCAGTCGTGGACCAGGACGAGGCGGCCGTCGCGGGTCCACTCCAGGTCCACCTCGAAGGCGCGCAGGCCCCGGGCGTAATTTTCCTCCAGGGCCTCGAGGGAATTGGAATAGGCCGTCCCCCCCGCCGCCCCGCCCGCGTGGGCGATGAGGCGCGGCAGGCCCGCCGCCGTCCGGGCGTCCCCGCGGTGGCCGGACGGACCCCGCTCCGCCCTCGCCAGTTCCACGGCCTGTTCGGCCCACCGGCCGGCCTTGGTCTGCCAAAGGGCGGCGCCCAGGGCCGGAAGGAGGGCCGCCAGGAGGACCAGCCGGGTCCGGCGGCGCGCCCTCACGCTTGGGGGAACACCGGCACTCCGGGCGCCGGCTCGATCCATCCCATCAGTCCGTCGTGGCATTGCTCGCAGATGAAGCCCCGTTCCGAACCGTCGTGCGTGCCGCGGTGTTCATGGTCACGGACGCACCCCTCGAGCGGGAACCGCTCCCGCACCGCGGCGGTGGCGATGAAACAGTGGAAATAGACCCACTCGCGGCAGTTCTCCGACCACGCCTGGCCGCGGGAGGTCTCCCGGATGCCGCTTTCGAGGATGGCTTGCTCCAGAGCGCGCAGATGTTCGCAGGTCATGGCGGCAGGGTAGCACAGGGGAGCGGGGGAATCAACGGCCCGGTTCCCCTCATGTCCTCGCGGGGCGGGGGAGGGTGAACGGTCCG
This sequence comes from Holophagales bacterium UBA2201, assembly GCA_002327305.1. GTDB lineage: Bacteria > Acidobacteriota > Thermoanaerobaculia > UBA2201 > UBA2201 > UBA2201. Next base: position 11,713 of record DCUZ01000077.1, on the reverse strand, counting down.
CCTTCGGGGGGGAATCCGCCGCGGACCATCAGATGGGAGGGGCCGTCGTGGTCGAGAAGGTAGGCCTCGGACCGGGCCCGGACCCCCATGCGGTCGGGGGAGAAGTGGAGGATGACCTCATCCACCGGCCGGGGGAGCCGCGCGACGATGGCATCGAGCGCCGGCAGGCGCGGGGAGACGACATCGAACAGCCGCAGCACCCTCCCCTCCAGCTCGAGGCAGAGAAGGGTGTCGAGGTCGGGGAGATAGTGGAGCGGGCGGCGCCCCTCGTTGACGCAGAAGACGGCCTTCTCGGGCCCCACCCCCACGACGCGCGAGACCGGTTCCCGCGTTTCCAGGAGCCGGTTGAGGAGGGCGATGTCGGTGGAGTCCGAAAGGTCCAGAAGGCGCGCTCCGCCGGGCGCGTTCCGCCCCATTCCCCGAAGGATGAACCGGTGCTCCCGCACCTCCCGGAACCCGAAGGGGCTGAAGTACTCCGGGTGTTCGGTGGTTAGGACCAGGGTCGCGAAGCGCCCGGCGCAATGTTCCAGCGCCTCCTCCATGACCTTCCGGTAGTGGCCCCGTCGGCGGTGGTCCGGGTGCGCGGCCACCCCGTGGATGGAACCCACGCGCGCTTCCTTTCCCATCAGGATGAGGGGCAGTTCGATGACGCCGACATGGGCGACGGCCTCGCCGTTTTCGAAATGGACGAACGGCGTGGAGGCCTCCTCCCAAACGCCGCCCAGGCGGCGGGCGTGCGCTGCCGCCCCGCCGATGCCGGGAAACACCCGGTCCAGCAGGGTGAAAAGCCGGGGGCTCAGGGTGGGATCGTCGGCGAAGGAGCAGCGCATGAAATAGGCCTCCGCCATAGGATAAATGATTCAGGGGAACTCAGCAAGACGCGATGCAGGTAGCGGCCCCTGTCCAGGGGCGCAGCGCACTGATGCAGGCGGTGGGACATTCCGGCCTTTCGCCTTCCCGCCTTCCCGCGCGCGAAGCGCTCAGCGCTTGACGGGCACCATGTGCACGGCCTCACCCAGGGCCGCATCAACAGATTCCAGGATCGCCTCGGACATCGTCGGGTGGGGGTGGATGACCCTTTTCAGGTCGTCGAGGTAGAGGCGCGCCTCGATGGCCAGGGCCGCTTCGGCGATCAATTCCGAGACGCCGTGCCCCACCATCACCACGCCGAGCAGTTCCTGGGTCTTGGCGTCGGCGATGGTCTTGACGAAGCCGTCGGGGGCGTTGAGGGTGAGGGCGCGGCCCGAAACGCGGAAGGGGAAGGTGCCGGTGATCACCTTGATCCCCCGGTCGTTCGCCTCCTTCTCCGTGATACCCGCCCAGGCCACCTCGGGGTCGGTGTAGATGGCGGCGGGGATGACCAGGTTGTCGAAGGCCTCGGGTTTTCCGGCGATCACCTCGGCGGCCACCTTGGCCTCGCGGTAGGCCTTGTGGGCCAGCATGGGGTTGCCGATGACGTCGCCGATGGCGTAGATGCCGGGGACGCTGGTTTCCATCCGGTTGTTGGCCGCGATGAACCCACGATCGTCCATCTTCACCCCGATGGCTTCCAGCCCCAGGCCGGCGGAATTGGGGATGCGCCCCACGGAGACGAGGACCACCTCGGCCTCCAGGTCGGCTGTTTCTTTCGTTGTCCGGTCCTGGACGGTGACCACGGCGGGGCTTCCGGCCCTGAAGGCGGTGGCGGCGGCGTTAAGGTGGAATTTCACGCCGAGGGCCTTCAATCGGAGGGTGAGGGCCTCGCCCACCTCTTTTTCCATGAGCGGAACGAGGGCGGGGAGGGGGTCGATGAGCTCCACGGCGCTGCCGAGCTTGGCGTAGACGGAGGCCATCTCGAGTCCGATGTAGCCGCCCCCGATGATGACCATCCGCTTCGGGACCTCTTTCAATTGGAGAGCCTCGGAGGAGCCGATGACGGTAATACCGTCGTAAGGAATGGCGGGGAGGGCGCGGATGGAGGAGCCGGTGGCGATGACGGCGGACTCGAAGTCGATGACGCTCATCGTCCCCTCGGCCTCCACTTCAAGCCGCCGGTCGGAGGCGAACCGCGCGGTCCCGCGCACCACCTCCACCTTGTTCTTGTCCATGAGGAAGCGGATGCCGTCGGTGAGGCGCTTGACGACGCCGTCCTTCCAGGCGATGAGGCGCCCCATGTCCAGCCCCACCTCGGGGATGGTGATGCCGAAGACCCCGGCGTGCTGGGCCTCCTGGTAGAAATCGGAGGCGTGGAGGAGGGCCTTCGAGGGGATGCACCCCTCGTTGAGGCAGACGCCGCCGAGAGCAGCGTTGCGCTCGACGAGGATGACGTCCTTCCCCAGTTGGGCGAGGCGTATGGCGGCGAGGTAGCCGCCCGGCCCCGCGCCGACGACCGCGACCTGGCAACCCTTGGAAACCGACCCGACGACCACGGCCCTACGCCCCCGCCAGGAGGAGCCCCGGCTTGGCGAGGATCCGGCCCAGGCGGCGCACGAACCGGGCGGCCTCCGCGCCGTCGATGATGCGGTGGTCGAAGGTGAGGGAAAGGTAGATCATTTTCCGGACGACGATGGCGCCGTCCACGACCACGGGACGGTCCTTGATCTCGCCCAGGGCGAGGATGGCCAGGTTGGGCTGATTGAGGATGGGGGTGGCGATGAGGCCCCCCAGGGGGCCGATGTTGGTGATGGTGATGGTGGCCCCCTTCATCTCCTCGAGGGTCAGGCGGCGCTCGCGCGCCTTGGCGGCCAGGTCCGCCACCTCGGCGCCCATGGCCACGATGCTCTTGGCCTGGGCGTGCTTGACCACGGGGACCACCAGCCCCTCGGGGGTGTCGGCGGCCAGGCCGATGTGCACATGCTTGTGGTGGACGATCTCCCCCGCGGCCTCGTCGTAGGAGGCGTTGAAGAGGGGGTGTTCCGCCAGGGCGGCGACCAGTGCCTTCATGAAGAAGGGGAGGACGGTGAGGTTGAACCCGTGCTTCTCCCGGTATTCTTCCTTGGCCTGCCGGTAGAGGGCGAAGAGCTCCGTCACATCGGTCTCGTCCACGTGGGTGACCTGGGCCGAGGTGCGCTGGGAGGCGACCATGTGCTCGGCGATCTTCTTCCTGAGATAAGTGGCCGGGACGCGCTCGACCGATTCGGAAGTTTCGAGTTTCGAGTATCGAGTTTCGAGTTTGAACAGTTCGGAGTTCGGAGTTCGGAGATCGGAAGGGGTGGGGGGACCTTCAGCCTTCAGCCTTCCGCCTTCCGCCAGCGCGCCGCCTTCGGCGGCACGCTTCACGTCCTCATCCGTGATCCGGCCGTGCTTTCCGGAACCCGTCACCGCCGCCAGGTCCACGCCCAGCTTGCGGGCCAGGGCGCGCGTCCGGGGGGTGGCCGGCGGCCGCGCAGCGGACGCCGTAGTTTCGAGTTTCGAGTTTCGAGTTTCGAGTGAGGCGGGTTCGGAGTTCGGAGTTCGGGGTTCGGAGAGGGCAGGTTCTCCTTCCCCCTTCCCCCTTCCGCCTTCCACCTGTTTCTCTCCTTCCGCCTTCAGCCTTGAGCCTTCAGCCTTCTCGCCCGCCGTGCCGATCGTCACGATGACATCCCCGACATGGATGACGCTGTCGGGGGGGAAGTGGATCTTCAGGATCGTTCCGGCCTCCGGGGAGGGCAATTCAACCACGGCCTTGTCGGTCTCCACCTTCACCAGGGGGGCGTCCACCTTGACCGTATCGCCCTCCACCACGAGCCACTCGACGATGCGCCCTTCGTGGATCCCTTCCCCCACGTCGGGGAACTTGAACTCGAATGCCATGCTTGCCTCCCTTAGAAATCCAGCGTCTTCCTCACCGCGGCGATGACCCGGTCGCGGGTGGGAAGGTAGTGCTCCTCGGTCATGGGGAACGGGAAGACGCAGTCGAACCCCGTCACCCTCGCCACGGGGGCCTCCAGTTCCAGCGGGAGCCGCTCGTGGATGAGGGTGGCGATCTCGGCGCCGAAACCGGTGTTGCGCGGCGCTTCGTGGACCACCACGGCCCGCCCCGTCTTGCGCACGCTCTCCAGGATGCCGTCCAGGTCGAGGGGGTTGAGGGTGCGCAGGTCCAGCACCTCGGCCGATACCCCGTCCTTGACCAGGAATTCGGAGGCCTCCAATACGACGCGGCTCATCGCGCCCCAGGCGATGAGGGTGACATCGCTCCCCTCGCGGGCCACGCGCAGTTCCCCCAGGGGGATGGTGTAGGCCCCGGACGGGACCTCCTCGCGGAAGGCGCGGTAGATGCGCTTGGGCTCCAGGAAGATGACGGGGTCCTCCTCCCGGATGGCCTGGATGAGGAGCCCCTTCGCGTCGGTGGGAGTGGAGGGGACCACCACCTTCAGCCCCGGCGTGTTGAGGAACAGGGATTCGTAGCTCTCCGAGTGGTGCTCGGGGGGGTGGATGCCGCCGCCGTAGGGCATGCGGACCACCATCGGCAGGGGGTACCGGCCGCGGGAACGGTTGCGGAACCGCGCCACGTGGGCGAACAGCTGGTTGATGGCGGGATAGACGAACCCCATGAACTGGATCTCCGCCACGGGGCGGAAGCCGGCCACGGCGAGCCCGAGGGCCGTCCCCACGATGCCGCTCTCGGCCAGGGGGGTGTCCATGACGCGCTCGGGGCCGAACTGGTCGAGCAATCCTTCGGTGGCGCGGAAGACGCCGCCGTCGCGGCCGACATCCTCGCCCATCACCAGGACGCGCTCGTCCAATTCCATCTCCGTGCGCAGGGCGTCCTGCACCGCCTGCACCAGGGTCAATTTCTTGGTCTCTTCCTGCTCTTTCGCGGCGCTCACCGTTTCACCTCCGCTTTCAGGAACTCGTATTGCTCCTTCAGGTGCCAGGGCATCTCCTGGTACATGAAGGCCACCATGTCCTCCGGCTTGGGCGCCGGCCGGGCCTCCAACTCCTTCACCCACCCCTCGACGGCGGCCGCCAGCTCCTCCTGGAGGGCCGCCTCTTTCTGCTCATCCCACCATTCCTTCTTTTCGAGATAAAGCCGCGTCCGGCGCACCGGCTCGCGCTCGGCCCAAAGGGCCGTCTCCTCGGGGGTGCGGTAGCGGGTGTGGTCGTCGGCCGTGGTGTGGCTCTGCATCCGGTAGGTGAGGGCCTCGACCAGGTAGGCCCCCTTCCCGGCCCGGATATGGTCCAGCGCCGCCTTCGTGCCCGCGTAGACGGCGAAGGGGTCGTTGCCGTCCACTTGGAGGCCCGGGATGCCGTAGGCGTGGGCCTTCTGGGCGATGCTCCCGGCGGCGGTCTGCCGCTTGAAGGGGACGGAGATGGCCCACTGGTTGTTCTGGACATAGAGGAGGGTGCGGGCGCCGAAGACGCCGGCGAAGTTGAGGGCCTCGTGGAAGTCCCCCTCGGAGGTGGAGCCGTCGCCGCCGAACCCCACGGCCACCCCGTCGGAGCCCTTCTTCTGAAGGGCCATCCCAATGCCGACGGCGTGGAGGAGCTGGCTGGCGATGGGGACGGAGGGGGGGAGGCAGTTCACCCCTTCGGGGAATAGGGACCCGGCCTCGTCCCCCTTCCAGTAGGCGTACTGGTTCACCGCCGGGACGCCGAAGAGGAGCATCAGCCCGCTCTCGCGGAAGGTAGGGGCCAGCCAGTCGGCCCGCGTGAGGTTTTTCGCCAGGCCGGCCTGCGCCGCCTCCTGCCCCAGCGTGGAGGCCCAGGTCCCCATCCGTCCCTGGCGCTGGAGTTTCAAGGCCTTGTCGTCGAAGGCCCGGAGGGTGAGCATGTCCCGGTAAAGCCCCAGCACCTCCTCCTGTGACAGGGGTGGGAGGAGCTGCTCGTCCACCGTCCCGTCGGGGGCGAGAATTTCCAGTTTTTCGGTCATGGCTTCATAGATGATGGTCTTCGGCATCGGACATTCTCCATTGGTTTATGAACATATCTTAAACCGGAGCCGCGGGGGATATATTTCAGGGAGGGAGAGGGCGTGGGGGCGTAGGGCGTAGAAGCGTAGAGGCGTAGAGGCGTAGTGGCGTAGGGCGTAGAAGCGTAGTGGCGTAGGGGCGTAGGGGCGTAGGGCGTAGGGCGGGGGGGAAGAGTCGGAATGAGCGGGCCTTAAGAAGGCGCGAGACCGCAAAGGACCAGACAAACCGACAGACCCAACAGACCCAACAGACCCTATAGACCAGATAGACCCGATAGACCCGATAGACCCTATAGACCCGATAGACCCGACAGACTGTTTTTCACTCCAGCTGGCTCGCCACCGGCTCCAGGTTGAAAGCCGCGGCCAACCGCCGCTTGACGGCGGCCTTCAGGAGCGGCCGCGACTCCCGGGTCAGCGGGAGGGGGGCGACCAAGGCCGCCACCTCGGCCTCGGCCATCCGGAAGAGGCGCGCCGTGGTCTCCGTCTCGTCGTTGAAAAGGAGGAAGGCGTGGACCAGGACCCCCGAGCGCCGGCGGGCCTGTGAGCATCCCACGCATTTCCGGCCGTCAACGAGGAGGGTCTCGACGGCGTGGTCGGCGAAGCAGAGGGGGGGACGGGGATGGGCGGCGGCCTGACGGACGGCGGGGCGGGTGGTGGCGACGCCCAGGTCTCCCAGGGCTCCGGCCAGGGCCCCCGTCATCCGGTCGTAAAGCGGCCGGATCCCCTTCGCCCAGGGGTGCTCCGCCGGGAGGATGAGCGAAACGGCCAGATCGTCATGATGATAGACCCCCGTGCCTCCGGTGGACCGTCGCGCGACCGTGATCCCCCGGTCCCGCGCGGACCCCAGGTCGAGCCCCCCGTCCCGCTGGCCATGCCCCAGGACCAGGACGGGGTCCCGCCACGAGTAGAAAAAGAGGACCGGGTCCGCCGCGGCCTCCCGCAGAAGGCGCTCCTCCCGGGCGAGGTCCCCCTCCGGCGGGCCGGCATCGTTTTCCAGGATGCGCAAAACAGGTTCCACGGCTATAATTATAGGCCAACCGCCATCCCGAGGAGGCCGCATGCACACCGAGGACATCGTCGAAAGCTCGCTCGTCAAACTGTGGGACGTCATCCACGACCTGGAGAAACTCGTCCCCGCGGGGAAGGATTTCTTCCGCGTCTCCGTCTTCGGCAGCAGCCGGGTGAAGCCGGGGGACGCCGTCTACGAGGATGTGCGGCGGCTGGCCCGCCGCCTGGCGGATATGGGATGCGACATCGTCACCGGCGGCGGGCCGGGGCTGATGGAGGCCGCCAACCTCGGGGCGAGGGAGGGGAACACGCGGGGGGTGGTGAAGTCGTTCGGCCTCGCCATCGACCTGCCCCTCCTCGAGGGGAAGAACCTCTTCCTGGACGAGTCCACCCTCCACTACAATTTCTTCTCCCGCCTGCACCACTTCGTCTTCCTCTCCTCCGCCTTCGTGGCCATGCCCGGGGGCATCGGCACCCTCCTGGAGATCGTCACCATCTGGCAGTTGCTCCAGGTGAAGAAGATGACCCAGCGCCCCCTCATCCTCGTCGGGGATGAGTACCACGGGCTGATCCGTTGGATGGAGGGGTACATGGTGCCCCGTTTCGCCAACGCCCCCGACCTTCAACTGCCGCGCATCGTCGCCACGGTGGACGAAGCGGTGCCCGTCATCGAGGGATCGCTCAAGGAGTTCCACGCCCGGATGAGGCGGGGGGTATAGCGCCCCCGCCCGGGCGGGTGGAAGTCGAAGGCCCCGCGGCCTTCAGAGTGCGCTATACTAAACGCCTCCACGCCATGACCCTCCGCATCGCCGCCCTCATCCCCGCCTACAACTGCGCCGCCACCATCGGAACGGTGGTGGAAGGCGTCCTGCGCCATGTCCCCCGCGCCCTGGTGGTCTCCGACGGCTCGGCCGACGCCACGGTGGGAGAGGCGCTCAAGGCGGGGGCTGAAGTGCTCGCCCTCCGCCGCAACCACGGCAAGGGGCGCGCCGTCTCCCGCGGCCTGGGGGTCCTTCTGGCCGAAGGGCCCGACGCCGTCCTTTTCCTCGACGGCGACCTCCAGCACGACCCCGCCCGCATCCCCGAATTTCTCGCGCTGGCGGACGCGTACGATCTCGTCACCGGCGTCCGCGACCTGGACATGGGCCATGTCCCCGTGAAGAACCGCCGGGCCAACCGCTTCTTCGGACGCCTCTTCCTCAAGCCCTGGACGGGCCTCGACCTCCCCGACTACCAGTGCGGCTACCGCCTGGTCTCGGCGGACCTGCTCCGGCGCCTCCCCCCCGTCTATTCGCGCTACGCCCTGGAGAGCCTGATGCTGGTGCTGGCCGCCAAGGCGGGGGCGCGCGTCGGGACGGTGGGGCTCGAGGCCATCTACGAGGGGCGGGGGAGCCACTTCCGCCCCGTTCCCGACACCTTTCACATCTGCATGGCCTGCCTCCACGCCCGCTATGTCGTCCGACCGCTCGCGCACCCGCTGGACCCTGTATCGCTTCTCCAGTAAGCCCATCTTCGTGGGCATCGTGGAGGGGACGCGGCGGATGCCGCGGCCCGTCCTGCGGGCCATCGCGTGGTGCATCGGCTGGGGGTTCTTCCCCTTTGTCGGGCGCCTGCGCCGGGCCGTGGAGGACAACGTGGCCCTGGTCCGGCCCGGCGACCCGCCCCGGACGCGCCGCCGGATCGCCCGGCGCCTCTATTTCTCCTACCTGCGCGGCGTGGCCGACTTCTGGCGCAGCGCGGCCTTCTACGACCCGGACCTCATCCTCCCCCCGGAGGGGGGGATGGAGGACCTGCGCGCGGGCGGCCACATCCTCCTCTCCTCCCATGTCGGCAACTGGGAATTGGGCGGCCTCTTCCTGAAATCGCAGGGGGTCCCCTTCGTCGTCATCGCCCAGCCCGAGGAGGACCCCTATGTCGAGCGGAAGCGGCAGGAGGCCCGCGCCCGGTTCGGCATCGACACCCTCCTCATCGACGCCGGCGAGAACATCCTCTTCAAGGTGCGCGAGCGGCTCGAGGGGGGCGACAATGTGGTCCTCCTGGCCGACCGCGCCTTCCGCCGCGACCATGTCCCGGTGACGCTGTTCGGCGAGCGGGCCGCCTTCCTGCGCACCCCCTTCCTCCTGAGCCGCTGGACGGACCGCCCCATCGTCCCCATGTTCTTCATGGCGGAGGCGGACGGGCGCTACCGCGGCCACCGGCTGGAGGCCGTCGTGCCCGACCCCGACGCCGGCGCCATGGCCCAGGCCTACGCCTCCCGGCTGGAGTCGGTCCTCGCGCGGTACCCCTGGCAGTGGTACAACTTCTTCAACTACCGCGACCATTGCCGCGCCGTCCTTGAATGACTCTGCACCTCACCCTGGACATCGAATCGCGCCACCACCTCTGCCGGATGGAGGGGGCCGCCTTCGACGCGGCGGAGGTGGAGCGGCAGACGGAGGGGTGGCTCCGGTTTTTGGACGACCACCGCGTCCGGGCCACCTTCTTCGTCCTGGGGGAGGTCGCCCAAACCGCCCCCCGCCTGGTCCGGAGCGTGGCGGCGGCGGGCCACGAGATCGCGAGCCACGGCCACCTCCACCGCCCCGTCCACCGCCTCACCCCGGAGGAGTTCCGCCGGGACCTGCGCAGGAGCAAGGAGACCCTTGAGGCGATCGGCGGCGCCGGGGTGAAGGGCTACCGCTCCCCGGCCTGGACGCTGGGGATGGCGCCCGGGGGGCATTACGCCATGGTGGAGGAGGCGGGCTACCGCTACTCCAGTTCCCTCCTCCCCGCCACGGGGTTCCTCCGGCGGCCGGCCCCGGGCGGTTTCCCGGAGTTTTCTCCCTGCGTGGGCCGCGTGGGGCCGTTGGCCGTCCCCCTGGGGACCTCGTGGGTGGGGCGGATGGTCCCGGCGCGCCTTCTCGAACGGCACCTGGAGGGGCCGGGTCCCCATGTCCTGGTCGCCCACGCCCATGAACTGGGGCCCGTGGGGCCCGACGCGATGGGGTGGGGCGCCTCCTTCATCCGGTACGCCGCGCTGGGGGGCTTCCGCGACCGCCTCTCGGACCTTCTGCGCCGCCACGGTTCCGTCCCCCTCGAATCCCTGCTATCATAGAGTCGGATGAAGAACTTCTTCCTCAACGGCGACGCCGGGCGCATCGAGGTATGGCGGCACGATCCCCCCGGGGACGCGGTCGGGGCCTGCCTCTGCCTCCATCCCCATCCCCTCCACGGCGGCAACCTCCACAACAAGGTGCTCTACGAGGCCCGCAAGGCGCTGGTGGATGCGGGGCAGGTGTGCTACTCGCTCAACTTCCGCGGCGTGGGGCTCTCCGAGGGGGAGTTCGACTACGGGGAGGGGGAGAAGCGGGACGCGGCGGTGCTGGACGGGCACATCCGCGCGGAGCATCCGGACCTGCCGGTGATGCTCCTGGGCTACTCCTTCGGGTCATGGGTGGGGCTGAGGCTGGCCGTCGAGCGGTCCTTCACCCGGGCCTTCACGGTCGGCCTGCCCGTGACCGTCTTTGATTTCTCGTTCCTGAGGGGGGCGACGCTCGCGGTGACCGCCTTTCAGGGGGAATTCGACGAGACGGGCCGCCCCGACGAGGTCCGGCGGGTGTTCCAGGGGTGGTATCCCGCCCTGGTGGTGGTCCCCGTCCCCGGGGCCGACCATTTCTTCGCCGGGGCCCTGGCGTCCCTGCGCCGGGTGGTGGAACAGGCGGCCGCGGTGGTATAATTCCGTATTATGGAAGATGTCAAGGTCTTGAAATCCATCCCTCTCTTTTCGCAACTGACCCAGATGGAACTGGTGCAGATCGGCAAGGCCGTCCGTTCCCGCCGTCTGGCCCAGGGCACCCTCATCATCGAGGAGGGGTCGGAGGAGGGGTCCCTCTTCGTCCTCAAGACCGGGGCCGCCAGCGTCTACCGCATCACCAAGCGGGGCGAGAAGAAGGTCCTGGGGCGGTTCAAGGCCGGCGACTGGTTCGGCGAGGTCTCCCTCATCGACCACCTGCCCCGCTCCGCCTCCATCATCCTGGACGAGGACTCCGAACTGATGGAGATCAGCAAGGGGGAGTTCAAGGCCCTGATGCAGGCCGACCAGACCCTGCGGTGCAAACTCCAGGAGGCCCTCATGAACGACCTCTGCCAGAAACTGCGCAGGACCAACGACATCCTGTTGCTGATGGAATAGAAACAGTTCAAAGTTTCAGGTTCCGCGCCACAATTCTATTAGGGTTGCCAATCTGTCGGTTTCGTCATGCCGGACCCGATCCGGCATCCCGTCTTTCCTGGTGGTCCCGCCGGCGGGAGGGGTTGGGCGCGGGTTCGGGACTGGGGAAACCGATTCCCGCGGTGGATTTCCTTCCCTTTCTCTGAGATAATCCGGGTGTGAAGACGAGAGGGTTCTTGCCCGAGATCGTACTCCGGCACGACCGGGAGAAGCCTTGGCGGGAGTGGCTGTCCGGCACCGTCCTCTTCGCCGATGTCTCCGGGTTCACCCCCATGTCGGAGACGCTGTCGGTTTTGGGCGCCGAAGGCGCCGAACTCCTCACCGGCATTCTCAACCGCTACTTCGCCGCCATGATCGGCATCGTCGGGGCCCACGGCGGCCAGGTGATGAAGTTCGGCGGCGACGCCCTGCAGTGCTTTTTTCCCGAAGCTGGAAGCTGGCGCGGGGGCAACATCCTGCGCGAAAATCTCAAACAGTCGTCGGGCCCGAGCGCAGGACGGAAGCCGGAAGCCGGGGAGAATCATGTAGCCGCACCCTTTGGGGTGCGTCCTGACTCGCCGATGGAGAACCGGGGCAATACAGCGCAGGCTGAAGCCTGCGGCTCGTCTTTGGCCTTTTTATAATGC
>DCUZ01000012.1 GCA_002327305.1 Holophagales bacterium UBA2201 | reverse complement strand
GATCTACATGGCCACCGACGAGGTGAACCGGCCCGGCAGCGTCTTCCGGATGCGCCACTGCTACATCCACGACGGCAACGGCGGCAACAATGTCAAGTCGCGGGCCGAGCGCAACGAGATCCACTACAACTGGATCGAGGGGGCCTACTACCACGAGCTGGAGCTCATCGGCCCCGACCCCGGAGGGGCGCCCCCGGGCTGGACCGAAGGGCTCGTCCGGGAGGACTCCGACGTGGTGGGCAACGTCCTGTGGCAGCGAAACACCTTCTTCATCACCCGCGTCGGGGGGGACGGCACGGGGCAGAGCAACGGCCGCTACCGCTTCGTCAACAACACCATCCTGGCGGGGACCAGCGCGGTCTTCCGGGTATTCGACGGCATCCAGTCCATCGAGATGCACAACAATGTTTTCTGCCGCGCCGACGGGACGGCGCTCAATGTGAGCCGTACTGCCGAAGCGAAATGGACCGACGGGGTGCAGATCGCGGGGTCGAACAACTGGGTCCGCGCCGGCTCCTCCAACATTCCCGCCCAATGGACCGGGACGGTGACGGGGACCTCGCCGGGGTTTGCGGACCTTGCGGCCCACGACCTGACCCCCGGCGCGGGGAGCCCCCTGCTGAGTGCGGCGAATCCCGCCCCCGAAACGCCCGCGGCCTTTCCTTTTCCGACCCCTCATTTCCCTCCTGATCATCAGCCGCCCCGGCACACGGTGGAAGGCACCCCCGCCCCCCGCCCCTACGACTGCTCCCAGGACATCGGGGCCCTGGAGCGGCCCCCCGCCCTCCCGGTGGTGTGGGGATTGCGCTGGCGGGGGGCGTCGGACCTCGCCTGGAACGCCGTCGGGGGGGGCGCGGCCTATGATGTCGTCAAAGGGGACCTGTCCCTGCTTCATGCCGCCTCCTTCGCCGCCAGCGTCCTGACCTGCCTGGAGGACGATTCCGCCGATACCGCCGCGGCCGATGAGGAAACGCCCGGCCCCGGGGAGGGGTTCTATTACCTGGTCCGGGCCGCGGGGGGCACCTACGACACCGCCTGCCCCTCGCAGGCGGCCCCGCGCGACGCCGACCTCCAGGGTTCCGTCCAGGCCTGCCCCTGAGAGGGCACAATCAAAACGCCCCGGCGGGGGCCGGGGCGTCAAAAGGGCCTCCCCGCGGTGGGAGGTCCGGTAAAGGGCGGAGGGACTATTTCTTCTCTTTGCCCTTGTCCTTTTCGGCGTCCTTGCACTTGTCCTTGCTGGGGCACTTGCCGCAATCCTTCTTGGCGGCCTTGGGGTCGGCGGGCTGGACCTTCTCCAACTTGGCTTCGGGGGCCGCCTGGGCCAGGGCCCGGGTCAGGGCTTCCGAATCGGTCTTGCCGGGCTCGAACGTGACCAGGAACTTCCCCGCTTCGGCGTCGGCCTTGGCGGCGAGGATGCCGGGGAGGCCGGCCAGCGACTGGGTCAGTTTCTTGACCAGGGCCTCGTCTTTGAGGTCGGGGACCTGGAACACGGCGGTCTCGGGGGCCTTGGTCGCGGCGGCCGAAAGGACGCCCGCGAGGGCTAGGATGAACGCAACGAACAGGATGACGGTGGAACGGAACATGGATGACCTCCTCTTGGCTTTCAGGGGTTATGGCGCGCTATATTTTACACCATCCGCCTCCACGACGCGATAGAGACCGAAAAGGAACTCGCCCGTTTCCTTGTCATAGACGGGGCCCTCGATGGCTTTTCGGATGGTTTCGGCGGTGGCCACGGCCGGGTCGTAGAGGACCTCGGCCCGGTTGCGGGAGGCGTAGGCGGTGAAGCGGACCACCCCCGGCAGGCCATCGAGTTGGCCGGCGGCGCGCTCGGCGGTGTCCACGCAAAACAGGCCGCCCACCACCAGGACCGTCGTGCGTAGATCGGCATCGGAAGGGGCCTGGGCCAGGTCCAGCACGACGCTGGGGCGCACCAGGAACCGGGCGCCCGCCAGGCCGAGGGCGGCGCACAGGAGGACCAGGAGGGGGACGGTCCAGGGGGGGACCCTCATGGTTTTCCCCCCGGGGCGCGGAGTTCCAGGGCGCCGGCGACGGGGCAGGCGGCGGTGCACTCGAAGCAGAGGGTGCACTCGCCCGACCGGACCTCCATCACGGAGGAAACCGGGAGGGACTGGGGACAGGCATCGTCGCAGGCGCCACACTCCGTGCAGTGGTCGGGCGAGCGGCGGAGCCGGAGAAGGCCCGGCTTGGACGCCGGCCATAGCGCCGCGCCGAGAGGGCAGAGGTATTTACACCAGGCCATGGGCATCGCCAGACCCAGGGCCAGGAGACCCCCCAGGATGAAGTAGCTCCAGAACATCACATCGTGTCCGTGGGCGCTGAAGAGGATGTAGTAGGGATCGTAGCCGCGGAAGACCAGTTCCCCCGTGGCCCAGGTGGCGGCCAGGACGGCGGCCAGGACGACCGACCGCAGGACGGTCTGGAGGACCTTGCGGGTCCGGTCCGAGGGGCGCCACCAGCCGTCGAAGGACGAGAAGCGGAGCCACCGCCGCCCCAGGCGGCCCCACCACTCGAGGACGGCCCCCAGGGGGCAAACCCAGCCGCAGAAGGCCTTGCGGGCCAGAAGGGTGAGGAGGATGAGGGCCAGGAAGAGGGCCAGATTGAGCTCTCCGGCCGCGCAGGTGAACTTCTGACGGGTGACGAGGGCGTAGGCGGTCTCGAGGCCGCCGAAGGGGCAGTACTTTTCGATCGTGGTCATGCTCCACCCCAGGGCGTGCCGCACCCCCGTGACGGCCACGGCCGCCACCACGAGGACCTGGAAGGCGGTGCGCAGGCGCCTCACTCCCCGGCCTCCCGGCGAGGGGGGAAGTCCGGACGGCGGGTCGTCGATCCCGGGGCAGGGGCGTTCACGGCGCCCCATTGTAGTGGAACGGGGCGTCACGGTCAATGCCTGATCTATCTTCGATGTGAAGCGGTTCAGGCCGGGAGGATCTCCTCCCGGCTCAGGTCCCCGGCGGACGGGTCAATGGGGGGTCCAGGGTCCGGGTATCGTCGTGTCCGCAAGGACAAGGTCGCGCAAGGCCATCCCGGCCCCTGCGGTCAGCCGGCGGTGCGGGAGCCGTCCCCGGGATGAAGGGGCGGGAACGGGGCCTGCCCCTCCGCCCGGCTCAGCTGCCCGTCCTCCCCCGCCGGGGCCAGGGCCAGCCCGCCGGGCTTCACATCCTCCAATTTCACCGCGATGGCGTCGAGGGCCGTGCGGGCGGCCTTCCGGACGTCGGCCGAGGCGTGGTGGTCGGCCGTTTCCGTCAGCAGGGGGACCGCCTTGGCACTGCCGACCCGCTCCCCGAACGACTCCGCGGCCGCGAAGGCGACGGCCGAGCGGGGATCCACCAGGTGCTCAAGGAGGAGCGATTCTGCCTCCTCCTCCGGGAGCGCGGCGCCCAGGAGCCGGACGCACCGGGCGTGGACGGTCTCGTCCTTGCGGGGGTCCTTCAGGATGGCCCGGAGGTGGGGAATGCCCTCCCTGCCGAGATTGGCGGCGGCCTGGACGGGGATCCAGTCGTCCGCGAGGTCGCCCAGGGCCTCACGGCTCGCGGCGAGGGTGTCGGGGTCTTCCGGGAACGCTTGGCCTAGGGCGGCCAGGACCGCCCTTCTGACATGGGGATCGTTCTCGCCGCGATAATTGCCCAGGAGGCCCCCCTTGATCTCGTCGGGCGTTCTCGGCCGGAGGAGCCCGGCGGTCCGATGGACCGACCGGACCAGCGTTTCCAGTTCCCCCAGTTTGGTCAGGTCGCGGTCGGTCTCCACGATCACCTTTCCATCCCGGGCCTTCCCTCCCCAATCATCCACCAGCGAACGGATGGTCTCCCTCGCTTCCCGGTCCAGGGCGGCCAGGCAGAAGGGCAGGGGGCCGCGCAAGTCGACGCGCTCGTCGAAGGAGCCGTCGCCGACGAGGATGTCCCCCGCCCGATCCCACCGGGTCTGCGTGGCGGGGGCCAGCCAACGCTCGGGGGTCAGCCCCAGCTTCACCGCCAGGGTCTCCCGGCGCAGGGTGATGGAGGGGTCGGCCCCCTGCGCGGTGATCCGGGTTTTCGTTTTGCCTTTTCGCCTGACCATCGTCACCTGCACGGGCAGGCCGTCGATCAGCCCGTCAAGCCGGCCGTCATATTCAAAATATTTCCAGGGATAGACGACCAGTCCGAGGTTCTGGGCGGCTTGTTCCAGGGTGATCCGGATCTTCTTTTTGGCCGCCGCGTGGGAGGCGATGCCGATGGTTGCCCCGACAGCGGCCGCGGCCAGGGTGAGGATGACCGGTTCCATAGGGCTACCAGTGTACCACCGGCGCGGAACTTTCATGGAGGCCTCCCGTTTAACCTCAAGGAGGTAAGCGACCCATGGTGAAATTCCTGCTCTGGTGCATCCTGCTCGTCCTGTGCTGGCCCCTGGCCCTCCTGGCGCTGATCCTCTATCCCCTCGTCTGGCTCCTGCTCCTGCCGTTCAGACTGGTGGGGATCGCCGTGGGCGGGGCGTTCGAGTTGGTCAAGGCGCTGTTTTTGCTCCCGGCACGGCTCATGGGGGCAAAACCATAGAGGATGGGGGGAACCCTCCACCGGAGCGCATCCCTCCCCGGTAATTTTCCACGCGGAGCCGTTCGTTGGGGGCGCGGGCATTCCCGCCGGAGGGGCCGATGAGGAGGGCTTCCATGGGGCGCCCCGTGAATGCAGCCGAATGGAGCGGCGGAGCCGGCGGCCCGGTCAAGGGGGGGTTTACAGCCGACCCCCTCCGTGGTAGAGTATTGAAGTTTTGAATTATTCATTCAGTATTTTCGCATTGATGCCCGCACTCTGAACGCTCCCGTTCGCTCCCCCAATTCACAGGAGGCCCGTCATGTTGTTGCGCGACCGCACCACCCACCTGATCACCCTGGGACTTATCGCCGCGGGGCTGTCTCTGACCGCCTGCAAACCACAGGCGCCGCCGTCCGTCCCCCCGCCCGAAGTCGGCGTTGTGACCCTGGTCCCCCAGCGGCTGGCGCTGACGATGGAACTGCCCGGCCGCGTCTCGGCCTATCTCGTCGCCGAGATCCGCCCCCAGGTGAACGGCATCATTCAGAAGCGCCTCTTCCAGGAGGGCGCCATGGTCCGGGCCGGCGACATCCTGTACCAGATCGATCCTTCCCAGTACCAGGCCGCTTACGAGCAGGCCCTGGCGGCCCTCGCGATGGCCGAGGCCAACCTCCCCTCGGCCCGTTCGCGCGCCGAACGGCTCCAGGGGCTGGCGGCGATCCACGCCGTGGGCCAGCAGGACGCCGACGAGGCCTCGGCCGCCCTTGCCGCCGCCGAAGCCGGGGCCGCCCAGGCCCGCGCCGCGGTGCAGAACGCGAAGATCAACCTGGACTACACCCCCATCCAATCGCCGATTGCCGGCCGCATCGGCCGCTCCTCCGTCACCCCGGGCGCGCTGGTGGCCGCCTACCAGCCCGTTCCCCTGGCGGTGGTCCAGCAGTTGGATCCCATCTACGTGGACGTCACCCAGTCCAGCGCCGAGCTCCTGCGCCTTAGGCGCGCCGTCGAGGGCGGCCGGCTGGCCCAGGACCCCGACGCGAAGGGCCGGGCGAAATTGCTCCTGGAGGACGGCACCCCCTATGGTCGCGAGGGGACCCTGAAGTTCCGCGACGTCACCGTGGAGCCCACCACCGGCTCGGTCACCATCCGCATGGTCTTCCCCAACCCCGACCTCGTCCTCCTGCCGGGGATGTTCGTGCGGGCGGTGCTGGAGGAGGGGGTGG
Organism: Holophagales bacterium UBA2201; assembly: GCA_002327305.1. Classification (GTDB taxonomy): domain Bacteria; phylum Acidobacteriota; class Thermoanaerobaculia; order UBA2201; family UBA2201; genus UBA2201. Next base: position 17,001 of record DCUZ01000012.1, on the reverse strand, counting down.
ACGAGCAGGCCATCCTGGTCCCCCAGCAGGGCATAAGCCGGGATTTCAAGGGCAACCCCGTCGCCCTGACCGTCAACGACGCCGGGCAGGTGGAGCAAAAGGCGCTGGAACTGGACCGGGCCCTTGGGGACCGCTGGCTCATCGCCGGCGGCCTCGCCGCCGGCGACCGGGTGATCGTGGAGGGACTCCAAAAGGTCCGGCCCGGATCCGCGGTGAAGGCCGTCCCGTTCGTCCCGGGGACGCCGGAGCGGTAGGAGGCGGAGGATGTCCCACTTCTTTCTGGAGCGGCCGGTCTTCGCCTGGGTCATCGCCATCGCGATGATGCTGGGCGGGGCCCTGGCCATCTACAACCTGCCCATCTCGCAGTACCCCCCCATCGCCCCGCCCTCCATCGCCATCAGCGCCATCTACCCCGGCGCCTCGGCGCAGACCGTCGAGGACAGCGTCGTCCAGATGATCGAGACCAAGATGACGGGCCTCGACAAGATGCTCTACATGCACTCGACGGCCGATTCGTCGGGCACCGCCCAGATCGAGCTCACCTTCGCCCCGGGCACCGACCCCGACCTGGCGTGGGCCAAGGTGCAGAACAAGCTCCAATTGGCCCTGCCGTCGCTCCCGGACATCGTGCAGAGCCGCGGCGTGACGGTGAGCAAGTCCACCCGCAACTTCCTCGTCATCGTCGGCCTCACCAGCGAGGACGGGAGCATGGACCAGGCCGATCTCAACGACTACGCCGTCTCCCGGATCGAAAGCATCCTCGCGCGCGTGCCGGGCGTCGGAGAGGTGCAGACCTTCGGGACCGCCTACGCGATGCGTCTGTGGCTCGACCCCGACAAGCTCACCCAGTACGGGATGACCCCGGAAGACGTGGTGGCGGCCGTGCGCACCTATAACGCGGAGATCTCCGCCGGCCAGCTGGGCGGCGCCCCCGCGGTGAAGGGCCAGCGCATGAACGCCTCCATTGTCGTCCAGTCGCTCCTGGTGACGCCGGAGGAGTTCGCGGCCGTTCCCCTGCGCACCAACCCCGACGGGTCGGTCGTCCGCGTTCGGGACATCGGCCGCACCGAACTGGGGACCGAACTGCCCGACGTCCTGGCCACCTACAACGGGAAGCCGGTGGCGGGCCTGGCCATCCGGCAGGAGGCCGGCGCCAACGCCCTCGACACCGCCGACCGGATCAAGGCCAAGATGGAGGAGCTGTCGCGGTACTTCCCCCCCGGCATGAAGGTCATCTACCCGTTCGACACCACCCCGTTCATCCGGGTGGCCATCAACGAGGTGGTCAAGACCCTCCTCGAGGCCATCCTTCTCGTTTTCCTCGTCATGTACCTGTTCATGGGGAACATGCGGGCCACCCTCATCCCCACCATCGCGGTGCCGGTGGTCATCCTGGGCACCTTCGCCGTCCTCGGCCTCTTCGGGTTCTCCATCAACATGCTGACGATGTTCGCCATGGTCCTCGCCATCGGCCTCCTCGTGGATGACGCCATCATCGTCGTCGAGAACGTGGAGCGCATCATGGGGGAGGAGGGGCTCCCGCCGTTCGAGGCCACCCGCAAGTCCATGGGGCAGATCCAGAGCGCCCTCGTGGGCATCGGCCTCGTCCTGGCCGCCGTGTTCGCCCCGATGATGTTCTTCCCCGGTTCCACGGGCATCATCTACCGGCAGTTCTCCATCACGGTCATCGCCTCCATGCTCCTCTCGGTCGTCGTGGCGTTGGTCCTCACCCCGGTCCTCTGTGCCTCCCTGCTTAGGCCGGTGCCCAAGGGGCACGAGGCGGCGGAGACCGGCTTTCGTCTCCTGAGGCCCTTCTTCCTCTGGTTCGACCGCTTCTTCCACCGGGCCCGCGCCAACTACCTGGGCGTGGTGGGCCACATGCTGGGACGGAAGGTCCGCTTCGCGGTCCTGTTCCTTCTCCTCGTCGCGGGGATGGCGTTCCTTTTCCATCGGATGCCCACCGGGTACCTGCCCGACGAGGACCAGGGGGTCCTGCTCACCATGGTCCAACTGCCGGTCGGCTCCACCCTGGAGCAGACCCAGGGCGTTATGGCCGCCGTGCGCGACCACTTCCTGACCCGCGAGCCCGACGCGGTCGCCTCGGTCATGGCGATCGCCGGGATGGGGTTCGCCGGCCGCGGCCAGAACCAGGGCCTCATGTTCGTCAAGCTGAAGGACTGGGACCTGCGCGACCGGCCGGACCTCCGCGCCCCGGCGGTGGCCAACCGGGCCATGGGGGCCCTTGCGGGCGTTCGGGGCGCCGTCGTCTTCACCTTCCCCCCGCCGGCCGTCACCGAGCTCGGGGTGGCGACGGGCTTCGACCTCATGCTCCAGGACCGCAGCGGCGTGGGACACGCCAAGCTCACCGAAGCCCTGGTCCAGCTCCTCGGGATGGCCGCCCAGGACCAGCGCCTGGCGCGCGTGCGGCCCAACGGGATGGCCGACGTCCCCATGTACAAGGTGGACATCGACTGGGAGAGGGCCGGCGCCCTCGGGGTCCCGGTGGCCTCCATCCAGAGCTACCTCTCGGCCGCCTTCGGCAGCGCTTATGTCGGCAACTTCGTCCAGGGGGGGCGCGTCAAGCGCGTCTATGCCCAGGCCGACGCTCCGTACCGGATGCTCCCGAGCGATCTCGACCGGCTCCATGTCCGCAACCGTCAGGGCAGGCTCGTCCCGCTTTCGGCGGTCGCCTCCGGCCGATGGATCTACGGCTCGCCCCGCCTGGAGCGGTACAACAGCTTCCCCGCCATGAACATCCAGGGGGAGGCGTCCCCGGGGCACAGCACCGGCGAGGCGATGCGGACGATGGAGGAACTGATGTCCCGGCTCCCCCAGGGCATCGGCTACGAGTGGACCGGCCTCTCCTACCAGCAGCGGATGTCGGAATCCCAGGCCGGGCTCCTCTACGCCTTCTCCATCCTCGTCATCTTCCTCGTCCTGGCGGCGCTCTACGAGAGCTGGACCTTCCCCATCTCCGTCATGCTGGTCCTGCCGCTCGGCGTCCTCGGGGGCGTCCTGGCCTCGTCGGTGCGCGGCATGCCCAACGACGTCTACTTCCAGATCGGCCTCCTCACGGTTCTCGGCCTGACGACCAAGAACGCGATTCTGATCGTCCAGTTCGCCACCCAGCGCATCGAACAGGGGATGGGGCTTGCAGAGGCCACGCTCGAGGCATCCAAACTGCGCCTCCGCCCCATCGTGATGACCTCGCTGGCGTTCGGGTTCGGCGTCCTACCCCTGGCCATCGCCAGCGGGGCCGGGGCCGGGGCGATGAAGGCCATCGGCACGAGCGTTCTGGGGGGCATGGTCACCGCCACCTTCGTGGCCGCGATCTTCATCCCCCTGCTGTTCGTGGTGATCGTCCAGCTTTTCTCCAGAAAGAAGTTCGCCCCCGCAGAGGGAGCGGGGCCGGATGCTGCGGAGGGCCACTGACATGAGAACCCCTAAATTCATTCCGCTCGCGATGCTCGCGGCCCTCGCCGGCTGCACCATGATCCCGGAGTACGAGCGTCCCGAGCCGCCGGTCCCGGCGGCTTTCCCGGCGGACGCCGCGGCCGCCGTCGAAGCGGCCCCGCTCGCCCCCGAGGTGGCATGGAAGGATTATTTCACCGACCCCCGCCTACAGGCCGTCATCGAAATGGCGCTGGCCAACAACCGCGATCTGCGCGTGGCGGCGCTCAACATCGAGAGGGCGCGGGCCCTCTACCGCATCCAGCGCTCCGAGCAGTTCCCCGGTCTGGGCGCCATGGGCACCGGGAGCCGGGTCCGGATCCCGGAGAAGAGGACCGACGACGGGGAGCCCACCATCGCGTCCGAATATGCGTTTCAAGTGGGGATCTCGGCCTTCGAATTGGACCTGTTCGGCCGCGTCCGCAGTTTGAAGCGGCGGGCGCTGGAGCAGTATTTCGCCACCGAGCAGGCCCGGTCCGCCGCGCAGATCGCCCTGGTGGGCGCCGTGGGGCATGCCTACCTGGCCCTTGCCGCCGACCGGGAAAACCTGCGCCTGGCCCTGGCCACCTTCGACGCCCAGGCCGACTATTGCGGATTGATCGGCCGGAGCCGGCAGATGGGAGTCGCTTCCGACCTGGACCTCCGTCAGGCGGAAAGCCAGAGGGAGGCCTCCCGGTTGGACGCGGCCCGATACCAGGGGCTCGTCGAGATGGACAGGAACGCCCTTCACCTGCTCGTGGGCGTCCCCGTCCCGGATGAACTCCTCCCCGAAGGGCTTTCGTCGGTGGCGGAACCCAAGGCGATCGGCGCCGGCCTCCCCTCCGAGGTCCTCTTGCGCCGGCCCGACATCCTGGCGGCCGAGCACCAGCTTCTGGCCACCAACGCCAACATCGGGGCCGCCCGCGCGGCGTTCTTTCCCCGCATCAGTCTGACTTTGGGGGGCGGGACCATGAGTTCCGACCTGTCGGACCTTTTCGGTTCAGGAACGGGGACCTGGATGTTCGCCCCGCAGATCCTCGCCCCGCTCTATGCCAGCGGCCTGCAGATGGCCAACTACAAGGCGGCGAAGGTGGACCGGGAGATCGCCGTGGCCCGCTACGAGCAGGCGATCCAGACGGCCTTCCGGGAGGTGGCCGACGCCCTCGCCCTCCGGTCCAGCCTGGCCGCCCAGCAGGAGGCGTCGCGCGCGCTGGTGGACGCCCTCGATCAGACCCACCGCCTCTCCCGGGCCCGCTACGAGGCCGGCGTGGACGGCTACCTGGGGGTCCTCGTCGCCCAGCGCTCCCTCTACATCGCCCAGCAGGGCCTGGTGACCCTGCGGATGGCGGACCTGGCGAACCGGATCACCCTCTACAAGATGTTGGGGGGCGGGCAATGACGGCCTCCCGGGCAAGCATCCCGACCGCGTAGACCATGCCTGCGCGCGCGGTCCTCCTGGTCGTGATCACCCTGGCTTTGCCTCTGACGGGCGATGACGAAGCCACCGGGTCCGGAAGCCCGGTCGGCGAAGCCGCCCCCTTCGCCGCGGATCCGGAGACGGAAGAGCCCTATGCGGAGCTCGACGATCTCTTTCGCCTCGCGCAACCCTACCTGAAGAACATCAGTCCGTACCAGTCGTCCTATTTCCTTTTGGGGGTTCCACTGGCGGACAGCAAGTTCCAATTGAGTTTCAAGTACCGGTTCTTCAATCCGACCGCGCCGCTCGCCCGCAAACATCCGTGGGTCGGCGGATTCCACTTCGGCTACACGCAGACCTCGTTCTGGGACCTGGAAGCGGATTCCAGGCCGTTCGAGGACACCAGCTACAAGCCCGAACTTTTCTACCGTTCCCGCAATCTGCCCTGGCGGCCCGGAGCGGTGGATGGTTTCTTCCTCCAGGGGGGCGTCCAGCACGAATCCAACGGCCTCAGCGGGGACGAATCCCGCAGCACCAATTTTCTGTATCTTTCCCCGGTCCTCGTTTTCTTCAATCCGCAAGGCGGCCTCGGCCTGGCGGTCGCGCCCAGGTTCAAATACCATGAGAACTACGACGCGTCCGGAAACGCCGATCTGGAGGAGTATCGCGGCAATTTCGATGTCTCGGTCATCGTTGGAAAGGCGGAGGGCCTGGTGTCGAGGTTCAATATCGGGACAGCGCGCCAGGGTTGGTCGTTCGAGGCCGACCTGACCTATCCGCTGGGTGCGTCATGGTTCGAGAGCGCCCAAATCTACCTTCATGTGCAGTACGTGAACGCCCTTGCGGAGAGCCTCCTGAACTACCGGGAACGTCACGAGGCCTTCCGGCTCGGCATTGCGTTCGTCCGCTGATCATGCGCCATCCCGTCGGGGCGATGGTCGACGGCGGATGAGCCATCCATTCAGGAGTTCAGTCCATGGACCAGAAGGAAAGCATCCTCAACGCGGCGATGAAGCATTTCGCGGTCCGGGGCTACCGCCGGACCACGATGGACGAAGTGGCGGCGGAGGTGGGGCTGGGCACGCCCGCGCTGTACTACTACTTTAAAAACAAATTGGACCTGTTCAAGGCCGTGACGGAGCGGGAGGGGACGGCGATCCTGGAGAAACTGGAGGCGGCCGTCGGGAAGGAGGCCGACCCCGCCGGGCAGTTGAGGGCCTTCTGTCTCACCCGGTTCAGCCTCCTGGCCGAACGGTACGCCCTCCACCGGCTCTCCGAACGGGTGCACCGGGAGATCCACGAACTGTGCCGGAAGATCCAGGCGTCCCTTTTCCAGCGCGAGGCCGCGCTCATGGAGGGGATTTTCGACCGGGGCATCCGGGCCGGGACCTTCAAGGCGGTGGATGTGCCCCTGGCGGCGGCCCTCGTCCTGCAGACCTTCCGCTACCTGGAAACGCCCGGGGGGTTCTTCTCCGGCCCGAAGGAGCTCGGGAAGCGGGTGGATTTCGCCCTGGACATCCTCCTCCACGGCCTGGCGAAGCGTCCATAGGGCCGCCCGCCGCGCCGGGGGAAGGTATAATAGGCCCATCCTGTCGCCGGGAGGCACGATGCGCAAGATCATGGTCGTACTGGGGTTGGTTCTCCTGCTGGGCGGCGGTTTCATCCTCGGCAGGGGATTGACCTATTCCAAGAAACGGGCGGGGATCAAGGTCGGCGGGTTCCAGGCCGCCCTCGAAACGAAAGAGACGGTCCCGCCCTGGATCGGGGGCGTGGCCGCCGCGGCGGGGGTCGCCCTCCTGGTGGCCGGGCTGGTCCCCCGGAAATAGGGCCCGGTTCCCAGCGCCCGCGATGAAGATCGCCGTCGTCGAACCCTCCTCGGCCGCGCCGGAAGAGGAACTTCTGAGCGGCCTGGCCGTCCTCCACCGTCTCACCGGCGAACCGCTCCCCCTCCCGCTGTCCAAAACCCCGACCCTCTTCCTCGCCGGGACGGACCGCGAGCGCTTCCTGGAGTTGAAGGAGGCCCTGGAGGACCCCGCCGTGGAGGCCGTGGTCGCCGTCCGGGGCGGGGCCGGGGCCCAGCGGCTCCTTCCGCATCTGTCCCGCATCCGTCCCAGGGGGCAAAAGATCCTCGTGGGCTCCTCCGACCTCACCTATCTCGGCCTGGCCCTTTGGAAGCGCTTCGGCATCCCGTTCTGCCACGGGCCCATGCTGACCCGTCTCGCGCGGCCGGATTTCACCCGGGTCGAGGGGGCCCATCTGAAGCGGGCGCTTTCCCGGAAATGCCTCGACTACGCCGCCCCGCGCGGGGTCTGGGCGGTCCGGCCGGGGAGATCGGAAGGGACGCTCCTGGGGGGCAACCTCACCCTCTTCGCCTCCCTTCTCGGCACGAAACACCTGCCATCGTTGGGCCGCGCCATCCTCCTCCTCGAGGACGTCAACGAACCCCTTTACCGTCTCGACCGGCTGCTGCAGACCCTGCGCCAGGCCGGTGTGTTGGACCGGGCCGCGGGGGTCGTCTTCGGGCGGATGGAGGGGTGTTTCGCCCCCTCGGGGCCGAAGGGGTGGCGCGCGCTCCTGGGCGAATATTTCGCCGACGCCCCCTACCCGGTCCTCGCCGGGTTCCCGTCGGGGCACGGGAAGCCGCAATACCCGCTCTGGATCGGCGGCCGGGCCCGTCTCGACGCCTCCCGCCGGACCCTCCGTTCCTTCTTCCCGGAGCGCGCGTGACGGTGTTGCGCGCGCGGGTGGGGGAGGAGGGGAGCCGACGGATCGATTTCGACTCCATCCACCGGGTCTATATCCAGGGGGTCTGCGGTTCGGCCATGGCGGGAGTGGCAAAACTCCTGACGGAGATGGGCAAGACGGTCACCGGTTCCGACCGGGCCTTCCTCCCCCCGATGAAGGAGATGCTGGAGGGGCTGGGCATCGCCGGCGTCGAGGGGTACCGGCCGGAGAACCTGGACCCCGCGCCGGACCTGGTGGTCGTGGGCAACGTCATGGCGCGCTCCCATCCCGAATCGGCCGCCCTGCGCGGGCGCGGCATCCCCTACTGCTCATTCCCCGAACTATTCGAGCAGGTCCTCCTTGAAACCCGCACCTCCCTCGTCGTCGCGGGGACGCATGGAAAGACCACCGCGACCACCCTGTTGGCCCACACCCTCGGCGCGATGGGAGAGGGGCCCGGTTTCATGGCCGGAGGGGTGTCCAGGGGCGCCGGGGCGCCCGCGGGGATGGGGGCCGGAACGTGGTTCGTGACCGAGGGGGACGAGTACGAGACCGCGTGGTTCGACAAGGGGCCCAAGTTCCTCCACTACCGTCCGAAGGCCGCCCTCTTCACTTCGATGGAATACGACCACGCCGACATCTTCGCGACCTTCGACGACTATCGCCGCGCCTTCGAGCGGTTTCTCGCCCTCGTCCCTCCGGAGGGGCTCCTGGCGTTCTGTTCCGACGACCTCGATCCCGCATTCGTCCGGGCCCACTGCCGCGGGCGCCTCCTCGCCTACGGGCTCGGCGGCGGGGCGGGAACGCGCGCCGACGGCCCCGTGGAAACGACGCCCGAGGGTTCGCGTTTTCGCGCCCTGTGCGGAAGCCGGGGGGTGGAACTCTCCGTGCCCCTGTGGGGGGGGCACAACCGGAAGAATGCCCTGGGCGTCCTGGCCCTCCTGGCGGGACTGGGGTTCCCTCCGGAGGCCGTGGCGCGGGGCCTGGCGTCCTATTCCGGCGTCCGCCGCCGCGGCGATGTCCTTTTCCGCTCTCCGGGATTCTGGGTGGTGGACGACTTCGCCCACCACCCCACGGCGGTGAGGACGACGCTCGAGGGGCTGAGGGACCACTTCGCCGGGTTCCGCATCACCGCCATCTTCGAACCGCGGACCAACACCTCGCGCACCCGCGCCTTCCAGGACCTTTACGCGGAGAGCTTCGCCGCCGCCTCCCGCGTTCTCATCCTTCCGCCTCCGCCGGGAAAGCCGGGGGAGGAGCCCTTCTCCCCGGGATCTTTGGCGGCGGCCCTGGAATCCCGGGGAACGGAGGCCCGCGCCGTGGCGGGGGCGGACGAGGCGGCGGCCCTCGTCGGAGGGCTTCGGGAGCGCCCGGCCCTCGTCGTCACCCTCTCCAACGGCGCCATGGGGGGCCTGCCGGGCCGCCTCGCGGCCCTCGCCCCATCGCTGGCCTGACTCCGTGGCCATCCCGATCGACCGCCTGGTGCGCTCCTCCCGCCGCACCGTGGGGCTGACGGTCACCCGCGACGGCCTCCTCGTCGTCCGGGCGCCGCGGCGCATCTCCGAGACCGAGGTGATGCGATTGGTCGCGACGAAGGGGGAGTGGATCCGGAGGACGCGGGAGCGGCTCCGCGCGAAAATGGACGAGCGGCCGTGCCATCGCTATCGGGACGGGGAGACCTTTCCCCTGCTCGGCGAACCGGTCCCGCTCACGATCATCGAGGGGGAGGTCCCTGCGTTGGAGCACGACGGCGCCTTCCGGCTCACCCGCGCGGGAGTGCCGCGGGGGCGGGAATTGTTCGAGGCGTGGTATCGCCGCCGCGCCGCCTCGGTCCTCGGGGAACGGGCGGACCATTGGGGGCCCCGGCTGGGGGTGAAACCCGTCCGCGTCCTCCTCTCGTCGGCCCGGACCAAATGGGGCTCCTGCGACGCCCGCGGCGTCGTCCGCTTCTCATGGCGCCTGGTCATGGCCCCGCCGCCCGTCATCGACTATCTCGTCGTCCACGAACTGGCCCATCTGATCATCCGAGGCCACTCCCGCGCCTTCTGGGAATGCGTGGCGGCCCACGATCCGCAGCACCGCGCCCACCGCCGCTGGCTGGCCGATCACGGCCATGCGCTCGATCTGTGACGGCCGTCACACCGGAGTTCCCTCCATTTCTTATATAATTGATCCCATGCACCGGGTCCCACTGCGCCCGCGCGCCGCCCTCCTTGGCTTCCTGGCCTGCTGTGCCCTGGCCGGGCGGGGGATGGCGCTCGACCCCTCGAAACGGCTCACGCAGTACATCCTGGAGGCCTGGGAGGTGGAGCAGGGCCTCCCGCAGAGTTCGGTCACGGCGCTGGCGCAGACCGGCGACGGCTATCTCTGGCTGGGAACGCAGGAGGGGCTGGCGCGGTTCGACGGCTTCAAGTTCACCGCCTTCGACAAGCGCACCGTCAGGGGGTTTCCCAACAACCACATCAACGTCCTCCTCGCCGCGCGCGACGGTTCCCTGTGGGCGGGGACCTACGGCGGCCTGGTCCACCACCACGGCGGGACCTTCCGCTTCTACGGTCGGTCCGAGGGCCTCCCCCACGACCACATCCTGGCCCTCGAAGAGGACGATCAGGGGACGGTATGGGTGGGGACGGAGGAGGGGGGTCTGTGCCGCTTCACCGGCGGGAGCTTCGAGCCGGTCCGGTGGGACCCTCCGGTGGAGGGGACCGTCCATGTCATCCGGCAGACCCGCGACGGGGCCCTGTGGGTGGGTTCCCGGGGCGCCCTCCACCGACTCCACGGCGGCGCCGTCCGCCGGTGGACCCGCCAGGAGGGGCTGCCGGCCTCGACGGTCCTGGCCCTGCGCGAGGGGAGGAATGGGACCCTCTGGATGGGCACCGCCTCGGCCGGCGTCTATGCGTTCGACGGCGGGACCTTCCGGGCGTGGGGACCCGACCAGGGGCTGGCCGGCGCGAGGGTGGAGGCGCTGGCCGTGGACGCCGACGGGAACCTGTGGGCCGGCACCTTCACCGGCCTCACGCGGCTGAGCGGGGACCGCATCGACTCCATGGGGATCAAAGAGGGACTCAGCGACGATGTCGTCCTTTCCCTCCTGGCGGACCGGGCGGGCAACCTGTGGGTGGGCACCTCCAACAACGGCCTCAACCGTCTCCGCGATGGCGCCGTCATCCCGTGGGGGAAGCGCGAGGGGCTCTCCTCCAACGCCACCTACTGTGTTCTCGAGGACCGGGGGGGGGCCGTCTGGGTCGGCACCAAGGCCGGAGGGTTGAACCGGATGAAGGACGGCGGTTTCCGCGTTTTCTCAAAGCGGGACGGCCTTCCCGACGATGACATCGTGGCCCTGATGGAAGCGGCCGACGGGACCCTGTGGATCGGCTGCAACGAAGGAGTGGTCCGCCTGCGGGACGGGAAGGTGGACCCAGACGTTCCGAAGGAGGTTCGCCAGGCCGCCATCACCTGCTTCATGGAGGCCCGCGACGGCGCCCTGTGGATGGGGTCCGACGGCGGGGGGCTCTACCGCGCCCAGGACGGCGCCGTCCGGGCCTTTACCCGCCGGGACGGCCTGACGGACCTTTCCATCCTCTCCATGGCGCAGACCCCCGACGGCGTCCTCTGGTTCGGCACCGACGGCGGGGGGCTGCAACGCTTTGCGGACGGTTCCTTCACCGCCCTCGGGACGGGGGAGGGGCTCTCCAACGGGATGGTGATGGTCCTCCTGCCCCGCCCCGACGGCGCGCTGTGGATAGGCACCTACGGCGGCGGCCTCAACCGCCTGCAAAACGGCCGCCTCGCCGCCTGCACCGCGGAGGACGGTCTCTTCGACGACAACATCTTCTCCATCCTCGACGACGGGGAGGGGAACCTCTGGATGTCTTCGAACCTGGGGATCTTCACCGTCCCCATCCGCGAGTTGGACGAGTTCATGGATGGCGGACGGGAGCGGGTGTCCTGCCGCGCCTTCGGCACGGCCGATGGGATGCGGAGCCGTGAGTGCAACGGGGGGAGCCATCCCTCGGCGTGGCGCGGCCGCGACGGACGGCTGTGGTTCACCACCGTCCGCGGCGTTGCCGCGCTGGACCCGCGTCATCTCCGGAAGGACGCCCTGTTCCTCTCGGTCGTCATCGAGTTCATGGGGGTGAGCGGCCGGCGGCTTTCAAATCCGGCCCTCGCCGGCCGGCTGTCCTACCCGCCCGGGCGCAACGACTTCGAGTTCCACTACACCGCCATCGGCGCGCCGGTCCCCGACCGGGTCCGGTTCCGCTACAAGCTCGAGGGCTACGACCGGGATTGGATGGACGCCGGGACCCGGCGCGCGGCTTTCTACACCAACCTCAAGCCGGGCGGCTACGCCTTTCTGGTCGAGGCCTCCGTCGGGGACGGCTTGTGGAGCGCGGCCCCGGGACCCGTCCTCTTCACCCTCCTGCCGCACTGGTACGAGCGCCCCGTCTTCTGGGTCGCCGGTCTCGCGGCGCTGGCGTTCCTCGTCTGGGGCTCCTTCCGGTGGCGCCTTAGGCGCATGGAACGGCGCGAACGGGAACTGGCCGCCATGGTGGACGCCCGGACGCGCGACCTGATGGAGGCGAACCAGAAGCTGGAGGCGGCCACCTGGCTGGCCGACCAGCTTTCCCGGTCCGACGGCCTCACCGATCTCGTCAACCGGCGGGTTTTCGACGAGTTCCTCGATTCGGAGTGGAAGCGGTCCGTCCGGACGGGGATGGACCTCTCGCTCCTGATGATCGATCTCGACTTCTTCAAGGATTACAACGATGCCGGGGGACATCCGGCGGGGGACGAATGCCTCAGGCGGGTGGCCCATCGCATCAACGAGATCATGAACCGCGGGGTGGACTTGGTGGCCCGCTACGGGGGGGAGGAGTTCGCGGTGGTTCTCTTCAACACCGGGGCCGAGGGTGCGGCCATCGTCGCCGAGCGGCTCCGCGCCGCCGTGGAGGCCCTTCAGATTCCCCACGGTTCATCCACCGTCTCTCCGGTCGTCACCATCAGCGTGGGGCACGCTACCCGGCGGCCCCAGGAAGGTGGGGACCCGGAGGAACTCGTCGCCGCCGCCGACAGGGCGCTCTACGCCGCCAAGGCGGCGGGGAGGAACTGCGTGCGGGGACAGTCGGAGTGAAGGGCCTCGGGTAAGATCCAAACGCAAGGAGCCGGAGGGCCGGACGGATGGGGGTCCGGGCATGATCCCCCGTGTCAGGGTCGCGGATTCCGGGAGGGATGAAAGCCGATGGAGCGCCTCGCGAGCGGGCCCCAAGGGCGTTCAGGATGGCTTTTTGCCCTGCAGGCGCGTCAACGCCTCGAGGACCTCGCGGTCGTGCGACTTGGTATCCACCTTCGTGAACACGTGGGCCAGCCTGCCCTCCGGGTCGATGATGAAGGTCTTGCGGGCGGCCGCCAGTCCGGCCAAGGCCACGGCGTCGTAGGCCTTGGCGATGGCCTTGTCGCCGTCCGAAAGCAGTTCGAACGGGAGCTTGTTTTCCGCCTTGAACTTCTGGAGGGTCTCCGGTTTGTCGAAGCTGATCCCGTAGATGACCGCGCCGCTGTCCTTCAACTGGGTGAAGCCGTCGCGCAGGGAGCAGGCCTGCGCGGTGCAACCCGGGGTGAAGGCCTTGGGGTAGAAATAGAGCACCACCCACTTCCCCCTCTGGTCGGCCAAACTCACCCTCGTCCCGTCGGTGGAGGGGGCGGTGAAAGCCGGGGCCGGCCGGCCGACGATGGGGGCGGCGGCGGGGGAGAAGAGCAAAGCCGATAGGAAGAAGAATGTCATGGGGTGGCCTCCTTGGGCATCCTGTACAAACAGGTTCCGGCACGGCTGCATTCCACTTTTGCATTCGGGGCGGATTGCCCTCGTCTTGTACCCCAGAACAGATCCGCCCGCATAAAATTTTTGATCCAGTCTGCAGTCTGCAGCAATCAGTATTCAGTACCGCAGGGGCGATTTGCCCTCGTCTTGTACCCCAGAACAGATCCGCCCGCATAAAATTATGGTTCCACGGGAGGGTCTGCAAGCGGGCCCACGACGCGGGCAACCCCCCCCTGCACATCAATGCCATTTGGTAGTGGGCAGTGGATAGTGGGCAGTCTGCAGTCGGCAGTGAACCGCGGGTGGCATTCACCCTGTTGGCTTGCAACTGATAACTGCCAACTAATAACTGCCGACTGATAACTGCTAACTAATAACTGCCAACTAATAACTGCCAACTGATGACCGCCAACTGATGGCTGGCAACTGCCCAACTGTCGCCTGTCCCTACGGCGGGGCGACGGGGCGGCAGTGCCGGCACTCGTCGGGGTCGGGGGCGGTGGTGAAGGACCAGACGGGCGAAGGGGTGGCTCCGCAGGCGTTGTGGGCCTCCACCCGCCAGGTGTAGGTCGTCCCCGGGGCCAGGCCGTGGAGATCAAAATAGGTTTGGAGAAGGCCGCCCTGATGGCATGGCGGGTCGGGCTCGGGGCCGAAATAGAGGTCGTAGGAGGCGGCATGATCGGGGTGGGGGGCCGTCCCGGCCGTCTGCCACTCCAGGGTGATGTTCGGCGGCGCCATCTCGGCCTTGTCGGGGGGGGCGATTAGGGAAAACGCCGGCGGCGCCGCGACGCACCCGCTGGTGAAGATGATCTGCTGGTAATCAGCTAATTTGAATTCGTTCACCCAGGCGTGAATATCCGTCGCGCAGTCGGCCGTCGGAGCGCGAAGCATCCGGGTATAGGTGCCGTCGCCGTGGTCAACGACCGGGCCTTCATAGTTGGCACATCCCAGGGTGCGCGAATACCGCACATCCTGTCCGGAAGGATTCGCGCCGCCGTGCTCCCGCACCGCCGTCACATCCACGGCGATCAGCGATCCATTCGGCGGCAGGTAGCACGGGTTCCCCTGCCCCTGACAACTGCCCACTGCCAACTGGCTGCCTGCCTTGCTGATATGGTACAGCCTTCGCCACCGCCCCGTATGCCCCAGATCGAACCCATCCATGGCCCAATCAATGTTGTCCAGGTTGTACGGGTGGGGGCTGTCCCAGCAGTAGATGGTGGAGGAGCGGGGTACGGTGAATTCAAGGTTTTCGCTGCCGCAGCAGATTTCGATGTCCCCGTCGCCGTCGAGGTCGTTCACGGCACAACCCGTCGTCAAGCCCCTATGAAACAACAACGAGGATGGAAATCCGGACAGCACCTGACCGTTGGTATTAAAGGCGAACAGCTTGCCGTCGTATACGAAACCTCCGCTGTAGGCCCCGGACGCAATTTCGATTCCCGGATCATCGCTTAAATCGCACAGGTTGGGGGCTTTACTGGAAAAGCCGAACAGACCGGAGGGATCCGTGAAAGGAAAATCGGGAAGTTGCGTAGCCGTCATCAAATCGTATCCTCGTAATGAAAGCCATCCATATATCAACTCATAGTTACCATTCCTGTAAATGTCACCGACAGATCCTTGCAGCATGCTATTCTTATCCAATGGATATGGAGATATCAGATTCCCGGCATAATCAATCGCATAGATGCCCCAATGCGGCCCTGTCGTTCCGAAGATGATCTCCGGATGCCCGTCGCCGTTATAATCAATCAGGATCGGTTTGGTCAGGCTTCCGTTATCGGCGGTATAGGGAAATCCTCCACAGGACGTGCTGTCCGGCTTGAAGCAATAAATCTTGTCCGAAGATACGATGATTTCCTTAAGCCCGTCGCCGTCAATATCCCCCAGAGAGGCACTGACCAGCATGCCGCCGAGACCCGTCACCGGCCACCCCGGCCGGACATTTCCCTGGGCGTCGAAGACGAAGACCGCCCCGCCCATCACGCAGGTCACAACTATCTCCTGATTTCCATCATTGTCTATATCATCAACTGAAACATAGCCAGGAAGATACAAGCTCTGGAATATAGGCCCGTTGTATGGGTGATACCAAAGCTCTGTTCCTGTGCTGTCTAACATATATAGCCCGGAATAAGTGGAAACAATTTCCAACTTGCCATCATTGTCCGAATCAAAAATGCCTTTAGGAGCCTCCGACCCCTTGCGGTTTTGCGGCCAGCCAGGAGCGTCGCTTCCATCCATTTTCTTGACATACAACCACCAATCTGTTTGCGATCCAAATGATCTATCACCGTAGACAAGCTCTGGTTGACCGTCGTCATCCACATCAGCAATGTAGATGGCCGAAGTCAGTGATCCATTAGTATCCACCGGCCACCCCGGCAGGTATTGGATTTGGGTCCATAGATTTGGCGCCCAAAGGCCCAAGATGACGCCAAGCCATAAAACAAGGGCACAGGAGAAGCCCACCTTGGGGACGGGCTTCCCCTGGATCACAGAAGCGCTAAACATGTTAAACACAAAACCCCCTAAACAGCCAGAAGTAAAAACTACTTGCTCGGATGGTCGTGTATGTAGGCCGAGCGATAGAGGTTTATCCCCTCATTCAGCGTTTCCTTGAGGGTTTCGTTCACCACCCAGTTACCGACCTTCGTCTGGAAGGCGTTGATGTTGGAGATTATCGCTTGCGGATTGGCATTGGTTTCCTGTATCTCATGCACGTCCTCCCAGTCCCGGATGAGGTTGCTTTGCTTGGAAGGCGTCGTAAAGTCCGTGGGCCGGGCAAACGCCAATGCGTTCCTCACCATGGCGAAGAAGTTATCGCCGCCCGGTACCGGCTGGACCACGATCCGGATGGGGGCTTCGCCGACATGAATGGCACCGTCGGAATCAGGCGGCACGGCGCATGTGCTCCCTGGTAAATTGATCACGGATATCGTATTGCTGGTGAAATTGGTCGAATAGCCGAAATCGCCCACGCTTCGGGTGTCAAAGGATGTGGGGTAATTATCCGCATCGTAGCAAAAATCTTGGCTTATAGGCGATTGCGGGAAAGGCAGTCCCGTATTCGTCGCCGTATCCACCACCGTCACCGTGTCGTCCCCCGCGTTCGTGATGTAGGCAAAGACAAAATCTTCACCAAACCTTGTAACTGTCTGCACCTTCACGTCGGTGGGTTCGGAGCCAGTGAAAATTGGAGCGCCCACGGTTTCCAACGGATCGCCCGGCTGGGGAGTCACCAGGGGATTGGGAAGACGATCCGGATGGAACCGCAGGTTCGACACCGTGCCCATGTTCGGGTTGACCGCGTATACATCGATTTGCCCGAAGGTGGAGCCCGGCGAGATGCTCAGCCCCTGATCGGCGTACAGCTCCTCCCCCGTCCCCTCCGATACCCGCAGATTCGCCTTCGCCACGAACGTCTGATAGTACGGATTGGCGATCTTGGTCAATACCTTTTGCCCCGCCGCCAGCGTCACCGCGCTCACGATCTGCGGATTCAGGTCCACGATCCCCACCACCACCGGCCGCGGCAGGATCATCTGCACGGGGGGGCAGGGCCACCCGGGCAGGCAGTTCGGGTTCGGGACCCATTCCCATCGCGTCGGCC
>DCUZ01000105.1 GCA_002327305.1 Holophagales bacterium UBA2201 | reverse complement strand
CTCTCACCTCTCACTTCTCACTGGTCGTGGTGGGCGGGGTGACTTTCGTCAAGGCCGACGCCACCCTGGCCCCCATCGCCAAGGGCGACCTGCTGGTGACCTCCGGCACCCCCGGCCACGCCATTAAGGCCCAGCCCAAGATCATCGACGGCGAGCCCATCTACCGGAACGGCACCATCATCGGCAAGGCGCTGGAGGACCTTGAAACAGGCACCGGCATGATCCGGGTGCTGGTGATGCTGAGGTAAACGTGAGATGTGAAAGGTGAGATGTGAGACGCAAACATTTCACGTCTCACTTCTCACGTCTCACTTTTTCCTTTGGAAAGGAGATTGTATGAATAAGGCAGTGTTGATTCTCTTGACATGTGTGATGTTTGTGACCCTCCTCCTGGCCGCCGCCACTCCGCCCGCCCTGGTCAACTACCAGGGGGTCCTGCGGGACGGCACCGGCGCCCCACAAGCCGGGAGCTTCGACATGGTCTTCCGGTTCTACAATCTGGTCACCGCGGGGACTCTGCTCCTGACGGACACCCACAACGCGGCCGCTCCGTCGGGCCAGGTGGCGGTGGCCAACGGCCTCTTCACCGCCCAACTCGGGGCGGGGACCCTCACGGCCGGCTCCGAGCCCAACCTGGCCGAAGTGTTCCGCGACAACGCCGCCGTCTGGTTGGAGATTCAGGTGGGGACGGAGACGCTCGCCCCGCGCATCCGGGTCCTCGCCTCGGCCTACGCGCAGAACGCCGCGACTCTGCAGGGCTCCGTCAATGTGGATGCCTGGGGCGGGGTGGAAATCGTGAAAGCATCTGATGGCGGCAATCTTACCGTGGCCTCCCCTGGCATCGTGGAAGTCAACCTGGAGAACAACTCCGACACGCCAGGGACGTTCAACGCGATCAACTTTTGGCATGTCAACGACGGGCGGGCGGCTCTCGCGTCCTATGTGCCGGGAGACGGCGACGTGGACCTGCTCTTCTTGACAACCGATGCGGGCACCGAGGGCCTGGCCATGGCTCTCACGGGTAACGGCAACCTGGGAATCGGGACCATCGCCCCGGACTGGAGGCTCGACGTATCCGGGGACGCGCGGGTGAGCGGCGCGTTCCGCGACTCCTCGGCCGATGCGGGGACCAGCGGCCAGGTCCTTCAAAGCACGGGCACCGGCACCAACTGGGTCAGCCCCTCCACCCTGAACGACGGCGACTGGACGATCAGCGGCAGCAATCTGTACTCCGCCGTTTCCGGCAACGTGGGGATCGGCACGCAAGCCCCCACGGCCAAGTTGCAGGTCATCGGCCCCTTGGAGGTCCAGACCTATTCGGACGAGACCCTCGACCAATCCCAGACTTCCCATGTCGGCCACTACGGCGGGACGATCAACTGGCAGTCTTTCACGGCGGGGATCACCGGCAAGTTGACACGCGTGGAATTTTATTCGCGTTCCCCTCTGACCTCCGGTTCTCCCGTCGCCGCCACCCTGGACATCCGTGCCGGACAGGGGACCGGCGGCGCACTGCTCGCCTCCCAGAGCTTTCTCATTACTCAGGATGTGTATGTCTGGCAGAGCATTCCATTCTCGGCGCCGCCCGATGTGGTGCTGGGAAGCCAATATACATTGATATTCAAGGTAGCCTCCGTGGATCGGCAATGGTGGCGTGAAAACAATACAAACCCCTATTCCGAAGGAGAGGGCAGTCCCGGTTCCTGGTGCGACTTCGCTTTCAATACCTATTGTTCCACACAAATCGGTCCTACGCTCTACTCGGCGATCAATGGTAGGGTGGGAATTGGCACCACCACTCCAACCAGTATGCTCGATGTGGTGGGCGACACCCGGGTGAGCGGAGCGTTCAGGGACTCCTCCGGCGATCCGGGATCCAGCGGCCAGGTGCTCTCCAGCACGGCCGCCGGCACCAACTGGGTCAGCCCCTCCACCCTGAGCGACGGCGACTGGACGATCTCCGGCAGCAACATGTATTCCGCCGTCTCGGGCAATGTGGGCATCGGCACGGACGCCCCGGCGTACAATCTGGAGGTCTCTTCGACCGGCACCCCCGTCCTGGCGATCCAGACCAGCGCCAATGGAGGCCAGGACGCCATTCTGCGGATCATGGGGTCCCGGGACGCCTCCACCTCCGACAATATCGCCTCCATCCAGCTTCACAACGACAACGCGGCCGGCACCCCCTTCGAGGGCGCCCGTATCGCCATGCGCAACAGCGACTCCAATATAAGCACCTCCAACGCCGACCTGGTCTTTTTGACCAATAACGGCTCTACGCTGACGGAAAAAATGCGCATCAAGGACAACGGCCATGTGGGGATCGGAACGAACGCACCCGCCGCCGAGCTCCATGTGCTCGGAAGCGGATGGTTCGGGCTCGATTCGGGAAGCCTCGGCACCGCGGCGGGCAAGGGGATCCGGGTCTGGACCGAGAGCAGTTCGAGCCTGGGAAGGATCTACGCCTACGACTACGGGGCATCCAGCGCGCTGAACCTCTCCCTTCAACAGCCCGGGGGTTATGTTGGCATCGGAAACATCACTCCTTCCTACCAGCTCCATCTTGCGACCGATTCCGCCGCCAAGCCCTCCACAAGCACCTGGACCATCGCGTCAGACCGGCGCCTGAAAAAGGACATCGCCGCGTTCGCCGACGGCCTGGAGGTCATCCGTGGAATCGAGCCGATCCGGTACAGATATAACGGCCTTGCGGAAACGCCCAAGGACAGGGAAGGGATCGGGGTCATCGCCCAGGAGATCCAGGAAGTGGCTCCCTACACGGTCGGAAAGTTCAAGGCGAAAATGGACGACACCGCCGAAAGTGAAACGGAGCTTTACAATTTCAACGCCCACGCCCTCACCTTCGTCATGATCAACGCCATCAAAGAGCTGGACGAACGGACCAAGGGGCTGGAGGGAAAGGACGGCGCAAAATCCGGCGCCCGTTCTTTGAATATGGAGCCCAATTCTCCGGACGGCAAGCGAGCGCTCAAGACCGCCGGGACCGCTGCCGGCCCGGAGCCCAGTCCTACCGGAACTTACGGTCCGGCCGTCCAGATGCTTCCCGGCGTCACCGGCATCGAGCCCGGCGATGTCCTGGTCCTCAATCCCGCCAACGGCGACGAGCTGTACCCCTGCAACCTACCGGCCGATCCGATGGTGGTGGGAATCGCGCTTGAAGAAAGCGAGACGTCAGACGTGAGACGTGAGATGGAGGGGCGGGACCTCTCACCTCTCACCTCTTACTTCTCACTGGTCGTGGTGGGCGGGGTGACTTTCGTCAAAGCCGACGCCACCCTGGCCCCCATCGCCAAGGGGGACCTGCTGGTGGCCTCGGGCACCCCCGGCCACGCCATGAGGGCCCAGCCGACGATGGTCAACGGGTTCCCCATGCACCAGAGCGGGACGCTGATCGGCAAAGCGCTGGAGGACCTGCCGGCGGGAACGGGAATGATCCGGGTGCTGGTGATGCTGAGGTAAACGTGAGATGTGAAAGGTGAGATGTGAGACGCAAACATTTCACGTCTCACTTCTCACGTCTCACTTCTCACGTCTCACTTTTTCCTTTGGAAAGGAGATTGTATGAATAAGGCAGTGTTGATTCTCTTGACATGTGTGATGTTTGTGACCCTCCTCCTGGCCGCCGCCACACCCCCCGCCCTCGTCAACTACCAGGGGGTCCTGCGGGACGGCACCGGCGCCCCTCATGCCGGGAGCTTCGACATGACGTTCCGGTTCTACAATCTGGTCACCGCCGGGACCCTGCTCCTGACGGACACCCACAACGCGGCCGCTCCGTCGGGCCAGGTGATCGTGAGCAACGGCCTCTTCACCGCCCAACTCGGGGCGGGGACCCTCACGGCCGGCTCCGAGCCCAACCTGGCCGAAGTGTTCCGCGACAACGCCGCCGTGTGGTTGGAGATCCAAATCTACAATCCGGAGACACCGGGATGGGAAACGCTCTCCCCCCGGGTCCGGGTCATCGCCTCGGCCTACGCGCAGAACGCCGCGACCTTGCAGGGGGCCGTCAACGTCAGTGGAACCGGGAATGTGGGGATCGGAACCGCCACACCCGGCTACAAGCTGGACGTGGACGGCAACATGAAGCTGATCGGCGCGTTTCATGATTCCTCCGGCGACGCCGGAACGAACGGCCAAGTTCTCTCCAGCATGGGATCAGCGACCAACTGGATCGATCCCCCGGTCGTAAGCGACGGGGACTGGACGATCTCCGGCAACGACATCTATTCCGCCGTCTCGGGCAATGTGGGGATCGGGGCCTCCGCTCCAAACGCGAAACTCCATGTATCGGCTTCCGACGCTCCCGAAATCCGCGTGGAGAACACCACCTACGCTGTTGGGCAGACGGCGGCCTTGAAGTTCATGCACAACACGCGTTACGCCGGCCTGGAATCCTACCTTCCCGGGAATAACGATGTGGATCTCCGGTTCATTACCACGGACAGCTCGGCGCCCTTGGTGGCCATGACGATCACGGGAGACGCCCGGGTGGGGGTCGGGACTTCCACGCCCACGGGCCGCTTCGAGGTGGCCCAGCACATCGGGACGCTGGACGCGTATTCAGATTCCTTCAACAACTACGCTTGCATCCAGGCGAACCTTTGGCAGTCATTCACGGCGGGCAGAACCGGATTCCTGGTCCACTTGTCGTGCCGCGTGGCCGCCTCCGATTCGAAGACTGGTATTGTCCAGATCTATGAAGGCGAGGGCGTCTCAGGAACCCTTCTGGCCACTGGAAACATCGATATCCCGGCATTCGCTCAAATGGGTTTCCGCAATGTCGTGTTCAGTGATCCCCCCGCCGTGTCCGCCGGAAGTCAGTACACCTTCCGCATCACGGCTCCCAGCCCCTTTTACCTGTACGGGGACCCCACTGATCCTTATCCTGGGGGCCGGATATCCTGCGACGCGGGAGCGGACGGCCAATTCCTGACCTATGTCGGCTCCGGAACGAAGGAAGCCTCACTATTCGTCGACCCGCTGACGGGCTCCACCGGCCTGGGGACCTCGGCGCCCTCGAACCGCCTGCATGTCGTGGGGACCGCTTCCATCTCCGAGAACCTCGGGATCGGGACTAATACCCCGGTTTACCGGCTCGATGTGAATGGAGACGCCCGGGTGACCGGTGCGTTTCGGGATACCTCCGGTGACCCGGGGACCAGCGGTCAGCTCCTCTCTAGCACGGCGGCAGGCACCAACTGGATCAGCCCCTCCACCCTGAGCGACAGCGACTGGACGATCTCCGGCAACAACATGTATTCCGCCGTCTCGGGCAATGTGGGCATCGGCACGACGACGCCGGGTTACAAGCTGGACGTTGACGGCAACATGAAGCTTGTCGGGGCGTTTCATGATTCCTCCGGAGACGCGGGGAGCAGCGGACAGATTCTCTCCAGCACGGCGGCAGGCACCAACTGGATCAGCCCCTCCACCCTGAGCGACGGCGACTGGACGATCTCCGGCAGCAACATGTATTCCGCCGTCTCGGGCAATGTGGGCATCGGCACCACGGCCCCGGCGTACAATCTGGAGGTCTCCTCGACCGGCACGCCCGTCCTGGCGGTCCAGACCCGCGCGGTCGGAGGCCAGGACGCCGTCCTGCGGATCATGGGGTCCCGGGACGCCTCCACCACCGACAACATCGCCTCCATCCAGCTTCACAACGACAACGCGGCCGGCACCCCCTTCGAGGGCGCCCGCATCGCCCTGCGCAACAGCGACTCCAATATAAGCACCTCCAACGCCGACCTGGTCTTTTTGACCAATAACGGCTCTACGCTGACGGAAAAAATGCGCATCAAGGACAACGGCCATGTGGGGATCGGAACGAACGCACCCGCCGCCGAGCTCCATGTGCTCGGCAGCGGATGGTTCGGGCTCGATTCGGGAAGCCTCGGCTCCGCGGCGGGGCAAGGGATCCGCGTTTGGACGGAAGCCAGCACCAACATGGGAAGGATCTACGCCTACGACTATGCGGCGGCGGCTCCGCTGAACCTCTCCCTCCAACAACCCGGCGGCAATGTGGGGATCGGGAGCATTACGCCCGCCTTCCAGCTCCAGCTCTCGACGGACTCGGCGGCGAAGCCCAGCGGCGGCAACTGGACCAACCCGTCCGATCTTCGACTTAAAAAGAACATCCGGCCCTTCGCCGACGGCCTGGAGGTCATCGAAAAGATCAATCCCGTCCGCTATCAATACAATGGCCTGGCGGGCCTCCCCAACGATATGGAGGGCATCGGCGTCGTGGCCCAGGACGCTCAAAAGGCAGCCCCTTATACAGTGGGCACCTTCAAAGCGAAGCTTAATACTAGGGATGCAGAAGAAACGGAACTTTACGATTTCAACGGCAGCGCCCTCACCTTCGTCATGATCAACGCCATCAAAGAGCTGGACGAACGGACCAAGGGGCTGGAGGGAAAGGACGGCGCAAAATCCGGCGCCCGTTCTTTGAATATGGAGCCCAATTCTCCCGACGGCAAGCGAGCGCTCAAGACCGCCGGGGCCGCTGCCGGCACGGAGGCCAGTCCTACCGGAACTTACGGTCCGGCCGTCCAGATGCTTCCCGGCGTCACCGGCATCGAGCCCGGCGATGTCCTGGTCCTCAATCCCGCCAACGGCGACGAGCTGTACCCCTGCAACCTACCGGCCGATCCGATGGTGGTGGGGATCGCGCTTGAAGAAAGCGAGACGT